>JAEUHB010000212.1 GCA_016794665.1 Opitutaceae bacterium
TGATGCTCGCCTACGCGCGCAAATTCCGCGGATTGCCCGGCCGCGTGCGGTTCCAGCTCAACGTGAACAATCTCCTCGACCGCACGGACATCATCCCGTCGCGCCTCGCGTTCTCCGCCACCGCGGCGCCCGACGGTTTCAACCTCCCCGGCGGCCGCGGCCCCGCCTACACGCGCTACGACCTGGTGCAGCCGCGGGAGATTCGGTTTACCACGACATATTCGTTTTGAGCCCGAGGGACGGCTCAGCGGCCCGCCGGGCCGGCGACGGCCCCGAGCGTGCCCGCGAGCGCCGCCAGCCGCGCGGAGCCGGGCGCCCAGCCCCGCGCCAGCGCCGCGGTCACGATGGCGCGCGTCGCCGTCGCCCCGATGCGCGTGACGCCGAGGCCGCGGACCCGGAGCAGATCATCGAGCGTGCGGATGCCGCCGGCGGCCTTGATCTGGACCGCGGGCGGGCAGTGCGCGCGCATGAGCCTCAGGTGATGATCGGTCGCGCCCCGGTAGTTGAAGTCTCCCCCGGCCTGCCGGACGAAGCCGTAGCCGGTCGAGGTCTTCACGAACGCGACGCCGATCTGGCCGCACACCTCGCAGAGCCGGATGACATGGGCGTCCTCGAGATAGTCGTTCTCAAAGATCACCTTGAGCAGGGCGCCGCCGGCGCGACAGGCGTCGTTCACGCGCCGGATGTCGTCGGCCACGGCATGGTAGTCGCCGCCGAGCACGTGGCCGCTGCGGGCGACCATGTCGATTTCGTGCGCGCCCTCGCGGATCGCGAGCTCGGTCTCGCGCACCTTGATCTCGGTGTGGCTGTTCCCGTGGGGGAATCCAATCACCGCACACACGGCCACGCCGGAGCCGCGGAGCAGCGCGGCCGCCCGCGGGACATACCAAGGCTGCACGCACGCGGCGGCGGCGTCGCATTCAATTGCGAGGCGGCAGCCGGCGTCGAGCTGAGCGTCCGTCAGGGTCGGATGCAGCAGGGAGTGTTCGATCATCTTGGCGAGATCGAGGGCCGTGGGGGCGGGGGACATGGCTTGGCCGGGAGGAATCAGGCCGGGAGCAATTCGCGCAGGAGGCGGAGGCTTTGGTGCAGCGCCTCCTGGCGGCGTTCGAGCGGGCCCTCGTAGGCGCGATCCTCGACCTCGATGCAGACCGGGCCGGCGTAGCGCGCCTCGCGGAGCGCGTTGAAAAACGCGGCCCAATCCACCGCGCCGAGGCCCGGCAGCCTCGGGCGGTGAAACTCAAGCGGCGTCGCGAGCACGCCGACGTCCTGCAGCGCCTCGCGGTCAATCGACGCGTCCTTGGCGTGGACGTGGAAAATCCGGGACCCGAACTCCCTGATTGGCGCCACCGGATCGATGAATTGCCAGACGAGGTGCGAGGGATCGTAGTTGAGCCCAAAGTTCGCCGACGGGATGCGGTTGAACATCTCCCGCCAGGCGCGCGGCGTGTGGGCCAGGTTCTTGCCGCCCGGATACTCGTCCAGCGAGAAGAACATCGGGCAGTTCTCGATGGCGATGCGCACGCCGCACGCCTCGGCATGGCGGACGATGTCCGGCCAGCGTTCGTCGAAGAGCCTCCAGTTGTCGGCCGGCGAAAGCCGGGGATCGCGGCCGACGAAGGTGTTGACGGTGTCGAGCCCGAGCTGGGGCGCGGCGGAGATGACCCGCCGGAGGTGCGCGATGCACACGGCGGCTTCGCGTTCGTCGGCGACGAGCGGGTTTGGATAGTAGCCGAGCGCCGAGAGGCCGACGCCCGACGCCGCGACGTGTGCTCGCACGGCCGCGGCATCGAGGGCGGATACGTCCACATGCGTGACGCCGGCGTAGCGGCGCTCGGCCTTGCCCGTGGGCCAGCACATGGGTTCGACGACGGAGAACCCGGCTTCGCGCGCGAAGGCGAGCACGGCGTTGAGGTCGAGGTCGGCGAAAATGGCGGAGACAAAACCGAGTTTCATGGGGAGGGGGAGGGCGGCTGGCGCGCGGGGGAAGGCGGTCAGCCGGGCACGTTGACCCAGCGGCCGGTGCGGTGGCTTTCCGCGATCGCGGCGCAGAGGACAAGCTCGCGGTGGCCGTCGGCGAAGGTCGCGTAGAGCGGCTCGGCGGAGGGCCCGCCCCCGGCGATGTCGGCGTAGATTGCGCGGTAGAGCTGCTTGAACGTGTCCGGGTAGCCCTCGGCGTGGCCGCCGGGGTAGGCGGAGAAACGCGCCGCCGACGCATCCAGAATCCCGGGGTCGCGCTGCAACAGGCGGCTCGGCTCGCCGCGCTCGCCGATCCAGAGTTCCTCCGGCGACTCGCTGTTCCAGGCGAGCGAGCGTCTGGTTCCGGATAGCTCGAAACGGAGGCAGTTTTTCCGGCCAGCGGCGACTTGCGAAAAATGGCACACCCCGCGCGCGCCACCGCGGAAACGCAGCAGCACCGCGCCGTAGTCGTCGGTCGTGACGGCGACGGGGTGCGGCGCGCCGGACTCCGGTCCCGGCGAGCCAGTGAACGTCCCGACGGATCCGCCGGCGGGGCGCTCGCGCACGGGATGCACGGTGTGCAGGTCTGCCATCACGGACTCGATCTCGAGGCCGGTCACAAAGCCGATCAGGTCGAGCCAGTGCGTGCCCACGTCGCCCACGGCCCGCAGGTCGCCGCCTTCCGCGGCGAGCACGCGCCAGTTGAAATCCGTGGGCTTGAGCAGCCAGTCCTGCAGGTAGCTGCCGTGGAGATGGAGCACTTCGCCAATTTCGCCGCGCCGCACGAGGGCGCGGGCGTGCAGCGCGAGGGGGTAGAAGCGCACGTTGTAGTTGACCGCACACACGAGCTGGGGGTGCGCCTTGGCCGCCGCGACAAGCTCGGCCGTCTCGGCGGCGGTCAGGGCGAGCGGTTTCTCACAGATCACGTGCTTGCCCGTCCCGAGGGCCGCGAGCACCTGCGCACGATGATGGCGGTTGGGCGAGGTGAGGTGGACCACGGTCACCTCGCGGTCCGCGAGGACGGCGGCATAGTCTTCATAGCCCCGCTCCAGGCCCAGCTGGGCCGCGGCCGCGCGCGATTTGTCCGGCGTGGAGCCGAGCATGCCCTTGACGCGCACGCCGAGGCGGCGAAGGGCCTCGACATGCACCGGGCCGATGAATCCTGTGCCGACAACGGCTGCGACGGGGAGGGCCATGGGTTCTCGATGCACCCATCGTAGCCGGTGCGGCCGGCGGAGGCCATGTCCTCCTGCGCAAAAGCATTTCGAATCGAGCAGGCCCCGGAAACGCCTCGCCCGAGGCGCCGGGCGGGGCATTGTCAATTCCAGCACAACGCGCCATGCCCGTTCATAAGCAACGCTTCCGCCGCTCGCGCCAGGTCGAGGCCCTCGTCCGCGTGCGGCCTGTGTTCGACGACTTCCACCTCCTGCGCATGGAGGGCGACTATGAGTATCCCCGGCATCAGCATGCCAACTATGAGGCCATCCTGGTCGAGCGCGGTCCGTATCGCTGCGAGCTCAACGGCGGCAATGTCACGCTCGTCGCCGGCCAGATGCTGGTCATCAAGCCCGGCGACTGGCATTCCGATCAGCTGCGCGATGGCCAGCTCCATTACGTGCTGCATTTCCGGCTCGTGGCGGCCCCGGGCGAGCCGCCGCCCCCGCCGCTGTTCCGCGACGACACCAGCCCGGCGGAGCAAGTCTGCCGGGGCGATTACCTGCGCGAGGCGTGGTTCCTGCGCGAGCTGCGCGCGGAGGCCGAGAACGATCAGGCTTATGGCGCCGCCGTGCAGGATGGGCTCCTGGGTGCGCTCTTCTGGCGCCTCGTCCGCGGGCTGGATCCCACGGCCCTCAGCGCGGGGTTTCGCCGCATCCCCGCGGACGAGGCGCGGCGCGAGGAGATCGCGCAGGTTTTCTCCCGCTACGTCGGCGAGAATCCGAACGTCAGCGAAATGGCGCGCGCTCTCGGCGTGAGCTCGCGCCACTTGGCGAACGAGTGCCAGCGCTTCTTCGGGCTTTCCCCCGCGCGACTGCTGCTCCGGATGAAGGTCGAGCGCGCCGAGGAGCTGCTCCGCTACCGGAGCCTGCGCGTGAAGGAAATCAGCGAACGGCTCGGATTCTCGAATCCATATCATTTTTCCACGGCCTTCCGCCGCCTGCGCGGCCAGGCGCCGACGGAGTCGCGCGGGTCCCTGCGCGGAGCGAAAGGTTGAGGCGCCGGCACTCCCGTGCCGGGCGATTGCGGAGGCTTTTCCGGAAATGGGATGTTTTTGCGGCCACAGACATGGCTCGACCGGCCGGCCTGCACTAATATCTTGTCGCCCTCGCCGTGTCCCGCGGCCTTGTGTTTGTCCCACCCTCGACCCCTTGATACCATGCCTACCTGTCCCCCTCCCGGCACCGCGCCGTATCGGCTGATTGCCGCGCTTCTTGTCGTCGCCCACGCCGCGGCCCTCGCCCAGACCGCACCCACGGCAGGCACCGCGGCCAAGCCCGACGACGCCACCGTCACACTCTCGCCCTTCGAGGTCCGCACCGACAAGGACACGGGCTACACCGCGACCAACACCCTCGCGGGCTCGCGCCTCAACACCTCGCTGCGCGACACGCCGGCCGCGATCTCCGTCTTCACGAAGGAATTTCTCGACGACATCGGCGCCATCAATGTCACCGAGGCCCTCGAATACGGCCTCAACGGCTCCAAGGACACGACTGACTACACCGGCAACACCGCGAGTTCCAATGACCTGATCTTTCAGCTGCGCGGCTTCACCGGCGCCTCGCTGGGGCGCAACTACTTCGCGTGGTCGCTCTCGTCCGACAGCTACAACATCGAGCGCCTCGATTTTGCGCGCGGCCCCAACTCCATCCTCTTCGGCATCGGCGGCCCCGGCGGCATCATCAACACGTCGACCAAGCGCGCCCTGATTGGCCGCGACACCAACGAGCTCCGCGTGCGCGTCGGCAGCTGGGACGACTACCGCGGCTCGATTGATCTCGGTCGCACGATCGTGGCGGGCAAGCTCGCCGCGCGCGTGAACCTCCTCTGGCAGGACCGCAAGGGCTGGCGCGAGTTCGACCGCCTCGAGCGCACGGGCGCCGCGCTCGCCGTCACGTATCGGCCGTTCCGCAACACCGAGATCCGCCTCGATTCGGAATACGGCGACGTGAACCAAGTCGTCTCGCAGCCGTGGCCGGCGCAGGAGCGCCTCCAGCAATGGCTCGACGCGGGCAAGCCCCTCTCCGCGACCTTCGGCGCCGCCGCGACCGGCACCGGCAACAACACCGCGCGCCAGTTTATCTTCGATCCCTTCGGCGGCGTCGGCCCGATCTCGTGGTTCGGCGGGCGGCTCACCAACTCCGGCCCGGTCTCGCCCGCGCTCAACAACAACACCATCGCCATCACCGACTGGTCGCTCGTCCCCCGCGAGGCCACGCTTACCGGCCCGGGTTTCACCGGCGACTACTACTATTACAACACCGGCCTCTTCGTGGAGCAGCGCATCGGTGATCTCGCCCTGGAGGCGGCGTGGAACGAGCAGAGCGAGCAGCGCGAGCAGTTTCGGCCGCAGGTCTTCAACGACGTCGCCCTCCGCGGCGATCCCAACGCCCAGCTTCCCGACGGACGCCGCAATCCCGGCGCCGGCAAATACTACACTGATGGCCAGCTGCAGGTGGACTACCGCGACCAGGTCCGCACCGACTGGCGCTTCACGGGCTCCTACTCGCTGGACCTGCGCAAGCATTCGAAATGGCTCGGCCAGCACTCGCTCGCCGGCCTCTGGTCGCGCCGCGAGAACGAGGGCCGCAACGACGGCCTCAACGAGGTCAACCGCACGCCGGCCGGGGACGCCAATTTCCCTCGCGATCTCACCAACGCCAACAACCAGCTCCGCCGTCGCACGTATCTCGATTTCTCCACCAGCAACGCCGAGCTCCGCGGCATGCACGACCCGCGTCGCTTCCCGGTCAACAATGTCAACGGCGTCACCTCCGCCCTCGTGCGCACGCGCGACGCCACCACCAACGATCTCACGCGCACCGACTCCGAGATGATCGCCACGCAGAGCCGCTGGCTCGACGGCCGTGTCGTCGTCACCGCCGGCTGGCGCAAGGACAAGCAGGCCGTCTGGGGCAGCACCGCCGACGTCGACGGCAACGGCGACATCAACAACGACCGCGATCCCGTCACGCGCCTTTTCCCCGCGCGCCGCCGCCTCGCCACCGCCAACCGCTCGCAGGGCGACACGCGCACCTACGGCATCGTGCTCAACGTCACCAAGCAGCTCGGGGTTTTCTACAACTCGGCCAACAATTTCGTCCCGCAGTCCGACCGCGACATCTTCCAAGGCCTCCTCGGCAATCGCCGCGGCGAGGGCAAGGACATGGGCGTGCGCCTCTCGCTCCTCGACAACCGCATCAGCGGCTCCATCGCCCACTACAAGACCACCGAGGTCAACCGCTCCGTCGGCCGCGACAACAACTTCATCAACGCGATCAACGGCATCTGGCAGGCGATGAACCGCGTCGATCGCTTCACCGATCCCGCCTCGCGCGACGGGCAGGACACCGATGGCGAGGGCTGGGAATACGATTTCACCGCCAACCCCACGCCGAACTGGCGCATCTCGTTCAATTTCGCGCAGACCAAGCAAATCACGAGCAACATCCAGCCGCGCAATGGCGCCTACGTGGAGCAGAACCGCGCCGAGTGGGTGCGCAACGGCGCGCTCCTCGTGCCCGCGGGCTTCGGCGTGCCGGCCAACTCCACCGTCACCGCCGCCATCGCCACGATTGACGGGCTCTACGCCAGCTTCAAGCAAGCCGAGGGGCAGAGCCGGCGGCAGCTCCGCGAATTCAGCGGGAACTTTTTCACAAGCTACACGCTGCGCTCCGAGGGCCGCTGGTTCAACGGCCTCACGCTCGGCGGCGGCGTGCAGCACCGCGGCGACGCTGTCGTTGGCTACGACACCACGCGCCGCAACGCCCCGATATTCGGCGGCGAGTTCACGCTTCTGAACGCGATGACCGCCTACAACCTCCGGCTCTCGGGCAAATATCGCGTCCGCCTCCAGCTCAACGTCGACAACCTCCTCGACGAGGACAAGCTGCAGGTCATCGACGCCGATCAGGTTCGTCCCTACCGCTACGTCTTCCAAACCCCGCGCCGCTGGAGCATCACGAGCACGGTGACGTTCTAAGGGCGGAGCGCGCTGAGCCCGGCGCGCCTTCGCCGCCCACGCCGCAGGCGGGCTGCCCGTTCGCCTTGCTAGTCAGTGTGCGCGCCCCGGCCCGCCGCGCTGGCCGGTGCACGGGCGCCATGCGCACCGGCGGGTGCGTGTGCCTGCTCGTCGCGGGCGCGGCACAAGGTGAGTCGCGCTGCTCACCGCATCGTTGACGGTTTTACCGCGAGCAGCATCAGCCCGGCGCCGAGGAGTCCCGCCGCGGCCACCACGAACGGCAGCGCGAGCCCCACCTGTTGGTCGCGCAGCCAGCCCCCTGCGTAGATCATACCGCCGCCTACGCTCACCCCGACGAAGGCAAGCGTCCCGTATGCGGTCGCCGCGTAACGTGGATTGATCACCTGGCAGACGATGGGCATCAGGTTTGCGTCCGCGAAACCGCGGCCCAGCCCGAAGACCACCATCGCGGCCAACGCAAAAGTGAATGACGACGTTACCGCCAACACCGCTAGGCACGGCCCGGCGGCACAAAACCCCAAGGCAGGAATCAGCATGCGGCTTCGATCGTTGGTGCGCGCCCAACGATCGGCCCATGCCCC
>JAEUHB010000337.1 GCA_016794665.1 Opitutaceae bacterium
TGCCGTCGCGGCGCGCGACGCACCACGCCGCCTGCAACGCGCCGCCGAGCGCCGCGCCTTCGTCCTCCACCATGCCGACGACCGGCACGCCGAAGACATCGGCCATGATCTGGCGCCACACCGCGGACTTGGCGCCGCCGCCGGTCAGGCGGATCTCCTTGGCCTTCACGCCGAGCGTCGCGAGGCGGCGCAGGCCGTAGTTCATGCCCAGCGTCACACCTTCCATCGCGGCGCGGGCGAGCGGGCCGCGATGAAACGATTTCTGGTTCAGGCCCAGCAGCACGCCCGTGCCATCGGGGACGTTGGGGGTGCGCTCCCCGGCGAAATACGGCAGCAGCACGAGCCCATGCGCCCCCGCGGGGGCACTGGCCACGGCGGCCTCAAGCGCCGCATGGTCGTGGCCGAAGAGCGCGCGCACCTGCTCGGTCACGGTCGTGACGTTCATCGTGCAGAGCAGCGGCAGCCAGCCGCCCGTGGAACCGCAAAAGGCCGCGATCTCGCCAGCGGGATCGACGACGGGCTTGGCGGCGTGCGCGTAGATCGTGCCGCTCGTGCCAAAGCTCGCGGTGACGACACCGGGCGTGACGTTGCCGGTGCCGATGGCGCCCATCATGTTGTCGCCGCCGCCGGCGCTCACGACGACCTCAGGCGAGAGGCCGTATTGCTCCGCGAGCGCGGGGCGCAGCGTGCCGGCCGCGGCGTGCGATTCGCTGAGCGGGGGCAGCCAGTCGGCGAGGTTTCGGTCGATGGCATTGATCGCGGCGCGGCTCCACTTGCGCGCACGCACATCCATGAGCGCGGTGCCCGAGGCGTCGCCGAACTCCATGAAGAAATTACCCGTGAGGTGGTAGTTCAGGAAATCGTGCGGCAAGAGCACGTGGCGCAGGCGCTTGTAGT
The DNA here is from genome assembly GCA_016794665.1 of Opitutaceae bacterium. Classification (GTDB taxonomy): domain Bacteria; phylum Verrucomicrobiota; class Verrucomicrobiia; order Opitutales; family Opitutaceae; genus ER46. Next base: position 898 of record JAEUHB010000337.1, read on the forward strand.
TCGCGGGCTCATGCCGTTTCAGCCACAGGATCTTGGGCGCGGTGAAGCCGGGAAGGATGAGGTTGCCGGTCTGGCGGATCGCGGCCTTGGGACCGCCGAGCTTCCGGGTGATGAGCGCGCACTCGGCGGTCGTGCTCGTGTCGCACCAGAGCTTGGCGGGGCGGATCACGTTGCCCTGCGCATCGAGGGGCACGAAGCCGTGCTGCTGGCCCGAGACGCCGATGCCGCGCACGCGCGCGCGGTCGATTTTCCCGGCCACCTCGCCGATCACGGCGTCCATCGCGGCGGCCCATTGCTGCGGATGCTGCTCCATGTGGCCGACGGGCAGACCGTCGATCAACTGGTGCGGCGCGCGCGCCTCGGCGACGACCTTGCGGGTGTCGAGATCGAGGACGACGGCCTTCACGCTCTGCGTGCCGGAATCGATGCCGATGAAGAGGCTCATGCGAAAAAATCAGGCGCCCGGCGCCGGCGGCTTCTCCTTCGCGCCCAGGCCGAGGAAGAACACAATCGTCGCGCAGACGATCATCATGCCGGAGAGGAAATACAGCCCGCCGACGAACGATCCGGTCACGCTCTCGACCTTGCCGATCACGTAGGGCCCGAGCTGCCCGCCCAGGTTGCCGATCGAGTTGATCATGCCGATACTGCCGGCGGCCGCCGTGCTCGTGAGGAAAAGATACGGCATCGTCCAGAATGCAGGCAGGTAGGCCTTGAGCCCGCCGAGCGCCAGCATGAAGCAGGCGATTGTGAGCGGCAGGTTGCCCCGCGTCATGGGCGCGATCGCGATGGCGACGGCGCCGATGAGGATCGGCACGATGGTGTGCCAGCGGCGCTCGCGCGTGCGGTCGGAGTTCCAGCCCACCACCATCTGGCCGAGCAGCGCCATCAGCGCCGGCAGCGTCGTGAGCCATGCGAGCTGGGTATAATTTTGCGCGGGATACCAGTCCTTGATGATACTCGGCATGAAGAACACCACGCCGTAGCTCCCGGTCACCGTGCAGAAGTAGGAAAGCGAGAGAAGCGCGACCTTCGGGTGGCTGAGGCCCTGCCAAAGGGTCATGTGCTCCTTGGCCTTCGGCTTGTCGCGGGCGAGCTCGGCCTCGAGCGCATCGCGTTCGTCGGCGGCGAGCCAGCGTGCGTTGCGCGGCTTGTCGGGCAGCATGAAAAGGACGACGACGCCGAGGATTACGGCCGGGATGCCCCAGGCGACGTAGACCCATTGCCAGCCCTTGAGCCCCATGAAGAGCGGATGCGTGACGCTCACGCCGTTGACGACCTCGGTCGTGCCAATGTGGAGCATCTTGGCGGACAGCAGCGGGCCCACGATCTGCGCGACGGGGGTCGCCATGAAGAACAACGCCAGCGCCCGTGCGCGGTCGCGCGCCGGGAACCAATGCGTGAGGTAAACCACGACACCCGGAAAGAAGCCGGCCTCCGCCAGCCCGAGCAGGAAACGCACGGCGTAGAACTGGAACTCCGCCACGCCCAGCTTGGCGCCGAACAGGCCGTTCCACAGCTCGACAAACCACACCGACACCGCGAGCGGAACCCCCACCCAGGCGGTGATGGCCGCCATGATGCCCCACGTGATCATGATACGCGAGATCCAGAGGCGCGCGCCCCAGCGCTCGACAATCACGGAGCCGGGAATCTCGAGGATGAAGTAGCCGATGAAAAACACGCCGGCGCCAAACCCGATCACCGCGTTGTCGAAGCTCAGGTCCTTCGACATGGTGAGCTTGGCAAAAGCCACGTTCGCGCGATCGACGAAGGCGATCACGTAGGCCAGAAAGAGCACCGGCAGCAGACGCCAGTAAGCCTTGAGGCGAGCGCGCGTGAGCGCGGGGTTATCGGGGGTTGGGGTGGACATGAAAGGACCGCGCCCGGGGCGGCGCGGCGCGCGCGGGCTACTTCTTCGCCCGCGGTTCGTCGGCGTTGTTGGCCTTCAGTGCATCAAGGAACTCCACGGGAGCGAAGTCGTCGGTGAGGATTTTTCCGGCGCGCATGCGGTTGAGCGGGAGGCGCGAGTGCTCGGCACGGACCAGCTTCAGGTCCACGCGGCCCTGGAAGACGGGTTTCATCAGCGAATCCGGGTCGGCCCATTTCGCCGGGTCGGTGATGATGGGATCGCGGTATTTCACGCCGACGACGATCACATTGCCGCGGCCCGCCGTCTCGAAGATCACGATTTGCGGGAAAACGGCCTGGATGGTCTTTAGGTCCGAGTAATAGAGCTCGGTGGTCGCGTGGAGGTTGCTGATGAAGATGCCGCGGTCCGTGAGGCGCGCGGCGCACTCGCGGTAGAATTCCTCGGTCTTGAGGTGCGGCGGCACGAAGCCGCCGCGATACGCGTCGAGCATCAGCCAGTCCCACTGCTCGCGGTTGCGTTTGATGAACATGCGGCCGTCCATGATCGTGACGGGCGTCTTGGGGCCGGGCTTGAAGCCCATGTGCTGGCCGGTGAGCTCGAGCACCTTCGGGTCGAGCTCGATGGTGTGCAGCAGCGTGTCGGGAAACGCCGCGGTGAAGAGGTGGTGGAAGCCCGCGCCGCCGAGGCCGACCATGAGCATGCGCTTCGGCTCGGGGTGGATGAAGAGGGCACCGTAGACCGTCTTGATGTAGTGCACGATCGGCAGCATCGGATCGCGCGTGTCGATGGCGGACTCGAGCGCCTCGCTGCCGCGCGCGCGGGCGCGCATCTCGACGATGGGGCCGCGCTTCTCGATCGTGAGGCTGTTGTAGATCGTGTCGTGGCGCTCGGTGAAGTCCCCGGCGGCATCGGCCGCAAACGCGGCGCCGGCCAGCGCGAGGACCAGGCAGGGGGCGGACAGGAGTTTCATCATGGGGCGGTGGAAAGGGGACGCAGCAGCCAGACGAGCGCGGCGAGGCAAACGACCGCGACCGCGAGCCACAGGTAGAGCAGCGTCGAGACGCGGAAGTGCGAAATGAGCACAAAGGTCGTGAGCATCACGCCGGCGATGTTGCCGAGCGTGCTCACGCCGTAGACGAGGCCGGAAGCCTTGCCCGGCGGCATGCCGCGCGCCGCGAGGAATTGCACGCACTGCGGCGAAAAGGTGGACAGCGCCGTGACCGGCACGAAGAACAGCGCCACGCACGAGAGCAGCACCGCCAGCCCGCTCGACGCGACGCCGATCTCGATCGCGCTGACGAGCGCGCGCCCCCAGAGGGCGGTGAGCGCCAGCGCCGCCACGGCCGCGACCGCGCAGGCCCACTGGCCGCGGCGCCGCGCGTGCGGCGCGAGGTTACTGATCCAGCCGCCCAGCATCGAGCCGATGCTGAACGCCGCGAGAAAGGTCGAAATAAGGCACGCCCACACGTCGATCGCCGAGCCGAAGTGCGGGCTCAGGAGGCGCGAACCGAGCATCTGGAATCCCATGCTCAGAATGCCGAGAACAACGACGGCGAGGTAGAAGGCGAAAAGCGTCACGGTAGGGGGCGGGCAAAGTGCGGGGGCGCACCGACGATGTCACCACGAAACTCCGGCGCCGCGGCTACGTCTGGCCGCGCGCACCCCTCCCCGACCCACCCGCCTCATGAGCCTGCGTTCCGCCCCCGCCTTGATCCTCGCCTGCGCCACGCTCGGCGCCCCGCCCGCGTTCCCCGCCGACGCCAAGGCTTCGTCCGCGCCCCGGCCCAAGATGGGCTCCGCGGTTTTTGCGTGGGAAAAACTCATCGCCCGGACCACGCCCAACGGCGAGCGGCGCGACGTCGCCAACCACGCCACGCCCACGCTCGCTGTCTTTGAGTGCCACATCACCACGCTCAACCCCGGCGCCGCCTCGCATGAGCCGCACCGCCACCCGCAGGAGGAGCTCATCATCGTGAAGGAGGGCACGCTCGAGGTGCACATCAACGGCCGGACCCAGGTCGCCGGCCGCGGCTCCACGTTCTTCTACGCGTCGAACGACATGCACCGCGTGCGCAACGTCGGCGAAACCCGCGCCACCTACTGGGTCGTCAACCTCGCCTCCGCCGCCACGCACACGCCTGCGCTGCACAACGCCGCCCCGACGCTGAAGTCGGGCGTGTTCGACTGGCAGAAGCTCGCCGCCGCCCCGACGAAGACCGGCGAGCGCCGCGCCGTGCTGGACGGCTCCACCGTCACGCTCGCGAAACTCCAGAGCCACGTCACCTCCCTCCACCCGCGCGTCGCCGCGCACGCTGCTCACCGCCATCCCGACGACGAGATCGTGCTCGTGCGCGAGGGCGAGATCGAGGCGACCATCGAGGGCCAGGCCGCGGTGGGCGGACCGGGCTCGGTGTTCTTCTTCGCCTCCAATGATCTTCACGGCCTGCGCAACGCCGGCGACACGCCCGCCAGCTATCAGATCATCCGGCTCGTCACGGCCGCGACGCCGAAGCCGGAGCCAGCGGCGAAGGAGTAGCGCAGCTTACCTCCGCCGATACTCCATCCCCTCGATCGCGCCGAGGAGCTGCTGGTAGGCTTCCTCGGAAAAACTGTCGGCGCCGATGAAGACCTCCATGAGCACGTCGGGCGCGAGGCGAATCTTGCCGGAGCTGATCACCTTGAACTCCCCGGGCGGGGCCTTCTTCCCGCGCAACGCGGCGTCGGTGAAATTGCAGTAGAACCCATAGCCGGAGCTGAGTGCAAACTCGCGGGCGCGCGCCTTGCCCTCGACGGATTGAAGTTCGTAGGGCGCGCAGTCCGCCTCGACGCGGAGCTTGAGGCGGGGCTTGGTGTCGTAGCGATCGACGTCGGGGAAGGTCACCTTGATCGTGCCGCTCGCGTTGATCCCGTCGCGGACGGGCGCAAACGACACGTCGTATTGCCCTGCCATGTTGATCACCGTCGGCTTCCAGTCGCCGAGCAGGAAGAGCGTGACCTTGCCGCGCCGGCCAAGATCGAGCGTGTGCTCCTGGGCGGCGGCGCCGGTGGGCAGCAATGCCATCAACGCGAACAGCGAAAACAGCGGGAAACGGGCGGTCATGATGCGATCGCGTAGCGATTGTCCGCCTCGCACGCCACGTCAAATTCCCGCGGCCAGGCGGGAGCCGCCGCGCCAGCCCGAGCCGCCGCCCACGGTGGCGCCTATTTGCGCGCCGCCGCTGAGACACGCGCGCGCCACGCCGGATAATCCGTGTCGACGAGCTTGCGCGGGTTGACGACATACCACCCGGATCCGGTGCGCCGCTCGCGATCGACCTCGGCGAGCGAGTAGACCTTCACGCCATCGCGGCTCGCGAAGATCGGCCGGTCCGTGCCGGGCTCGACCGTGCGCGCCCAGAGCGGCGGCGCCTTTTCGTCCCTCACCACGACGACATCGTGCTCGGTGACATGCCGGGCAAACTCCACGCGCGGCGCCGGCACGCGCTCGACGCGAATGCCGTCGAGCCGCGTCTTTTTCAGCCAAGCCACCGCCGCCTCGATCGCGCGGACGACCTCGGGCGCGGGCCGCGCGTCGCGCATGAGAAAGCGCACGACCTCCGTGGTGTCAGCGGGCGAGACGCACGGCAGCTCAAACGTCCGCGCGCCAACGGTCGCGAGCGTGACCTCGTCGTGCTGCTGGCCCCAGCCCGTGGGCGCACCGTCGGCCCCGGGGATCTGCATCTTCAGCAGGCACGCGGTGCCACGCGCCACCGCCTCGGCGCAACGAGCACGCAGCGGCGGGTTTTCGGCGAGCCACGCAAAGTGCGGCGCGCCGTCGGCGGCGTCCTTGAGCACGTTGAGGATGCCGATCATGACGCCGTCGTTAAAGGTGATGCGCTTCGCGATCGTGCCGCCCTTGGGCCACCACTGCGGGAAGCCGCCGTTGGCGTATTGCGAGGCGAGCATGAACTCGAGGCCGCGCACGCACGCCGCGCGATGCGCGGGGTCGCCGAGGAGCGTGAAGGCACGCGCCAGATACTCCACCTGTGGGTGCGTGGTGTGGTTGTCGTAGCTGGTGTCGGGGTTGGCGCGGGTGTCGCGCACGAGTTTCCGCTGCTCCTCGTTGAGCACCGCCAGCATGTCGTAGTCCTTGGGCCAGCCGCCGTTCACCCGCTGAAAGAGCAGGAGGTTCGCCGCGATCTCCCGGACTTGCGTGGGCGCGTAGGCCGCCTGGTCGGGGCCGGTCGCCTGCATGAAGCGCTCCGGTTGCTTGATGTTCCGCCAGTGGTGCGCGGAGTCGCGGAAGCCCGAGGTGTCGATCACGGGGGCGGCGCCGCGCGCGGCGGCCGTGGCCACGAGGAGAAAAAGGAGCGCGCGGTTCATCGCGGAAAGGCGGCGCCGCCGAGCTCAACATGAATTTTCTCCGCCTGATTCAAAAGCGAGGCCGGCACGAAGCGCGCGATGTTCGCGATGGCCTTCAGCTCCGTCGCGAGCGCGGGGAGAGCGGCCTTCACGTCCGCCGGCGATTTCTTCGCAGCGATCATCACCTGCAGGCGCCGCGTGAGCTCGACGAAATATTGCTGCTGGTCCACGAGCACCTCGGGCCCGCCGATGGGGCCGTGGCCGGGCACGACGGTCTGCGCGCCGAGCTTCTTCGCGGCGTCGAGCGTCTTGATCCATTCGCTCACGGTGGCGTCGCCCATGTAGTTATGCGGGCCGTTCACGCAGGCGTCGCCGGTGAAGAGGATTTTTTCCTTCGGCAGCCACACGAATCCGTCGCCCTTGGTGTG
>JAEUHB010000156.1 GCA_016794665.1 Opitutaceae bacterium
CGTGCAAATCGTGAACCAACTGCGCGTGCGCAACAACCCGCTGACCACCCTCCCGCGCGGCTTTGCCACGATGCGCGCGACGATCGACATCACTGGCACGAAGATCGATCCTGCCACGCTCCCACCCGAGCTCCGCGCCAAGATCAGCACCGAGAAGCCGCCCGGCTCGAAGGATCCCGATTCCATCGTGGTGACGAAGCCGGAGAAGAAGCCCGAAAAGAAGCCGCGGTGAGGCGGGCATCTGGACCCGAGCGGCCGCGACGCGTGGGCAGGGCCTCAGCTCGCTGATGCCCTACGTTCTAGACTCAGCGGGCGGGCGGGCCACCAAGGTTCAAAAATTCCCCTTCACGCCGACCTGGAAGTTCACGCCGTATTCGCCCTCGGCCGCGAACTTCACGTAGCGCGGGCTGCCGATCGCGTAGGAATAGTTCTGGTCGCGGTCGTTGAAGAGATTGCGGACCGTGAAGTAGAGGCCGTAGCGGGCGTTGAGGCGGTAGTCGCCGGAGAGGTCGAGGCGGAGGCGCTCGGCCTGGTAGTTCCAACCGGCGGCGCCGATGTTGCCGGCCGCGATGGTGCCGACCTTTTTCTTCCCGACGAGCGTCCACTTGGCGAAGAGCGAGAGCGGGCGGCGGTTGTAGTTGATGCCCCAGTTGATGAGCTTGGGCGTGAAGCCGCGGAAATCCGCCTCGGCGGGGCTGCGGTTGCCCACGAGCGTGGCGTTGGCGAAGACGCGGATCGAGCGTGCGAACTCCAGCTTGGTAAACGTGCTGAGCGGGGCGTTGAGGTCGAATTCCCAGCCGTTGATGTGGGTGATGCCGGAGACGTTGATGGGCGCGTTGACCTGATAGCCCACATACTCCTCGCCGAGATCGAGCGTCTCGAGGAACTCGGCGGTCGCGAGAAAGTTCTGCGTCGAGAAGCGGTTCTCGATCTGGCGGCGGTAAAAGCCGACGGAGAGCACGGAGCCGTTGCTCGGGTAATACTCGAGGCGGATGTCGCCGGAGTTGGCGGTCCAGGGCTTGAGCGCGGGATTGCGCGTCGTGATGGTGCCAAGGGCGGCGCCGGTGGCGTTGCTCTCGGGATCGAAGTTGATTGTGTTGACGTTGGTCGCGCCGAGGATGTTGCCGAAGTCGGGCCGGCCGACGGCCTGCGCGAGGCCGAGGCGCGCCTGCACGTTTTGCGTGAGGCTGTAGGTGGCGTTGAGGCTCGGGTAATAGCCGCCGTATTGCTTGCTGAGGCTGGCGCCGAGTTTTTTGTAGACGAGCGCGTCCTCGGCGATGCCGTTGGCGATGCCCTCGGGCGTCGTCGTGTTAATCGTGTTGGCCGGGTAGATGAGAATCGGGCGGCGCGCGGCGTCGAGGATGAGGTTGCCGGCGGCGTCCTTGCGGTAGCGGGCGTTGTTGTCCTGCAGGACGGCGCGGCCCCTGTCAGTGGTGCGCTCGTAGCGGACACCGGTCACGACGCGGAGGCGGTTTTGGAAAAACGAGAAGTCGCCCATGAGGAAGAGCGCGTCGAGCCGCTCGGTGATTTGCAGGGGCGAGGTGAGCGTGTTGCGGATATCGGTGCGGCGGTTGGTCTGGGTGTTGAACCACGACGGGTTCTGCTCGTAGAGCTGCCACGCGCGGCGGCTGCTGGGATACTGCACCTGCTGGAGGCCGCGGGGCATGGGGAAGGACAGCATCGCCTGGTTGAGCAGGCTGAACGGCAGGCGGGCAAAGGATTCGTCGGCGGCCAAGGCCGCGGTGGCGGTGCCCGGCGTGCCGGTCGCGCCGTCGGGCCCGACGAAGACGGGCGTAAAGGAACTGTTGCGCGCGGCGCGGTAGGTCTCGGCGGACGAGGCGCCGGCCTTGAGCGAGAAGTTCACCCGCTCGCCGAAGAATTTCCGCTTGGCGTCGAAGCGCGCGCTTTTGGCCGTGCTGTCGTTGTCGCGCGTGCCGGAGCCGCCGTTCATGAAGAACGTGTAGTTGTTGAGGTCGAACGGATCGACGGGCTGGCCGGCGGCGTTGCGCATCGAGATCCGGCCGGGGAGGTATTGGGAGTAGCCGTCGAGATCGACGGTGGCGCCCTGAATGCGGCCGCCGGGCGCCTCGAACTGGCGGTGGGAATTGGCGCGGTATGTCTGGTCGGAGAAATTGTAGCCGGCGGAGCCGGTGAAGTCCCAGAGTGCGCCGGTGTGGCGCCAGTTCAGCCGCGCGACGTTGTTGCGCACGCGGACGTAGCGCGCGGTGTTGGCGACCTGGGCGGAGCCGGCGCCGGGGCGGCCGCGGGTGAAATCCTCGCCCCACGCGAGCGGGTTCGTGCCGGCGTTGATGGTGAAGACGTGCTGCTCGTAGTCCTGCACGAGCCAGTTGCTCGACGTGGAAAACGAAATCACATCGACGGGCGTAGCCTTCCAATCGACGCGTGTGCCGATGGCGTAGCGGTGCTCGTAAACGGGAAAGACATTGTATTGGAGGCTGGTGAGGTAGGGGTTGTCGACCGTGGCGCGGAGCGGATCAGGCGGAGGGACGGACGTGGGCGTGGTGGCGGTGCTGAAGTTGCGGTTGATCCGGCGCGCGGAGCCGAACTGGTCGTTCTTCGTGGCGTTGATCGAGAAGCCAAACGTCTTCGAGACGGGCACGGTGTAGTTGAAGTCGAAGTCGGGCTGGTAGTGGTAGGTCTTCTTCTGGTCGTCGCCGTCGCCGCCCCCGGACCGCCGCCCGAGGCCGACCTCATGGGAGTTTTGGTTGATGTAGGCCTTGAAGCGGAACTCCGGGCGGCTCGCCTCGAACGCGGTGCGGCTGACCATATTGATGCCGCCGGCGAGCGACGCGGGCATATCGGGCGTGGGCACCTTGTAGATTTCGACGCGCTGCGCGTTGCTGAGGGAAAAGGCCTGGAGGAGCGTGTTGCGCGTGGGGTTGCCGGAGCCGGCGGCGTTCACGTCGTCGCCGTCGAGCGCGATGTTGGTGTAGGACGAGGGCAGGCCGCGCAGGCCGATCTGCACGGCGTTCATCTGGTCGGTGCCGACATCGACGCCAGGGAGGAATTTCACGAACTCGCCGAGGTTGTTCTGGATCACGTCGCCGAGCGCGTCGGTGGCGAGGACGGTCTTGATGCCGGCGGCGAAACGCTGCTCGTTGATCGCGATCGTGGAGGCGTTGGTCTCGCGGGCGGAGGCGACGACGAACGCGTCGAGCTTCACCGCGGCGTTGGCGGAGGCCGGAGCGGCGCCCGCGGGCAGCAGCGCAAAGTCGCGCTGGACGGTCGCGCCCGCGCTGACATTGACCGTGACCGTCTGCGGCGCGAGGCCGGTGGAAAAGACCGTGAGTGTCACGGCGCCCGGCGCGAGGCCGGTGAGACGGTAGTCGCCAAAGGCGTTGGTGAACGCCTCGCGGCTCGTGCCGGCGACGGTGACGCGCGCATTTTCCAGCGAGAGATTCGCCGCCTGGTTCTGCACGCGACCGGTGATCGTGCCGGTGGCGGTGGACTGCGCCGCGGCGGGCGAAACGGCGAGCCCGAGGCACGCGACGAGAAAGCAAAACGAACGCACCGCGAACCGCAGCGAAGGGGTGAAGATCATGATGAGCCGACCACGAGGGCAGAATTCGCGGCCGATGTCAGGGTTTTGTTCGGTCGCGGCGACCTGCGGAAACTCCGGGAAATTTCCCGGACGCAGCAGCGGGAAAAATCTCGCTTGCTCCCGCCTACATCGGCACCCGAAGTGATCCGCTTTGGCTCGCTCGGGACCCGCGCACCTTTACGCCAGCGCCGCCCTGCCCCGTTCTCAGGCCAGCGCCGCTTTGCAAAATTGCACGCACTTGGCCACCTCGGCCACGGCGTTGGAGCCCTCGGGAATCTTGTATTCGAGCTCGATGTCGGCGGGAAATTTCCAGCGCTCCTTCCGCATCAGGCGCAGCACGTCCTTGATGGGCGTCTGGCCCGTGCCCCACGGGAGGTTGCCGCCGTCGGCGGTGCGGTCCTTCAGGTGCAGGTTCACGATGCGGCTGTGATATTTCTCCAGCACAGGGATTGGCGAGAGACCCTTGCTGCCGGCGACGTAGTGACCGATGTCGAGGTTGAAGCCGACATACTGGCCCAGTTCGAGGATGGGATCCGTCTTGTCCATCGCAGGGAGGTTGGCCGCGTGATTGTGGAAACCGACCCAGATCTTGTGCTTGTCGGCGAAGGGCGCGAGACGCTTCGCCTGCGCGTCGGATCGCTCCGTCGTGATCGCGGTGGCGCCGAGCGCCTTCGCGACGAGGAAATTGAAATCGACATCCTCGTCGGAAGGCCCGAACGGCAGCTTGTGGATGTGAATATTGACGCCCGCGTCGTTGTAGAGCTTGCGCAACTCGCGGCACTTCGCGAGCTGGGCCTCGCGGGCGGCATCGGTCGGGCGCGCGACCGGCGCCGCGGGCGCGCCTTTCTTCTTGGCCCCGGCCGGCGCCATCGGGATGCCGGCGAACTGGGCGATCGGACCGCCCATCAGCTCCACCTCGCTGAGCCCGCTCTGCAGGATCCCGCCGAGCGTCTCCTCCGCGGAGGTGAACATGCTGCGGTAGCTGTAAGTGATCGTGCCGATCCGCACGCCGCCGAAGACGGAGTTGGGCCGCGCCGCCGGCGCGGCGACGAGGCGGCGCGGGAGGAGCGCGCCGACCGCGAGCGCGGTCGCGCCGCCGAGGAAAGCGCGTCGGCTGGTGGCTCGATCGCTGGGCAGGGAGGTATTCACGTTCATCGATTGGGGAGGCCTGAAGTAGGCAAAGGCGGCGCTAGAATTGCAATGCCCGGAGCAGCCGGCGCGTGGCGAGCTACCGCTTCAGCCACGCCAAGGTCACGTCCGTGAAATCAGTGAACACGCCGTCGACGCGGGCATCGCGCAACAGCGCTGCATGGAGCGCATCGATGGACGGGCAGTTTCTCGGCAGGTCGTCGCGGCGCACGGTGTAGGGATGCACGGCGAGCTTTGCGGTCTGGGCGTGGGCGACGAGGTCGGTGAATTTCGGCGCGGCGCCGGCGGCGGGCCAGGTCACGACGCGCCCGATCGCGGGGCCGATGCCATCGGCGATCTTGGCCAGATCCTGCAGGCCGGCGGGCGTGCAAATCGCGGCGAAGTCCGTGCCGTCCTCGCCCTTGGCACCGCCACCGATCAGCATGATCAGGCGGCCTTGCCAGCCGAGCTCGGTGCGCAGGCGCCTCACCTCGGCGAGTTCGAAGCACTGGAGGAAACACGCGTCGGCCTTCGTCGCGTAGCCGTGGCGGGCGAGGATCGGCAGCACGGCCTTGGCGAGGTCGCGGCCCTGGGCGCGGTGCCACTTCGGTTGCTTCAGCTCGGGGTAGATCCCGGCGGTGCGGCCCGTCGCGCGGTTGAGGCCGGCGATGAGTTGCAGCTCTTCCTCGAGGGTCGAGACGCGAAATTCCGCGGGCGAGGCACCCGACGGATAGCGCTCCGGGTAGACAGGCGCACCGGTCTTGGCGTTGAACCGTTCGCTCACAATCAGCTGCTTTACCTCCGCGAGCGTGAAATCGATCGCGTAGAAACGGCCGTCGACCCGGGCGCGGCCGGGGAAGCGCCTGGCGACATCGGTCGTGGTGTCGAGGTGGATGTCGTGGAGGACGACGGGGACATTGTCCTTGGTGAGGACGAGGTCCTGCTCAATGTAGTGGGCGCCGAGCGCGTGCGCGTAGGCCTTGGCCTCGAGCGTGTGCTCGGGCAGGTAGCCGCTGGCGCCGCGGTGAGCGATGACGAGGGGTTTTGAATCTGCGGCGGCGGACACGGCGGCAAGGAGCAGGGACACAAGGACGGTTTTCATTTGAGGGCGGAATTGCTCTCCGACCGATGCCCGAGCGTCAACGCGCTGAAGCCCATCGTCAGCACGCAACAGACGACCATCGTCGCAAACACGCCGCTCCAGCCGAAGTGCTCCGCGATCCAGCCCACCCCTGCGCCCGAAGGCGCCGAGCCGAAGAAATAACCGAAGAGGCCGGTGAAGCCGGCTGCCGTGCCCGCCGCCTTCTTGGGCACCAGGTCAAGGGCATGGAGGCCAATCATCATGATCGGTCCGTAGATGAAGAATCCGATCGCAATGAGCGACGCCACGTCGATCCAGAGCGGGCCCCGCCCGTTGAGGGAGTAAACGATCAGGCCAACCAGCGTAAGGGCCATGAACAGAATCGTCGCCGGCGCGCGCCGCGCCTTGAACACCTTGTCGGAGAGCCAGCCGCACAGAATCGTTCCCGGGATACCCGCGAGCTCGAAGGCCGTCCACGCGAGGCCCGAATCCTTGAAATTGAATCCCTTCGCCGTCTGCAGGTAGGTCGGGATCCAGTTCACGACGCCGAAACGCACGAAGTAGACGAACGCGTTGGCGATCGCGATGCACCAGAGGAAGCGGTTGTTGAGCACGTAGCCGAGGAAGATTTCCTTGAACGTGAAGGTTCGCTCGTGGGCCGCGGAGTAGCCCGGCGGAAAATCGTCCTTGAAACGCTCGATCGGCGGCAGGCCGCAGCTCTGCGGCGTGTCGCGCAGCAGCAGCGCGATCAGCACGGCGACCGCGGCGGCCACGACGGCATTGAACCAGAACGTCGCGCCCCAGTCGCTGAAGCGCGCGACCGCCCACGTGGCAAAGACCGCGATGAGCGCGCCGCCGACATTGTGCGCGCAGTTCCACACCGCGACGATGCGGCCGCGCTCCTTGGTGCTCCACCAATGCACCATGGTCTTGCCGCACGGCGGCCAGCCCATGCCGTTGCACCAGCCGTTGATCGACTGGAGCGCGATGATCACGACAAGCGAGCCGTAGAGGCCAGGCACGACGCCGAATGAAAACGTCATCGCGCTCGAGAGCAGCAGCCCCGTCGCCATGAACCAGCGCGGGTTGCTCCGGTCCGACACCGAGCCCATGAAAAATTTCGAGAGCCCGTAGGCCGTCAGCAGGCCGGTCATCGCCCATCCCAGCTGGGTCTTGGTGAACTCCGGATGCGCCTTCAGGATTGCGGGCATCGCGAGCGCGAAGTTGTTTCGCACGAGATAAAAACCGGCGTAGCCGACAAAGATGCCGATGAACACCTGCCACCGTAGGCGGCCATAATGGGCGTCGATGCGATCGGCTGGCACAGACGGCGCGGCCGGGGCGGGGCGGAAGAGGGAAAGCACGGGCAATGCAGTCTGGGCTGGATCACTCGGCGCCGACAAGCCCGGCGACAGGCGTGTCGCGAAGAAGGTAGCCCCGCGCCAGCGCGGTGTAGGCGCGCACCTGCGCCTCGATCCAACCATCGTCGCGGCCGAGCTCCCGGGCCAGCAGGCGCGCGACCGTGGGCGCGGTGGCGATTGAGCCGCGCGCATCGAGCAAAAGGGCACGCGTGCGCCGTGCGAGCACATCCTCGACTGTGCGCGCCATCTCATGGCGCGCGTGCCAGAGGACCTCACTCTGGCCCATCGGCAGGCCCACAACGAGCGGCGCAGAGAGCGCGGATTCCCTTTGGGTAAGCGCGGCGATGGCCGGGGCGTCGCTGCCGTAGATGCGCAGATGCGACGTGCTCGTTGTCTCCGTCGAACCGTGGATCGGCAGATCGGCCGTCGGCGAAGGCTTCGGCGCAAGGCCGGCGACCTTCTCCGCTTGGTTGATCACGTCCTCGGCCATCTTGCGGTAAGTCGTCCATTTTCCGCCCGTGAGCGTCACGAGCTTCGATCGGGAGACCACGATGGTGTGATCACGCGAAAGGGCGGCGGTGTTGCCGGCGGCGCCGCGCTTCACCAGCGGGCGAAGCCCGGCGAATACGCTGAGCACGTCGGCTTCCGCTGGATCGCACGCGAGATATTTCCGCGCATGTGCCATGATGAAGTCCAGCTCCGCCGGCAGTGCGCGCGGTTCGGCGCTCGCCGTCGTGCCGGGCGTGTCGGTCGTGCCGACGACAACACGGTCGTGCCAGGGAATGGCGAAGAGCACGCGTCCGTCCGCGGTCTTCGGGACCATGAGCGCGCTCGTGCCGGGCAGGAATCTCTTCGGGAGCACGACATGCACGCCCTGGCTCACGGCGACGAGCGGCGCGCCGCCCGGCTCGTCGAAGCCGCGCACCTCGTCGACGAAGGCGCCGGCGGCATTGATGACGACACGGGCGCGAATCTCAAACTCCGCGCCCGTCTCCCCGTCCCGCGCCGACACGCCCGTGACCGCCCCACCCTCTTTGCGCAGGCCCGTGCAGGCGCAGTAATTGACGAGCACCGCCCCCTGCTCGACCGCGGTCTGCGCGAGGTTAATCGCGAGGCGCGCATCGTCGAACTGGCCGTCGTGGTAGAGGACGCCGCCCGACAGCCGCTGCGTCTCCACGGTGGGCAGATGCTCAAGGATCTCCGCGCGCGAGAGCATCCGCGAGCGGCCGAACGACCACTTGCCCGCCAGCCGGTCGTAAAGCGTCATGCCGAACGCGTAGTAGGGTTTCTCCCACCACGCGTAGCCCGGGATGATAAACGCGAGATCGTGGACGAGATGCGGCGCGTTCTTCCGCAGGCGCCCGCGCTCGTGCAGCGCGGACATCACGAGCGAGAGCGCACCCTGCTTGAGGTAGCGCACGCCGCCATGCACGAGCTTGGTGGAACGGCTCGAGGTGCCCTTCGCAAAATCGTCGCGCTCAATCAACGCAACGCGGTGGCCGCGCGCGGCGGCATCGACCGCGGCGCCCAGGCCGCTCGCACCACCGCCGATGATGACGAAGTCAAAGATCTCGCCGCCGGCGCGAAGGCGAGCGAGGGCGTGGTCACGGTTCATGAGTGGCGAAGGAGGGGCTTGGTAGCCCTGCCGGCGAGTTCACGGACGGGCCGGAGCGAGCGCGGTGGGCCGTCCCGCCGCCCGTGAGACGGGCGACCGCAATCCCCATCGCCGCCCGGCTCATCAAAACCTCCTCGCCACCTCGAAGGTGAACTGCCGCCCGCGCGGATTGGCGCTGCCGGTGAAATAGCCGTATTGCTCGTCCGCGAGGCGCGGCTCGGTGTCGAGGACGTTGTTCACGCCCACGCGCACCGTGGTGCCCGAGAGCCAGCGGGAGTCGCGGCGGTCGATGCGATAGGAGAGCCAAGCGTTGTGGTTGAACGAGGGATCGATGCGAAGTAGGTAGCGCGTCACGCCATTGTCGTTGAAGACCTTGATGTAGCCCGGGCGTCCGAGCGCATTGTAGATCGGCTCGGTGGTGGCGGCGGAGGTGTCGACGAAGCTGCCGAAGTAGCTCGTGAACCACCCGGCGGCGAGCGGACCGCGGCGCCATGAGAGCGAGGCGTTGGCGCGCCACTTGGCGCGGCCGTTGCGGCCCAGCTCGTCGAGCACCGGCGAGACCTCGTCGGCCTGGGAGCGGCGCAGCACGTAGTGCGTCACCTCGCCGTTGAGCGTGAACTGCCCGAGCCGAGTGCGCGGGCCGCGCCACTGCACGCCGGCCTCGTAGCCCTGGATGTCGCGGCCGCTGAGATTGAGGTAATCGTCGATCACACTGACGACCTCACCCACCGGTGCGCGGCGGGAGCGATTGCTCGCCTGCCGGGCGTTGAACGCCGCGAAGGCCGCCGTGTCGGCCGCGCTCACCGGCTTGCGGATGACCTTGCTCGAGCCCTTGTAGTTCGCGGTGCCCGAACCAAGATCGATTGAGCCGATGGCGGTGCCGGCGTTGAGGGCGTTCTGCGTCGCGATGTCGAGCAGCACCTCGTCGAGGTCGATCGCCGCGGCCGCGCCGAAGTTCTCGATGACGCGGTTCTGGTTCAGCTTGAAGTAGTCGAACGAGACCGAGAGCCCGCGCACGCCGGGCACCTCGAGCACCATGCCCGCTGCCCAGGTCTTGGCCTCCTCGGGCTTGAGGTTCTGGTTGCCCTGACGGTAGGAAGTGCGCTGCACGGTGCCGTCGGACGTGAGCGCGGTGACCTCGAAGCGATACGGGTCGTCCGCGCTGAACTGCCGGCGCAGCGGCGTGATGTTGGTCTGGACGAGATTAGGCGCGCGAAACGACTCCGCCGCCGAGCCGCGGAGCTTGAGGAACGACGCGGGCTTCCAGACGAGGCTCGCCTTGGGCTTGGTGGTCTGGCCGTGAATCGAGAAATGCTCGAAGCGCCCGGCGAGCGTGAGCTCAAGCGCGTCCACAAGCGGGAAGCGATTCTCCCGCGTGACGAATGGCAGCGCCGTCTCAAGATACGTCGCGAAGATCGTCTGGTCGGCCGAGATCGGCACGTTGGAGCTCAGCGCGAGGAAGTCGTTGTCGCCCTCGCGCAGCAGCGGGAACTGGCTGCCGGAGCCGGGCGGGTTGAGCCCGACGAAGCTCGCGCGCTTGTCGGCGTAAGTCTCGTAGCGCACCTCCGCGCCGGTCGCGACGCCGATGTGGCCGCCGCGCCCCAGCCGCCACAGGCGGCCGTTGGTCTTGAGGTCCCACATGAAGAGGCCCGTGCGGCCGAAGCGATCCTCGTCGTCGTAGATCGCGTCGGTGACGGACGCGGGGTTATCGAAGGCGCGGTCGACGACGATCTGGTTGTTCGCGATCCGGAAGGTGACGGGAAACGGGTTGAACGCCGTGGCGTCCGTGCGATTGAGCGCGGCCCGCAGGCGGGACTCGCGCACTTGGTAGTGCTCGTATTCGTGCGACTGCGAGCCGGAGGCGACGAGCGCCGATTCCCACTCCCACGTCTCGCCGAGCCGGCCGCGCAGGCCGCCGAGCACGCGCCAGGCATACGTGCGGACCTCGGTCTCGCGCGGCTTGAAGCCGCCGCCGGTGTTCTGGCCGGGCGAGATGCCCGTCCAGAGCGAGACATCCGCGGGTGCGCCGGTGAGGCGCGGCGTGCCGTCGGCGTTAGGCTGACCGGTCGGATGGTAGAAACGCGCGCCAAACGGATTGTAGGGATTGGCGGCCGGCAGGTAGATGCCCTGGTCGTCCGTGTTCTTGAAGTTCACCGGCTCGCGGCCCGTGCGGCTGTAGGCGCGGTAGAAAAGAAAATCACCGAAAGCCGAGAGCTTGTCGTTGAACGTGTGATCAACGAAGGCCGCGAGCTGCACGCGGTCGGTCGCGGGCACCAGCATCTTCCACTTGTTCCAGTTGGAGTAGTAGGCGACCTCGGGGCTGTCGATGTTGGCGGAGGGCGCGGTCTGCTTGAAGTTCACGCCGCCGTTGCCCGGCCAGAGGTAGAACATGCCATCGGCCGCCATCGTCGCGACGCCCACGGGCGGGGTCGTGCTCGTGGTGATGCCGACGTTGCCCGTGGGGCGGGATCCGACGAACGTGAGAAAGTCGGGCTGGATCGTGCCGCGCTGCCACTGGCCCCATTGGTTCACGCCATTTGAATTCCGGAAATCGTTGTCGCGCGCGAAAAGCGCACCGGTGGGCGACGCGGGATCGACGAGTGGAATGCCGTTCCACGGCGCGGGGAGGCGCCGGCTCTGGCGCAGGTCGGAGTTGCTCGAGAAGGGCCGGTCGTGCGCCGAGAGCGCGTCGCGGTGAAAATAGTCCGCCGACACGGAGATGTGCGTGCGGCCGCGCTTGAAGGCATCGAAAGCCGTCACGCCGAACTCGTTGGCGCCGCCATGCTGGGTCATCGAGCCCTTGATCGTGACGCCGCGGCCCTCGCTGCGGCGCGAGACGCGGTTGTTGATCACACCGGCGGCGGCATCCGCGCCGTAGATGGCGGACGCGCCGTCGCGGAGCACCTCGACGCGCTCGAGCAGCGCGCGGGGGATGGTGTTGATGTTCACCGCGAGCGAAGGGACGCCATTCTCCGCCATCGAGATCGGGTGCGGCGCCATGCGGCGGCCGTTGAGCAGCGTGAGCGTGCTGCCCGATCCGATGCCGCGGAGGTCGATGGAGGCCACGTCACCGCGGGCGAGCTGCGGGCCGTTGTTGATCTCGGTGATGCCGGAGATCTCGGCGGCACCGATGGTCTCAAACAGCTCCGCCATCGTGGCGGCGCCACGCGCGTCGACCTCGGTCACGTCGATCACTGTCACGGGCAGGGCGGTCTCGGCGTCGGTGCGGCGGATGTTGGAGCCGGTGACGGTAAAGGCCTCGAGCCTGACCGGTTCCTCGGCCGCGGGCCGGGCCGGTGTCGGGGCGGTCTGGGCCACGGCGGAGACGGCGATGAGCGCCAGCGCGGCGGCACGGTGGACGAGGGGCGATTTGATCATGGCGCGCTACGGATGTGGAGCGTGGCTTCCTGTCGTCGAGTAGAACCTTTATGCGCCTAGATATTCTAGTGACAATCGCGTGACGAAGACTATGACTCGGCCGTCCGGCCGCTTCCCCGCCCTTCCATGCCCGCCAAAGCCGCGTATCCCGACGAAATCCTCCGCATGGCCGCCACGCTCTACTACGTGGACGGCCTCGGCCAGACCGAGGTCGCCAAGCTCGTGCGCGTCTCCCAGACAAAGATCTCCCGGCTCCTCGCCGCGGCGCTGGAGCGCGGCATCGTCCGCATCACGGTTGAGGAATACCAGGCGCGGAACGACAAGCTCGAGCACCAGCTGTGCAGCCGCTTTGGCCTGCGGAGCGCCGCCGTGATCAAGACGGCGCGCAACGCGGGCGCGGAGGCCGCGCGGCAGACGGTCGGGCACTTCGGGGCGCCGTTTGTGGCTTCCGTTTTTCCCCGTAGCGCCATCGTCGCGATCGGCGGCGGCCGCAGCGTAGCCGAGGTCGTGCAGCGCTTCCGGCGCGGGGAGGCACGGCGCCTCACGGTGGTGCAGGCGATGGGCAGCATCGATTCTAACATCTCGCAGGTCGACGCGCTCGAGCTCGGTCGCGCCATGGTGAAACTCTGGGGCGGCGAGTTTCTCACCCTCAGCACGCCGGCCTTTGTCGCGGATCGCAAGACGCGCGACTTCTTCCTCGCTTCCGCCCAGATCAAGTCGGTGTGGCAGCGCCTCCGCCAGGCCGAGGCCGCGCTCGTCGGCGTCGGTCCGCTCGATCTCTCGGTCTATGTGGAGCGCGGCGTGCTCGGCGCCACGGATCTCGCCCACCTCCGGTCCAGCGGCGCCGTCGGCGAGATCTGCGGACGCTTCTTCGACGCCAAGGGCCGGGAGTGCGCGTCGCGCTGGCGCGACCGCGTGATCAGCATCGAGTTGGATTACCTGAAGAAAATCCCGCAGGTCATCGGCGTCGCCGCGGGCGCCGACCGCGCGCCGGCCGTTGCGGGCGCCCTCCACGGCGGTTTCATCAAGTCACTGCTGATCGACGAGGCGCTCGCGCACGCCCTGCTTACATGAACCCGGACTCCCAGCCCGGCCCGGCCGCCCGGATTGCCGCGCATCTGGGCATGGCGCCCATCCCGCATGAAGGCCCACTTTTTGTCCGCACCTATGAATCGGATGATGCTTTCGGCGCCCTGCCTGCGCGCTACGCGGGCTCCCGCCCCGGCTGCACCGCGATCCATGCCATCATCACCGCGGAGAACTTCTCGGCGCTGCACCGGCTCGCGACGGACGAGCTGTGGTTTTTCCATGCGGGCGGCCCGCTGGAGCTGCTGCTCCTCCACCCCGGCGGCCGCAGCGAAATCGTCATCATCGGTCCGGATGTGCTCGGCGGCCAACGCCCCCAAGCCTGCGTGCCTCGGGGCGTGTGGATGGGCGCGCGACCGCTTGCCCGCGAGCGCGGCGCCTTTGCGCTCATCAGCAACACCCTCGCGCCGGGCTTCGACTACGCCGACTACGAACCCGGCCACCGCGCCGAGTTGGTTGCCGCCTACCCCGATCGCGCCGAGATGATCACCGCGCTGACCCGCGATGACTCGATACGCCGCCCAACGACTGGCCCGGCGTCGCCGGCGGCAGCAGAATTGGTCGCTCTCACGCGCCATCAAGGCCACCTCGGTCCGATTGTCAGCGCTCGCCAGAGCATCGTGCACGTGCGCCTCGCCCCGCGCACGGCTTCGCCCGCCGGGTTCCTGCGCACGATTCACGAGACGATCATCGTGACCGCGGGTCGCGGCGTGTTGGAGCTGGGCGAAAGCACACGGCCGCTGGCCATCGGCGACGTGTGCGCGCTGCCACCTGGGGTGCCCCATCGTTTCCGCGCCGCTCCGGCGGCCGCCCTCGAGTATTATGCCGTCTGCGCGCCGGCCTTCCGCCCCGAGGATTACGTCGTGCTTGCGGCCGCGGAGCGGTTGCCCGCGCCGTGAGCCCGCGCGCGTCGCGGGCGAATCCTTCGCTTGCCGGCCTTGCGCCGCACCCTCAGCGTCCGCGCCAAAGTTCATGGCTTTTCCGACCCTTCCCGCGCTCCTCACGGCCCGCGATCTCAGCATTTCCGAACTGGACGCCACGCCCGACGAGGCGTTGCTGCGCGTCTACGGATGGATGCAACTCGCCCGCAGCGCCGACAACCGCATCCTCGATCTCTTCCGGCAGGGGCTCATCCGCGGCACCGTCGCGGGCGGCCAGGGCAACGAGGCCCTCTGCGTCCCGCTCGCGCTCCTCGCGGACAAGGCCAACGACGTGATCTGCTTCACGCACCGCGACCTCGGCGGCCACCTGATCTGGAGTGGGCACCTCTGCGACCATCTCAACCAATATTTCGCCAACGCCGGCAGCCCGACCAAGGCCCGCGAGGGGAATATCCACCACGGCGATCCCGCGAACCGGTCGCTGCCGATGATCAGCCATCTCGGCGCGATGCTCTCCAATGTCGCCGGCGCCACCGATTCCCAGCGGCGCGCCGGGAAAAAGGCCGTGGGCTTTGCCATCTTGGGCGACGGCTCGTCGAGCACGGGCGACGTGCACGAGACGCTCAACCTCGCCTCCCTGCTATCGCTGCCGGTCGTCTTCATCATCGAGAACAACGGCTACGCCTACTCCACCCCCGTCAGCGAGCAGTTCGCCGCGGGCACCCAACTCTGGCGGCGCGCGGCGGGCTATGGGATGGAAGGCTTCGCGCTCGACGCCACCGGCGATGTCGCCGCCACCACGGGCACGCTCGCCGCCGCAATCCACAAGGTCCGCACCACCTCGCGGCCCGTGCTCATCGAGGCCCACACGCTGCGCCTGCGCGGCCACGCGGCCTACGACACCTGCGACTACCTCCGGCCCGGGGAAAGTGACGAATTCTTCGCCCGCGATCCGTTGCCCAAGCTCCGGGCGCAGCTCGCCGTGCGCCACGCGGCACGGCTCGATGCCATCGATACGCAGCTCTCCGCCTACCTCGAGGCCTGCGTGCAAGTCTCGCTCGCGACCCCGCGACCCGCGCCCGCCGGCATGGAGGCCGACGTGTTCGCCCCACCCGCGCCCGCGATGCCGTGGAAGCCCGGGCCCTCCGAGCCCGCCGCCCTCAACCTCGCCCAGGCCGTGAACCTCGGCCTGCGCAAAATCCTCGCGGAGCGCCCGGAATCGCTCGTGCTGGGCCAGGACATCGGGACCTACGGCGGCGCATTCAAGGTCACCGACGGGCTGCTCAAGGAATTCGGCCGCCCGCGCGTGATGAACGTCCCGCTCGCCGAGAGCGCCTGCACCGGCTACGCGATCGGCCTCGCCTTGAACGGCCACCGTCCGATCGAGGAGTTTCAGTTTTCCGATTTCGCCACCGAGGCCGTCACCCAGATCACGCTCAACGCCGCGACCGCGCACTTCCGCTCCGGGGCGCGCTGCCCGCTGGTGTTCCGTTTTCCGTGTGGCGGCGGGCTCACGTTTGGCTCGTTTCACTCCCAGGAACTCGAGTCGCTCTTCCTCTCGATGCCCGGCCTCAAGGGCCTCTACCCGAGCACGCCGCAAGATGCGTTCAACGCCCTGATCGCCGCCTACGAGGACGACAACCCCGTGATCCTCTTCGAGCACAAGGCGCTCTACCGCCGCAGCCGCGCGCCCGTCTCGTGGGATCCGAACTACCGCGACGTGTGGTCGCCGAAGAAACTTCGCGCCGGCGACTTCGCGACTTTCGTCACCTATGGGGAGATGGTGCATCTCGCCGAGGAGGCCGCCGACTACTTCGCCGCCGAATATGAGACCAATTTTGACCTCTTCGACCTGCGAGCGCTCGCGCCGCTGCGGCTCGACGCGATCACCGCGTCGCTGGCGCGCACGGGCCGGCTCATCGTGCTGCACGAAGGCCGCCGCACGCACGGCTTCGGCGCCGAGTTGGTCGCACGGTTGACGGAGGAAAAGTTCGCTGCGCTCAAGGCCGCTCCCCTGCGCATCGCGTCACTCGACCTCCCGGTGCCCTTCGCCCCGGAACTCGAGGCGGCGCACCGGCCGACGAAGGAAAAGATCATCGACGCAATCGCGGCGTGGATGGGATGAGCCAAACAACCTGATTGAAACGCGGAGGCCGCGGAGAACGCAAAGAATCCAGTTCCAATTCCTCCGCGCTCTCCGCGGCCTCCGCGTTTCAAATAATCAAAATGCCTAAACGGCCCTCAGCCAACGCCTGGTCCCGCGTCCGCCTCTTCGCTATGGACGTCGACGGTGTGCTCACGGACGGCACGGTGCAGATTTTTTCGGACGGCAGGGAGGCCAAGTGCTTTTCCATTCTGGACGGCATGGGTCTGCGGCGACTGGAGCGCGCGGGCATCGTCACCGCATGGATCAGCGGGCGCGCCTCGACTGCGACGACCGTGCGCGCGACCGAGCTGAAAATCCCACACGTCGTCCAAGGCCGCACCGACAAGCTCGCGGCGTTGCAGCAGCTCGCCGCGCAACTCAAGCTCACCGCCGCGCAATGCGCCTACATGGGTGACGACGACATCGACGCGCCCGCCATCGCCTGGGCCGGAGTCGGCATCGCGCCGCCGGAGGCGATGCCTTCCGCACTCGCCGCCGCGGCTCACATCACACGCCGCCCCGCCGGCCGTGGCGCGGTGCGCGAGGTGTGCGAGTTCATTCTGGCGGCGCGGAGCAAAAGCATGCGGGCGAAGTCCAAGCCATGATGCGCCTTCCGCTCCCGTCCGGTAGCCCGCCTCGCGAGAGGCGGGACGGCCCGCGCTCAATCCACCGTCCGTCCCTGCGCTCACGAGCAGGGCTATCCGCGTGGCTATTCTCCTGCGTCATTTTTTCCGGCCTCCTGCCTCCCGCCTACCGTCTCCCCGGCGCGGACACCGCGCCGACGCCGGCCCCGGCGGCCTCGGCCCCCGCCGTTAACTGGGTGCTCCCCATTTTCACCGACAAGGAGGGCCACCGCTCCATGACACTCCGCGGCTCCGAGGTCCGGCCCGCGGGCAAGAACATTGCCGTGACTGATCTGAATATCACGGTGTTTTCGGGCGACGCAGCGGCCCGCGTCGAGTCCATGTTGCTCAGCCCGCAGGCAGTGTTTCAGCCGAAGGAAAATCGCGCGAGCGGGGACGGCGGCGTCCGCCTCATCAACGACGAGGCCGAGGTCACCGGCACCGGCTGGACCTACGAGCACGGCGAGCAGGTCAAAAAGGTTTCGCTGCGCAGCAACGTCCGCATAGTCCTCAAGGCCCAGCTCAACGACATCCTGAAATGACGCGCCGTCCCGCCCTCCTTCGCCTTGCGCCGCCACTGCTGCTCCTCGCGGCGCTGGGCCTCCTTCGTGCCGCGGAAGCGCCCGCGCCGAAGCCGGCTCCCGCGACTCCACCGGCCGACACCGTGATTGAGAGTGGTTCCGCCGAGATGATCAGCACCGACAAGGAGACGACCTTTGTTCTCCGCGATCGCGTGACGGTCACCGGCACAAACCTCAAGATCACCTGCGACCAGCTGGTCGTCCTCATGCGGCGCCGCGGCGATGAGAAGGCCACGCTGGGCAACCCGCAGAACTTCAAGTCTCTCGTCGCGACGGGCGGCGTGCGCATCCTGCAGGGGGAGCGCGAGGCGCAGTGCGAGCGGGCCGAGATTTTCCCCGGCGATGATCGCGTGGTGCTCAGCGGCGCGCCGCAGCCGGCCGTCCGCACGCTCGACGGCCTCTATTATTTCACGGCCCCCAAGATCGAGATGCTCCGCGGCGAGCGCATCGTGCGCGCGCTCTCCGAGGCGGAGCAGCGCGTGCAGTTCACGCTGCCGCCGATCAAGGACCTCGGCTTTGATCCCAACGCGCCCAAGAGCCCGGCGCGCGACAATACTCCGACCGTGCCCGCGCCGGAACCCGCCCCCGCCGGCGCCGCCACGCCCGCGATCACCGTGCCGCTCCCGGCGCAAAAAAAATGACCGCGCCCGCCGCCCCCGCCTCGGAGATTCGCACCGAGCAGCTGGTCAAGACCTTCGGCCCCCGCACGGTCGTCAACGGCGTCAGCCTGCGCTTCCGCGCCGGCGAGGTCGTCGGGCTGCTCGGCCCCAACGGCGCGGGCAAAACCACGACGTTCTACATGGTCGTCGGCCTCGTGCCCGCCACCGCCGGCCGGGTCTCGCTCGACGGCGCTGACATCACGCGCCTCCGCATGCACCAACGCGCGAGCCGCGGCATCGGCTACCTGCCGCAGGAGGCGTCGGTCTTCCGCAAGCTCTCCGTCGCGGACAACATCCTCGCCATCGCCGAGGCCGTGGGCGTGCCGCGCGGCGAGCGCCGCAAGGTCGTCGAGTCCCACCTCGCGGAGCTGAACCTCGGCCACGTCGCCAAACAAAAGGCCTTTACCCTCTCCGGCGGCGAGCGCCGCCGCCTCGAGATCGCGCGCGCGCTCGTGGCCAAGCCAAAGTTCCTCCTGATGGACGAGCCCTTCGCCGCCATTGATCCCATCTCCGTCGCCGAGGTGCAGAAGATGATCCTCGCGCTCAAGGCCCGCGGCATCGGCGTCGTGGTGACCGACCACAACGTCCGCGAGACCCTCCGTATCGTCGACCGCGCCTACCTGATTCACCAAGGCAAGGTGCTGACCGAAGGCACCGGCGACTTCCTCATCAAGGACGAGCAGGCCCGCAAATTCTACCTCGGCGACAGTTTCAACCTCTGAGCCCCGCGTCCCGCGATCACCCGCCCATGCCCCAAGCCAAATCCACGACGTCCCATCCATTTCCCGCCGGCATTTCCGCCCCGCCCAGCGGCATCACCGTCGCGCACTTTTACGAGGCCAACAAGGAGAAGCTCAAACTCGACCTCGCCTTCGGCGAGCGCGGCCTCGGCCGCATGATCGAGGAGAGCACCATCAACCGGCCCGCGCTCGCGCTCACCGGCTTCTTCAAATATTTCGCGCACCGCCGCGTGCAGGTGCTCGGCGCCGCCGAGTGGAGCTTCATGAAGACGCAGACGCTCGAGACCCAGACCTCCGCCCTGCAGGAAATGGTCCGGCGCGGGATCCCGTGCATCGTCCTCACGCGGAACTACCATCCCACGCCGCCCATGATCGCCGTCGCGGAGGACATGAGCCTCCCTCTCCTCCGCACGCCGATGATCACCTTCAACTGGAT
Organism: Opitutaceae bacterium; assembly: GCA_016794665.1. Taxonomy (GTDB): domain Bacteria; phylum Verrucomicrobiota; class Verrucomicrobiia; order Opitutales; family Opitutaceae; genus ER46. The sequence goes on from JAEUHB010000156.1 coordinate 19,278, forward strand.
CAACCTCGCGACCCTCGCGCTCGACAACGAGTTCGCGCCGCGCGGCCAGGAGCACGCCACCACCCTCGACATCAAGGGCGTGGGCGTGATGATCCGCGGCGATTCCGGCGTGGGCAAGAGCGAGTGCGCCCTGGCCCTCATCGAGCGCGGCCACTCCCTCGTCGCGGACGACCTCACGCTCATCCGCCTCGTCGACGAGCGCGAGATCATGGCCTCCTCCCGCGAGCTCAACCGCGGCTACATGGAGTGCCGCGGCATCGGAATCATCAACATCGAGAAGATGTTTGGGATCAAATCGGTGCGCCTCGAGAAGCGCATCGACATGGTCGTGACGCTCCGGGAGTGGAAGGAAGGCGTCGAGGAGGAGCGCACCGGCCTCGAGCAGAACACCTACCCGCTCCTCGATCGCAAGATGCCCCACGTCGAGCTCTACGTGCGGCCCGGCCGCGACATCGCGCGGCTCGTCGAGGTCGCGGCCCTCACCCACGCCCTGCGCAAGATCGGCCACGACCCGGCGGTCGAGTTCAACGAGCGGCTGATCGCGCACATGGCGCGGCAGCAAGCCGAGGCCAAGCCCACCCGCATCCGCCCCGTGGAGCGCGAGGAGAAGGGTTGAGCCGCGTCCCGCGATCGCACGGGATTAGGCTGGCGTCCGCCGCCGCGGCCCGGCGGACTTCCGCGCGATGTCCACCACGCCCGCCACCCGCCTCGACGGCCGCCAGCCCGCGCAACTGCGCCCGATCACGTTTGAGGCGGGCATCGCGCCGCATGCGACCGGCTCCGTGCTCGTTGCCTTCGGCCTCACGCGCGTGATTTGCGCGGCGACCATCGAGAACGGCGTGCCTGCGTGGATGAAGCAGCAGCGCGTGCCCGGCGGCTGGCTCACCGCCGAATATTCGATGCTCCCCTACTCCACGCACGACCGGAAGCCGCGCGAGATCGCCAAGGGCAAGCCCGACGGCCGCAACATCGAGATCCAGCGCCTCATCGGCCGCTCCCTCCGCGCCGTGATCGATCTCCAGAAGCTCGGCCAGAACACGCTCTGGATCGACTGCGATGTGCTGCAAGCCGACGGCGGCACCCGCACCGCCTCGATCACCGGCGCCTACCTTGCCGCCCGTCTCGCCGTGCAAAAGCTGATCGACGCCAAGAAGATCCCGGAGAACCCGCTGGCCGATTCCGTCGCCGCGGTGAGCGCCGGCGTGTTCAACGGCCAGACGCTGCTCGACCTGAACTACCTGGAGGACAAGGACGCCGAGGTGGATGCCAACATCGTGATGACCGGCCGTGGCCAGTTCGTCGAGGTGCAGGGCAGCGGCGAGGAAGCGACCTTCAGCGGCGAACAATTGCAGGCGATGCTCGGCGTCGCCCAGGCCGGGCTCCGGGAGATCGCGGCGCTGCAGAGCGCGTTCCTCACACAACAGCTGCTCGGCAAATAGGCGCGGCCCGGCCGTCCGGCCGAGATTTCCTGTGACTCCGGCGCCGTTTTCTGGCCACGCTAGCCGGATGGCCCGCCTCCCCGATCTCGTTTCCTACTGCGACCGCCGCACGCGTCGCACGGCGTTCAAGGATGCGCCCGGCGCGTTCAACGGCCTGCAGGTTGCCAACAACGGCCGCGTCACCAAAATCGGGGCCGCCGTCGACGCGGGGCTCGTGCCCTTCCAAAGGGCCGTGGCCGCCGGCGTGGATTTCCTGATCGTCCACCACGGGATGTATTGGGACATGCCGCGGCCGCTCACCGGGCCGGTTTATGACCGCGTCGCCACGCTCGTCCGCGGCAACTGCGCGCTCTACTCGAATCACCTGCCGCTCGACGGCCACCCGGAGATCGGCAACAACGCCCTGCTCGCGAAACAACTCGGCCTGAAGCCTTCGCAGCCGTTCCTCGTGCGCGACGGCGAGGCGATCGGTTGCATCGCGAAATCGACGCTCACGCGCTCGGCGCTGCGCGCGAAGCTCGAGAAACTCTACGCCCGCGTGATCGCCATCGAGTGCGGCGCGGCCACGCCGCGCAGGATCGCGTTTTGCAGCGGGTCGGGCAACAGCGCGGTGCCGGCGCTCGGCGCGGCGGGCGTCGACACGTTGGTGACAGGCGAGCTGCGCGAGGAATTCTTCAACCGCGCGCAGGAGGAGAAGCTCAACCTTTACCTCTGCGGCCACTACGCGACCGAGGTCCACGCCGTGAAGGCGCTCGCCGCCGAGCTCGCGAGGAAGTTCCGCGTGCCTTGGGAATTTATCGCGACGGACAATCCGCTTTGACGCGCCTTCGGTGGTAGCCCTGCTCGTGAGAGCAGGGACCGGCGGGATTTTTTTCGGCGGTCCATCTCGCCTCTCACGAGGCGGGCTACCGGCAACCGCGCTCGCGGCGCAGGAAAGTTGAGCCTTCACTTCCGTGTGTTCCGTGTGTTCCGTGGGCCAACTCCGATGAAAAAGATCGCCATCCTCAACGGCCCCAACCTCGACCGGCTCGGCAAGCGCGAGCCCGAGATCTACGGCCGCGCCACGCTCGCCGATCTGGAGAAGGCGCTGCGCGCGGAGTTCGGCGCCGCGGCGCAGCTGGAGTTTTTCCAGTCCAACCACGAGGGCGCCCTCATCGACAAGATCGCCGCGCTCGCCGATGCCAAGTGCGACGGCGTTGTCATCAACCCCGGCGGCCTCACGCACACGAGCGTCGCCCTGCGCGACGCGCTCGCCGGCTCGCAGCTCCGCACCGTCGAGGTCCACATCTCCAACGTCTACAAACGCGAGGATTTCCGCCAAAAGTCGCTCACCGCGCCGGCGAGCGTCGCCGTCATCACCGGCCTCGGCCTCGAGGGCTACCACGCCGCGCTGCGGTTTCTCCTCAAGGCGTGACCGATGTCCGGAGCGACCTGGCTGGTCTGCCACACGCGCCCGCGCTGCGAGAAGAAATTCGCCGCCCTGCTCACGGCGGAGAATCTTGAGCACTACCTTCCGCTGGTGGAAAGCGTGCGACGCTACGGCACGCGGACGAAGAAATTCACCAAGCCGCTGTTCCCTGGCTACGTCTTCGCGCAGGTGCCCGGGGAGAAAAGGTCGCGGCTTCACCAACAGGACCTGCTCGCCCGCGCGATCACGGTCGAGGACGAGGCGACGTTTCTCCGCCAGCTCGCCGACGTGCGGGCGATCGTCGCGTCGGGCTTGGAGCTGAGCGTGATGCCGCTGCTCACGCGTGGCCGCCGGGTGCGCATCGTGGGCGGGCCGCTGCACGGGCTCGAGGGTTTCGTCGATGATCCTTCGAAGCCACAGGGCGTGATGCTCTCGGTCGATGTGCTGCGACAAGGCCTGCTCGTGCGCGTGCCGGCGGAGCAGTTGTTGCCGCTGCCGTAGTCAGCCCGTAGCCCGCTTCGTGGGAAGCGGGACATTCCCGCCTCAAGGCGCCGGCGGTCCCGCTTCTCACGAAGCGGGCTACAACCACGCCCACACCCACGCGCCGACATGCAGCGTCGCGCACGCCGCGAGCGCGGCGGCCACGTCGTCAGCCACCACGCCCCATCCGCCGGGCAGCGTCTGGAGCCGGCCGATGCCGAGCGGTTTCAAGATGTCGAAAAACCGGAACAACGCGAAGCCCGCGAGCCACACGCCCCACACGGGCCACGCGCCCGGCAACTCCCGCCAGCCGAGAAAGCACAGCGGCATCACGACAAACTCATCGAGCACTACCTCGCCCGGATCGCTTTTGCCGAGGCGGTGCTCGGCCACCGTGCAGATCACAACCGCGAGCAGGCATGCAACCACGCTGCCCACCAGCACGGCCCCGATGCTCGCGCGCTGGAAGCACGCCGCAAAATACAGCACGCCCGCGAGCGAACCCCACGTGCCCGGCGCGGGCAGTCTCTTGCCCAGCGGGCCAAGGGTCGCGAGCGGCACCATCAGCCAGCCGGGCAGCGCGCGCGACCAAGCGGGTTCGGTCCGGCGCATGGCTCAGTCCGCCAGCACCGAGCGGTGGCGGCGGAAATACGACACGCCCGACGTGATCGTGAGCACGGCCGAGAGCGCATAGAGCGCCATCCCGAGGATGCGCACGCCTTGCAGGACCGGGAGATTGCCGCTGCGAAAATCGAAATCGATCTCCAGCATGCGCGCCCCCATCAGCCAGCCGATCGCATTGAGCTGCACAAAGGTCTTCACCTTGCCGCCGGCATCGGCGTCGATCACCCGGCCCTTGATCGCAGCCGCGGTGCGCAGGCCGGAAATCGCAAATTCGCGGCAAAGGATGCAGAGCAGAAGCATCATCGCGGCGATATCGAAGCCCATGAAGTTCGCCTTGTCGTTCACCAGCGCCATCATCAGGCCCAGCACGAGCACCTTGTCGATCACGCTGTCCATGAAGCGGCCGAACGACGACACGAGCCCGCGCTCGCGCGCGATCTTGCCGTCGAGCCAGTCCGTGAGCGCCGCCGCGATGAAGAGCCAGAACGCGACCGTCGCTCCAAACGGGAAGCCGGCATACATGAGCCCCACGACCGCGAACATGAGCGGCACGCGCGAGATCGTGAGCAGGTTCGGGAGGTTCATCGCGGGAAACCCGACCGAAGACACGGGCGCCATCGCCGATGGCAAGCGCGGAGCAGGGGCGCGGAGAACTTCCTCTGTCATGCACGCTGCGAGACGGAGCGGACGAGCCGCGGTTTCACGGGCGCGAAAAACGCCATCGCCAGCCGCCGCGCCCTCGTCTTGGCTCCGTGGCCTGCCCATGCGCCACTGCATCTATCCCGGCACGTTCGATCCCATCACCTACGGGCACCTCGATGTGCTCGCGCGCGCCGCCAAGCTCTTTGACAAGGTCACCGTCGCCGTGGCCGAGAGCGCGGGCAAAGCCCCGCTCTTCCCCGCCGCGCGCCGCGTCGAGCTCATCGCCGCCAACGTCGGCCAGTGGCCGCACGTCAGCGTCACGACCTTCGGCGGCCTGCTCGTCGAGTTCTGCATGGCGCAGAAGGCCGACGCGATCATCCGCGGGCTGCGCGCGCTGTCGGACTTCGAGTTCGAGTTCAACATGGCGCTGATGAATCGCCACCTGCAGCCCAAGCTCGAAACGCTCTTCGTGATGCCCAACGAGCAATTCAGCTACACGAGCTCGACGCTGGTGAAGCAGGTCGCGACCTTCGGCGGCGACGTCGCCCACTTCGTCCCGCCCAACGTGGCGAAGGCGCTGCGGGAGGCTTACGGGAAGGGATAAACGACGGAGAGTTCGCGCGCAGAGAAAATGAACCTCCCGCTATTTTTGGCGCACGGCGGCGGATGGCCGATGGTAGCTCTCATCGGAGCTTACGGGATCATAGTGGTCACCGGTTTGGTTGCCCCATGCGTGGCGTATTTCGCCTCAACAAACAGAGGCAAAATGATCGGCGTCTTGTTTGGCTTGGTCGCCGTTATCGGAGCGGCCGCATTCTTGGCGCTGCTTTGGGAGGCCGTGAAACAGTCTCCCAAGTCGTTCACACCTTTATTCGTCGCGGCGCCTTTAGGCCTGTGCGGAGTGTTGCTTGGAACCCTTCGTCGAGTCGAGAAGTGAGCGGTAGTGGCCAGCGGCAGTTCACCGCCCCGACTTCAACTGCTCATACTTCTTCTCGTATTTGTCCCGCAGGCGCGTGTGGCGGCTGGAGAGATCGATGCGGGCGCCGTCGATGTAGGCTTGCTCGACCTGCGTCGTGACTTCGAGCGGGTCGCCGGTCGTGACGATCACCGTGGCACGCTTGCCGACCTCGATGGAGCCGAGCTCGGCCGCGACTCCGAGGAGCTGGGCGGGATAGAGCGTGACGGACTTGAGCGCCTCGGCGGGCGGCAGGCCGTAGGCCGCGGCCTTGGCCGCCTGATACGGCAGGTTGCGGTCGGACATCGTGCCCATCTCGGCGCTGCCATCGTTGGCGATGCAGAAGCGCACGCCGGCGGCGGAGAGTTTGCCCGGGTTGGCGTAGCTCGCGTCGTAGGGGTCCTCGCGGCGCAGCGGGAGCGTGAGCACAGGGCTCACGATCACGGGGATGTCGTGCGCCTTCAGGAGATCGGCGACCTTCCACGCTTCGGTGGCGCCGACGATCGTGATTTTCACTTTCTCGGCCTGGGCCCACGCGACCGCGGCCTCAATCTGCTTGCGCTCGTCGGCGTGGACAAAGACCGCGCGCTCACCCCGCAGCACGGGCAGCATCGCTTCCCAGCGCGAGTCGAAGTCGGTGCGCGCGGCGGCGCCCTCGCGGGCCTTCGCGTAGGCGCGCGCCGTGGCGAAGGCGTCGCGCAGGCGGCGGAGGTTGTCGGCGATGGCGCGCTCCTGCGCGGTCGCGGCGATTGCGGCGCCAGGGTCGCGGTTCACCGCCATGCTCGGCCAGTAGATGTGCAAGGCGACCGCGGCGCGGAGCGTGAGGTCCTCCCACGTCCAGCCATCCATGCGGATGAGCGTCGACGTGCCGGCCAGGAGACTGGGGCCCATCGGCACGCTGAGGGCGGTGAGGATGCCGTTGGCGCGCGAGACGGGGATGTGGTCGCTGTCGGGATTGAGCGCGGGCTGGGCGCGGGCGTTGGGATTGAGCGCGCCGGTCTCCGCGAGATCGACGGAGCCGCGGACGGACCCGTGCTCGGTCAGGCCCATGCCGCTCACCGCGGAAATGAGGCCGGGGTAGACGTGCTTGCCCGAGACATCGACGACCGTCACGCCCGCCGGCGCCGCGAGCTTCGCGCCGATGGCCGCGATCTTGCCGTCGCGCATGAGCACGTCGGTCGCGGGCAAGTCGGCGCCGCTCACGGTGTGGACGGTCGCGCCGCGCAGGAGCACCGGTTTGCCGGGCTTGGCGACCGGGATGGAGTCGGAGGCGTGGGCGGTGACGCCGACGAGCAGGGCTGCAAGAACAGCGGAAAATTTACGGTGCATGGGTGGTGCAGTTGAGGGCGTCGGCTCCGTCGTGGTAGATGCCTTGGAATTCGCGGGAGCGATGGGCCTCCATCGCCATCAGGATCCGGATGATGTCGGGCGTGGGCTCGGCCGTGGCGGCGGGCGCGGACCCGCCGCGGCCACCGGCGGCCGGCGCGCCGCCGGCGCCGAGCGCGCGCGCACGCTCGGCAAGGGCCTTTTGCGCGAGGGCCTCGCGCTCGTTCGCCGCGGCGGCGCGCAGCTCCGCGTCATCGGCGAGCGAGAAATACATCCGCCCGTCGATCCAGGTCTGCTCGGCGCGCGCATAGCTGGACAGCGGGCTCGCGCTCCAGATCACGAAGTCGGCGTCCTTGCCGCGCTCAAGCGATCCCACGCGGTCATCGATGCGGAGCTGCTTCGCGGGGTTGAGCGTGACGAACTTCAGTGCCTCCTCCTCGGGCACGCCGCCGTATTTCACGGCCTTGGCGGCCTCGGTGTTGAGGCGGCGCGCGAGCTCGGCGTTGTCGGAGTTGAACGAGACATTCACACCCGCCCGGTGCATGATCGCGCCGGCGTAAGGGATGGCATCGACAACCTCGTATTTGTAGGCCCACCAATCGGTGAAGCACGACGCGCCGGCGCCGAGCTTCGCGATTTCGTCGGCGACCTTGTAGCCCTCGAGGATGTGCTGAAACGTCGCGACCTGAAGCTTCTCGCGCTGCGCGAGCCGGATGAACATCAGCACCTCGTCCTGCCGGTAGGAGTGGATGTGCACGAGGCGCTCGCCCTTGAGAATCTCGAGCGCGGCCTCGAGGCGGAGGTTGCGGCGCGGGGGCAGCGCGGCGCCGGGCGCGGCCTTGAGCGCGCGCTCGTAATCGCGCGCCTGCGCAAAGGTGTCGGCCATGATCTGCTCCACGCCCATGCGCGTGGCGGGATAGCGTGCGGGCGTGCCGGCGACCGGTGTGCGGTTGGACTGCTTGACGTTCTCGCCGAGGGCGAACTTCACCCCGGGCGGCGCGCCGGCGAACTTCAGCTGTTCCGGCAACCCGCCCCAGCGCAGCTTTATCACCTGGTTCTGCCCGCCCATCGGGTTGGCGGAACCATGGAGGAGGTTCGACGTCGTGGTGCCGCCGCCAAGCTGGCGGTAGATGCTGATGTCGGTCGCATCAAGCACGTCGCCGACCCGCACCTCGACGGTGATGGCGCTCGTGCCTTCGTTGACGCCACGCGAGATCGCCGTGTGCGAGTGGCAGTCAATCATGCCGGCGGTCACATGCTTGCCCGCGGCGTCGATCACGACGGCACCGGCGGGAGCCTCGAGATACCGGCCGACTTCGACAATCTTGCCGGCGCGCACAAGCAGGTCGCCGCCGTCGATACGGCCGGCGGGGCCGCTGGTCCACAGCGTCGCGCCGCGCACGAGCACGGCGGCCGGCTGGGCCGGCAGGCCCTTGCGACCGTAGGCGCCGGCGGGCCACGCGTCTGCATTGGCGAGGAAAGTCTCCGCCCGTGGCGGGGGCGGCGCGGAGGGGCGCCCGGGCGCGCCTGTGCGCTCGGCGGTCCAGCGAAACGCCGTGCCGTCCGGCAGCAGACCCGTGCCGTCAATCGTCGGGCCTGTCACCGTCCCGGCGAGGCGGACGGTGCCCTTGGCCTCCTTGCCTTGAAACAATTCCGCGGGTGCGAGCAACGTCAGCTGGCCGCGCGATTGGGTGAAGGTGACATCCTTGTCGCCGAGCCGCACGCGCGGCCGGGCACCGGCGCGGCCTTCGATTTTCAGTTCGGCCGGCGCCGTCGCGCCGAGCCACGCGATATTCCACGTGCCGCGGGCGTCGACGCGCTGGGCGGCCTCGGTCTCGAAGCGCGCGCCGTCCACCCATACCTCCGTGATCTCCGCCGCGGCTTCACTCGAAAAAAGATCGCCGGTTGCGACGGTGAAATGGGCGGGGCGCCCCACCGCAATCGTGCCCACAACATCACCGACGCCGAGAGCCTGCGCCGGCACGGTCGTGATGGCGGCGAGCGCAGCGTCGGGTGGCAGGCCGCGGCGCACGGCGAGGCGCACGGCGGACCAGAACTGCGTGTCGGGCGAGCGCAGGCCAGCGGTGGTGAAGGCCACCGGCACACCGGCGGCGGCGAGGCGCGCGGGGTTGGACGGCGCGAGCTCCCAATGCTGGAGCGTCGAGAGCGGCACATCGCCGGCTTTGTCAGGTGTCTCGACCTCGGGCACCGCGGGGAAATTCAGCGGCACGATCACCGGGGTCCTTTTCGCGGCGAGCGCGGCGGTCATGCGGTATTCGGCCCCGCGGCCGCGCAGCACGGGCTTCAGCCTGAACTCATCCGCGATCGCCTGGGCGCGCAGAAGGTCGAGTTCATCCTGCGTGTCGAGGACGACGGGGCGCGTGCCCGAGACGCAGTCGGCGAGCGCGGCGAGCGACGCGTTGGCCTCCGGGCGCTCAAGCGCGGGATTCCGTCCGTGCGCGGCGGCGGCATCGCGGTGCCACTGCGCGTCGAGCAGTGTCTGCCGCACGATCGCGATGGAACCCATGAGCGACGCGGGGTAGCCGCCGGAGCCGAACTCAAACCCGACGTGCTGCGCCACGCGAGACCGGAGCAAAATTGATCCCGGCGCCCGGCCACTCAGGCTCACGAGCGCGCTCTCGCCGCGAAACACGCCCCGCGCAGGCACGACCGCCGCCGACGTAAAGCCGAGTTCGCGCAGACCCGCGGCGCCGCGGTCGTCGGCAATGAGGACTCGGGCCATCTCTCGCTCAGGCATCACGCGGGCGTTCCACGAGCGCGCGGCCGCCACCGGGCTTTGCGACTCGGAGGCGTTCGCAGCCGTTGGGGCCGCCCCACCCCGCCCGCCGCGCCCCGACGGCGCGGCTCCGGGCGCACTCACACTGTCGGCTCGCAGCGCTGGCGGAAGGTGCACCTCGGCCAACGGCTCGAAGAACCCAGCGTAAATCGTCTTCCCCTCCGCGGGCCAAACCCGCGCTTCGGGCGGCAGGGCCACCGCCGGTTCCGCGCCCACCGCCGCAATCACGCCGTCGCGGACCACGATTGTGCCGCGCGCAATCACCGCGCCGGGCGCCGTGACGATGCGCGCGCCGGTTATCGCATGAGTGCGCGGCGAGGCGTCGCGCAATCCCTCGATCGGGGACGACGAGACCTGCCCATGCAGTCCGGCCGCCAGCGAGGCCGCGATCGCGGCCGAAACTGCGCAAATTTTGCCCGCCGCGGCCAGCGGGACTTGAACGGAGACAGGATGCTGGGGAGTCGTGGTTCGCATGGCGTGCGCCCTAGAGTGTGCGCGGCGCGAAGCAAGGCCCAGCCGGGCGGATGCGCAACAGAACATTTTGGCCCGGGCGCCATCGCCGCATTCTCCTCCGATACTTTTCCGGGATCGCCCCGTCTTTGCGAGCGCGCATCGGCCGAAGCCGCAGCCTGACCGTCTGCGAAATTTGCCTTTGCTCACGCCTCAACTTCCACCAACCGTCCCCGCTTCCACCCCTTCACTCACCGTTCCCATGGCCAAATCGAAAAGCTACGGCGGCCTCATCGTCGTCATTATCCTGCTCCTAGCCGCCGGCGGTGGCGCATGGTTCTTCATGCGTGGCAAGACGGAGAAGAAGCCTGATGTCCAGACCGCGAAGGTCGCCCGCGGCGACATCACGCAGTCCGTGACGGCCACGGGCGATCTACAGCCCGTCGTGACCGTCGACATCGGCGCCCAAGTCTCCGGCCAAATCAAGGAGGTGCTCGTCGACTTCAACTCAATCGTGAAGGCCGGCGACGTGCTCGCAAAGATCGACGAGGCCACGCCGACGCAACGGCTCAAGCAGGCCGAGGCCGATCTCGAGTCGACCAAGGCCAGCAACCGGCTCATCCAGCTCAACGTCGATCGCACCAAGGAGCTTTTCGCCAAGAAGCTCGTCTCACAGCAGGAGCTCGACAACATCGAGGCGCAGCTCGCCCAGTCCAATGCGACGCTCCTCACCCGCACCGCCGCGGTCGAAAACGCGCGGCTGGATCTTTCGCGTTGCGTCATCACCGCGCCCATCGATGGCATGGTGCTCGACCGCAAGACCGACAAGGGCCGCACCGTGAACGCCAGCATGAACGCCCCTGTGCTGTTCACCTTGGTCGCAGACCTCACCAAGATGCAGATCAACGCCGCCGTCGCCGAGGCCGACATCGGCAGCATCTCGGAAGGCCAGGAGGTCAAGTTCACCGTCGACGCCTTCCCGAATCGCACCTTCAGCGGAAAGGTTCGCATGGTCCGCAATGCGGCCAGCGCCAGCCAGAGCGTCGTCTCCTATGCCACAATCATCGACGTCTCCAATGACGACATGAAGCTGAAGCCCGGGATGACCGCCAATGTCTCCATCATCGTGTCTCAGCGGCCCGGCGTCCTCCGTGTCGCCAACTCCGCCCTCCGCGTCCGCATCCCCCAGGACATGCTCCCGAAATCCGGCGCCGACCCGAAATCCGGCAAAGGTGGCGAGGCTGCCAAGGGTGGCGGCGCGAATCTCACGGACGACGAGCGCATGCGCGCCACCATGGAAATCATGCGGGCCGTGGGCTTCGAACGCGGCTCGCCCGCGAGCCCCGAGCAAATCGAGAAAGCCAAGGTGCTGGCCAAGGAAAAGGGACTCGACCCTGACCTCGTGGCCGCGCGCTTCTCCATGCCCGCCGGCCGCGGCAAGCGCGGCGGCGACGGCGCCGGTTCTGGCGGCAGCCGGGGCGGCAGCGGCGGCGGCTTCAGCCGCGGCGGTGGCGGCGCCAGCGGCGCCGGCGACCGCGGCTTCAACAGCACGATCGTCACCCGCACGCTCTATCGCGTGCCCGACATCAACGCGCTTGAAAAGAAGATCGAGCCCGTTTCCGTGCGCCTTGGCGTCTCGGACGGTTTCTACACCGAGGTCCTCGAAGGCCTGAACGACGGGGACAACATGGTGACCGGCGTTTCCGTTCCTGGCGCGGCGGCGGCTGCCGCCGGCGGCATGAACAACCCGTTCCAAGGCGGTCGCGGCCCCGGCGGCTTCAGCGGCGGCAGCTCGCGCGGTGGTCGCTGAGCGCCTGCAACTCCCAGTGACCATGGCACCCGTTGTCCAAATCAAGGACATCCACAAGATCTATGACTCCGGCGAGGTGCCGGTGCACGCGGTCCGCGGTGTCTCGCTCGACATCCACAAGGGAGAGTTCGTCGCCCTCATGGGCGCCTCGGGCTCGGGCAAGTCGACGCTGATGAACATGCTCGGCTGCCTCGATCGCCCCACCCGCGGCACCTACAAGCTCGACGGCATCGACGTCTCCGCCCTCGACCGCAACGAGCTGGCCGACATCCGCAACCAGAAGCTCGGCTTCGTCTTTCAGGGCTTCAACCTCCTTGCACGCACGACCGCCCTTGAGAACGTCGAGCTTCCCATGCTTTACGGTCGCACCCGCAAACTTTCCACCTCGGAGATTCGCGAACGCGCGCACCACTGCTTGGAAATCGTGGGCCTGGCGAATCGCGCCGACCACATGCCCAACCAGCTCTCCGGCGGCCAGCAGCAGCGCGTCGCGATCGCGCGGGGTCTCGTCAACGAGCCGCAGGTCCTCCTCGCCGACGAGCCCACCGGCAACCTCGATTCCAAGACCTCCATCGAGGTCATGGGCGTGTTTCAAAGACTCAACGACGAGGGGATCTCGATTGTGATGGTCACCCACGAGCTCGACATCGCGCACTACTGCAAGCGCAACCTCATCCTGCGCGATGGCGTCGTCGTCCGCGACGAGGCCGTCGCCAACCGGAGCATCGCCGCCGTCGAGCTCGCGAAACTCAAGAGCGCGGAAGCCGCCGCAAAACTGACCGCCTCCCCCGCCGCCCACTAGCCGCCATGCGCTTCTCCGTCGTCTTCCTCGTCGCCCTCCGCGCGCTTCGCCGCAACACGATGCGTTCGATCCTCACGTCGCTTGGCATCATCATCGGCATCGGCGCCGTGATTGCCATCGTCAGCATGGGCAACGGCACCAAGGCCCGCGTCGAGGCTCAGGTTGCCGCGCTCGGGCAAAACATCATCACCGTCTACCCCGGTAGCTTCAGCTCCGGCGGTATGCGCGGTGGCTTCGGCAGCTCCGCGACGCTCACCGTGGAAGACGCTGAGGCGATCATGGCCGAAATCGCCGACATCGACGGCGTGAGCCCCGAGGTGCGCGATCGCAACCAGGTCCTCGCGAACGGCCTGAATTGGAACACCAACGTCTACGGCGAATCGCCGGACTACCCTTACATCAAGAACTGGAACGTCGTCCAAGGCGCCATGTTCACCGAGCAGGACGTCAAGTCCCTCGCCAAGGTGGCCGTCATTGGCAAGACCGTCGTCGACAATTTGTTTCCCAACGAGGATCCCATCGGGCAGACGCTGCGCATCCGCAACCTGCCGTTCCGCGTCGTGGGCGTGCTCGATGTGAAGGGCTTCAGCCTCTTCGGATCGGATCAAGATGATGTCGTCATCATTCCCTACTCGTCCCACATGCGCCGCGTTTCCCGTCGCACAAGCATCTCGTCGATTCTCGTGCAGGGAGCCTCGGCCGAGAAACTCGATGTCGTGAAGCAGCGCATCGAGGACCTGCTCACCCAGCGCCGCAAGGGCCGCGAGCCCGATTTTACCGTCCGCACGCAGGAGGAACTCGCTCAGACCGCCACGGAGACCACTAAAGCCATGACCGTGCTGCTGTCCTGCATCGCGTTCGTGTCCCTCGCCGTCGGTGGCATCGGCGTCATGAACATCATGCTCGTGTCCGTCACCGAGCGAACCCGCGAGATCGGCATCCGTCTGGCCATCGGTGCGCATGGCAGCGACGTGCTCACGCAGTTCCTCATCGAGGCCGTGCTTCTCAGCGTGCTGGGCGGCATCCTCGGAATCCTCTGCGGCATCGGGGCCTCCGAGCTTGGGTCGATCTATATGGGCTTCCCCACGCTAATCGCGCCGTGGTCCATTTTTGTCGCCGTCGGCGTCAGCACGGCCGTCGGCTTGATCTTCGGCTTCTTCCCCGCCCTCAAGGCCGCCAAGCTCGATCCGATCGACGCGCTGCGCTACGAGTGATGCGGCGCCTGGCGCTTCCCTCGGTGCGCCCGTTCCTGCTCGCAATTCTGCTCGCGCCCCTCGGTGCCGTCGCCCAGTCGCACCCGGAGCTGCATGCCGATGCCGCCCGTGCCGCCGCGGCCGGCGATCTTAAAGGCGCCCGCACCGCGATTTCCGCCGCGCTCGCGCAGCGTCCCGATTCGCCCCGCTACCTCCGCGAACTCGCCGCCTACGCGACGCAGGGGGGCGACGCCCCGGCGGCCATCGCCGCGCTCCGCCGCATCGCCACGCTCGGCCTCGCTCCGGCGGTCGAGCGCGATCCTTTGTTTGCCCCGCTGCAGGGCACGCGCGATTTCCGCGAGGTGGGCCGGCTCTTCGCGGAGAACCGCGAGCCGCGCGGCGAAGTCACCGCCTTGGCCGAGCTGCCCGGCCGCAACGGCCTGATCGAGGGCATCGCGTTCCGTGCGCGCACCGGCGACCTGTTTCTCGGCGATGTGCACCACCGCTGCATCTGGCGCCGGCGCGGCGACGGCCCGCTGGAGCGCTTCAGCGTCGAGACCGAGGACGCGCTCGGCATCTTCGGCCTGGCCATCGACGAACCGCGCGGCGCGCTGTGGGCGGCGATGACCGCCGGCCCGGAAATCTCCGGCTTCACCGCGGATCTCAAGGGACTCGCCGCGCTTGCCGAGTTCGATCTCTCGACCGGCGAACTCCGCCGCATCGTCGATCTGCCCGACGACGCCCGGGCCCACGCGCTCGGGGACCTGATCGTCGCCGCCGACGGCACGGTCTACGCGACCGACAGCTTGGCCCCGGTCATCTGGCGTGTCACTCCCGGCGCCGAGGAAGCCGAGGTTTTCACCGAGTCAGATTCCATCCATTCGCTGCAGGGCCTCGTGCTCGCGGGCCGCGCGCTGGTCGTTGCGGATTTCGCCAACGGTCTCCTCACCGTGGATCTTGCAGCCCGCCGGGTCACGCGCATCGCCACACCACCGGGCACGACGCTCGTTGGCCTCGATGGGCTCGTTGCCGAGGCCGAAACGCTCGTGGCGGTCCAAAACGGCACCACGCCGCAACGCGTGCTTCGCCTCCGTCTCGCACCCGACCTTGCGAGCGTCGAGTCCGTTGTGGTCCTCGCCTCGGGCCACCCCGGCCTCGATGACCTCGGGCTCGTGACCCTGATGCGCGAGCGCCCGATCGTCGTGGCCGGCGCCGGCTGGGATCTGCTGTCCCCCGGGCGCCCTCAGCCGCCCGCGCACACCGTCCGGGTCTTTGCCTTGCCAGCACCTTGACGGGAAACTTTTTTCCCGCCGACCGGTTTCATCCCCATGCGCTTTCTGCTGTTCGCCCTGATCTGCCTCTGCACCGGCCCCGGCCGTGCGACGGAAATCGCCACGGCGCTCGCCCACTTCCAGGCCAAGCGCTACCCCGACGCGCAGGCGGCCTTCACGGATATCATCGCCGCCGATCCGAAGAACGCCGTCGCGTGCCATCACCTCGGGCGCCTCGCCGCCATGCGCGGCGAAGCGCCGGCCCTCGAGGAGGCCGCCAAGTGGCACGGGCGCGCCGCGGAACTCGAGCCGCGCAACGCCACCTACCTCGCGGCCTACGGCGGCGCGCTGCTCAACGCCGCCAACAAGTCCCGCTCGTTCTCCACCGCCACCAAGGGGCGCGATATGCTCGAAAAGGCCGTGGCCGTTGACCCCGCGCAGCTCGACGCGCGCGAGGCGCTGTTCCGCTTCTATTACCACGCGCCCTGGCCCATCGGCAGCAACGCCAAGGCCTACGCCCACCTCGACGCGATCCGCAAGCACGACCCCGAGCGCGCCAATGTCCTCAGCGTGATCAGCAAGGTCGACAACAAGGACTACGCCGGCGCCTTCAAGGTCTGCGACGACTTGCTCGCCGCGCAGCCCGCGCACTACAACGCACTCTACCACTACGGCCGCACCGCGGCGGTAAGCGGCCAAAACCTCGTGCGCGGCGCCGAGTGTCTGCGCCGGTGCCTCGCCCAGACGCCGCCGCTCCCAACCTCGCCCCCGCACGCCGCCGTCTGGAACCGGCTCGGCAACATCGAGGAAAAACTCAAGCGACCCGCCGAGGCCCGCGCCGCCTACGAATCCGCCCTCAAGCTCGACCCCGCCAACAAGCAGGCGGCCGACGCGCTGGCGCGGCTTCGGTAGGAGCGCGCCTCCACGCGGTGCATTTTGTTGTGGGCGGGCTGCCTGCCTGCATCGCCTTCACTCCCCGAAGCGCAACGCGTAGAGATCCGCCTCGCGCATGCTCACCCGCAGCCGAATCACCCGGCCGCGCAACGCCGAAAGATCCACCCCGCCCTTCCACGCGACGGAGGCGTCGAGCTTGTCGCCAAACATCTCCGCCATGTCGGCCAGCGCGAAGCCCGGGATCGCCCGGCCGTGCTCGTCCTGAATCTCGACGCGTATGCCACCGACCGCCGACGTGGCGAAATTGAAACGCAGACGCCCGCCCGCGCACACGAGCGGATGCGTCGTAAACTCCCCCGCCTCCGCCCCTGCGTGCATCGAGGCGAAGCCTTGCTTGCGCACCGTGAGCCGGCGAATCCGGTGATCCGGATGGCGGTAGTGCTCGCTGATGTAGAGCGACCACTCGCCCTCGCCGCCGTCGTAGATGCCGCACGCCGTCATGTTGCTGCGCTCGGTCCAGTTCTTCGCATCCGGGCCGGGCCTCACCCATGCTCCGCGAAACGGGCGATCCCAGTTCACGCCATCGCGGCTCGACATGAACACCGCGTCGCTCGTGCCCGGCCCTCCCTTGTGGCCCTTCAGCGTCACGCGTGTCGGCGCGAAGCGCATCGGGAACGAAAGGAAAATGTGCGGCGCGGTCGGGCACGCGATCGTCGCGGAGGTGTAGAAATGCTCCGCCGGCACCCCCGGCGCGTAGCGGTGCGGCGTGCCGTCGCTCCACGCGAGAAAGTCCGCCGAGGTCATGCTCTGGATGGCGCGCACGTTGTTGGCGAAGATGCGGCTGAAGCTCGCATAGCGCCCGCGCGCCGCGTCCCACAAGGCGAGGTTCTGCGAGTCGAAGGCTCCCCTCGTGATCACCGGTTCGGGCCGGAGCTTGCGCCAGTGGATGCCGTCGGCCGAGGCAAACGCGTAAAGCCCTCCCGGCGTCTCGCCATCCTTCCAATTCTTTCCCGGCTGCTTCACGCCGCCGAGCGCCTTGTAGCGCTCGTCCGCCCGCGCCGCCGGATTGGTGTCCAGGAACGGCGCGAAATTGTGCGACTCCACACCGCGCCACACGACGTTGTTGTCCTTTGTCCCGCCGGCCTCAATCAGCCCAAGCGCCGGGCGCGTGAAATGAATGCCATCCTCGCTCTCGGCCACGCAGGTCACCTGCGCATCGCTGTGATCGGAGCCGCCGGACGAACCGCGGTAGTAGAGCCGCGCCTTCGTGCCGTCCTGAATCACCGTGAAATAGGCGCAGGTGATCCCCTCCCACGGCTTGTCCGTCTTGAGCACGATCTCGCGGCGCACCGGCTCATGGAGCCTGAGCGCCACGCCGCGCTTCTCCGCGACGAGGAATTCGTCGACGAAGGGTTCCCAACGCGAACCCGGTTCGAACGGAGCAGCCGCCAGCACAAGCGCCGCGGATGCGAAATAGAGGCACGGGCTTTTCACCCGGCCAACGGAGCAGTTCGCGCGCCTCATGGCACGAGCAAAAGCCGGCTGGGTGCGCGCTCAGGCCAGCCAGCGGTCACGGTTCGCCGCGACAAACGCGTCATCGATCAGTTCGGGATAGGCACGGCACACGCGGGTCAGTTCCTCGGCCTGCCCGGGCGAAAGCACCTCGTGCGGATTGAGGCAGCGGTTCGTCGGCAGCAGGCCCTGCCGCCGCAGCACCTCGAGGATGCCGGGGATGCAGCCCTTGAAATTGTTCGCCGGATCAAAGAGCGCGGCGTTCATGTCGGTGACCGCATTCGCGCGCGCAAGCCAGTTGCGCGAGAACATCGGGGCGTCGCCGAGCGCCTTGATTTCGCTGAGGAGCTGCACGGCGCTGTGTGTCCAGACGCCCCAGTGCCCGAGCAGCCCGCCCACGATTCGGCGCGCGGCGGGGCCGGGCCCGAAGGAGAAGGGCGTGAGGAGGTCCGTGACAATGGTGTCGTCGTTGCCGGTGTAGAGCGCGACGTCGCTGCGCCCCGCCTCGATCACGGCGCGGATCACGTCGATGGTCTGGTAGCGGTTGAACGGCGCGATCTTGATCGCGAGGAGGTTCGGAATCTCCGCAAATGCGCGCCAGAAGGAGTAAGGCAGCACGCGCCCGCCCACCGCCGGTTGCAGGTAGAACCCGATCAGCGGAATCGCCTCCGCCACGCGGCGGCAATGCGCGATAATCTGAGACTCGGGCTGCGTGCGCCACGCGCCGAGACTCAGCAAGCCGGCGTGATAGCCGAGGTTGCGCGCGAGTTCGGCCTCGGCCACCGCCTGCGCGGTCTGCCCGCACACGCCCGCGATCATGATCACCGGGCGCGGGGCCCGGCGGAGCGCCTCATGGGCCGTGCGTTGGGCGAGCTCAAGCACGGGGCGATAGAGCGCATGCTGGGGCTCCCGGATCTCGAACTGGGTCGAATGGACGCCCACCGCAAGGCCGCCCACGCCGGCGTCGAGGTAGTAGCGCGTGAGTGCGCGCTGGTGCCGCTCGGAGAAACGGCCGCCCTCGTCGAGGGCGAGCGGATGCGCGGGGATGACGTGTCCGGCGAGGAGGTGCGAGCGGGGATCCATGGCCTAGAATTTCCCGTCGCGCGTGGCGAAGTGCGTGGGCTTGCCCAGCAACCGCCCGCCGGCGCGCAAGTGCGCGGCGACGTGCGCGATCATCGCGTCGAGGCCGGTGGGCGGCGGTCCGAAGAGGCGGTAGGACTCGCGCGCATCGATGTGCCACGCGGTGGCCTGCGGCGACCCGGTGAAGGCCGGCTTCCGGCCGAAGTGCGCGCCAAATTTCTCCGCCACGTCGCGCACAAGCAGCTTGTCGCCGGTGATGTTGAGCGGCTTCGGCGGCGAGGCCGTGTGCAACAGCGACTCGATGGCGCGGGAACAGGCGTCGCGCTGCCAAATCACGTTCACCACGCCCATCGCGAGATCAATGGGCTCGCCGGCGAGCACCGCGCGGCCGATGTCGACCAGCACTCCGTAGCGATACTCCACCGAGTAGTTGAGCCGGAACAGCAGCGCGCGCGTCCCGTGGAGCTTCGAGTAGTGGGTGAAGACCCGCTCACGCCCGATGCAGGTGGTGGCATATTCGCCGAGGAAGCCGAGTTCGCTGGCCTCATTCGCGCCCGCGCCGCCGACGGGCGTGAGCGGGTAAACGCAGCCCGTCGAGTAGACCACGACGCGGCTCGCGTGAAACCGGCGCGCCACGTGAGATGGCACCACCGTGTTCTCGATCCAAGTCTCCTCGGGGGCGCTGTCGGTCCCGAATTTCTGGCCGGCGAGATACTGCACGTGGGCGGCGTCCGGGAGCCGCATGACCGCCGCAAAATCGGATAGGTCGCACGCCACCGGGACGACGCCGAAATGCTCGAGCGTCGCGCGCGCCTTTGCGTCGCGAAAGCGCGCCACGCCGAGCACTCGCGTGGTGCGCTTGCCCGCCGCATCCAACGCGCGGCGGAGCATCGCGGCCTGCGTCACGCCCATCTTGCCCGAGGCGCCGAGCACGAGGTGATCGCCGTCGAGCTGGCCCACGGCGGCGATCGCGGCCGGCGTGGGCGCGGACAGCGCCTCCTCGATCTCTCGGTCGCTGCCGGCGGCGGCGGACGGCGGGGGCGGGGCGCTGGCGGCGGGCGCGGGATTCATCGGCGCGCACCTAACGCCAGCGCGCCGGGCGCCGGCAACCGTTTTCTGCGTTCAACGTTCACCGCGTTCCCGTTCGCGGGCCCGGGCGCATGCGCATCCAATAATCGGGCACGGAGGCGCACTCCGTTGCACCACCCGTGGCGCTGATCAACTACCTCGTCCCTGTCCACTTCGCCGCCGGCGCGCTCCGCACGTTGCCGGAGGAGATCGCGCGGCTCGGCCTGCGCGCGCCGCTGGTCGTGACCGACCGCGGCCTCGTGCGCGCCGGCCTGATCGACCGGCTTGCGGCGCACGTGCCGGGCTTTGACGCGGCGCGGGTCTTCGACGGCACACCGGAGAACCCCACCGAAGGCGCCGTGCGGCGCGCCGCCGCGCTCTACCGCGAGCAAGGCTGCGATGGCATCGTCGCCATGGGCGGCGGCTCGCCCCTGGATCTGGCCAAGGGCGTCGCCCTCCT
The DNA here is from genome assembly GCA_016794665.1 of Opitutaceae bacterium. Classification (GTDB taxonomy): domain Bacteria; phylum Verrucomicrobiota; class Verrucomicrobiia; order Opitutales; family Opitutaceae; genus ER46. The sequence goes on from JAEUHB010000156.1 coordinate 39,489, forward strand.
TGCCACCCATCCAGGGCCGCTGGCGCGGTTTGCCGCCACGGCTGGCGGTATGGCGCACATCACCGCGGATGTCGCGCCCCTCATCGCGATTCCCACGACGGCCGGCACGGGCTCGGAGGTGGGTCGCGCCGCCGTGCTCGTGCTGGACGACGGCCGCAAGGTCGCCGTCATCAGCCCGCACCTGCTGCCCCGCTCCGCGATTTGCGACCCCGAGCTCACTCTCTCGCTGCCGCCGCGGCTCACCGCCGGCACGGGCATGGACGCGATCGCACACGGGTTGGAGACGTTCCTGTCACCAGCGGACAACCCGCCGGCCGACGCGCTCGCGCTCGATGGACTTGCGCGCGGCGTGGCGCACCTGCCCCGCGCAGTAACCGACGGCGCCGATCTGGCAGCGCGGCGCGAGATGATGATGGCCTCGCTGCAATGCGGCCTTGCCTTCCAGAAGGGCCTCGGCGCCGTGCACGCGATGAGCCACCCGCTTGGCGCCCTTCCCGGCGTGACGATTCACCACGGCACCGCCAACGCCATCCTCCTGCCCGCGGTGCTGCGCTTCAACGCCCCCGTGTGCGCCGATAAATTTGCGCGCATCCGCACCGCGCTCGGTCTCCCGCATGACGCGGACCTGGCGGTGTTTTTCCGGGAGCTTGCGGGCCGGGTGGGCCTGCCCCTGACGTTGCGCACCGCCGGCGTGCCCCGCGCCAGCCTCGATGCGCTTGCCACTGCAGCGGCGCTCGATTTCTCGGGCCGCACGAACCCCCGACCCGTCACCTCCGCCGACTATCGGCGGCTCTACGAAGAATCCCATGACTAGCACGCACGATGGCATCATTCTGGGCGGCGGCCACAACGCCCTCATCCTGCAAGCCTACCTATGCAAGGCCGGGTTTGATGTTCTGCTCATCGAGCGCGCGGCCGTTGTCGGCGGCGGCCTCAGCACCCTCGAGGACCCGAGGCACCCGGGCTTCTACCACAATCCCCACGCTTTTTTCCAACGCGCGATCACGGCGATGCCGTGGTATCGCGATCTGGAGCTTGCCCGCCACGGCGCGCATTACCTCGAGCCCGAGCTTAATGTCACACTGCTCACCTCGGATGGCCGCGCCCTCGAATGGTGGACGGATTTCCGCAAGACGGTGAAGTCCTTCGCCGCGTTCAACCGCAAGGACGCCGACACCCTCTGCCGCTGGCACGACGAGTTCGTGCCCATCGTGCGCGAGCTGCTGGCGCCGGAGGCCTACTCGCCGCCGCTCCCGCCCGAGGAGCGGCGCGCCAAGCTCAGCCGCACCGCCGCGGGCCGCCGGCTGCTCGAGGTGAGCGAACTCTCGCCGTATGAGTTCGTGCAGCGCGAATTCGAGCATCCGACGATCAAGGCCGGGCTCCTTTTCTTCAATGGCCTGCGCGAGGTCGATCTGCGCGCGCGCGGCTTCGGCCACCATATCGCGGCGCTGCTCGCCTCGCCGACCAAAGCCCAGATGACGCGCGGCGGCTCGGCCGCGCTGGCCCGCGCCCTCGAATGCGCCGTCCGCGAGGCCGGGGGCAGCATCCGCACCCTCACCGAGCCCGCGCGCATCGTGGTCCGGAATGGCCGCGCGACCGGCGTGGTCACACGGGACGGCGCGGAGTTTCGCGCGCGCAAGTTTGTCGTCTCGTCGCTCAACCCGCACCAGACCTTCCTCGACCTGCTCGCCGAGGGCGACGTGCCCGCCGATGTGCGCGCGCGCGCGGCGGATTTCCGCTACAACATCATCGCGCCCCTGTTCAGCCTGAACCTCAACCTGCGCGAGGCGCCACGCTATCGCGCCGCGGCGGTGAATCCCGAGATCGACCGCGCGTTCATGGTCATCATGGGCCTCGACGACGTGAAGCAGTATCCCGACATCGTCCGCCACCACGAGCGCGGCACGATCCCGCGCACCGTGATGTGGGGCGCGTGCCCGACCCTCTTCGACCCCACGCAGGCTCCGGCCGGCCGCCACACGGCATTCATGTGGGAGAAGCTCCCCTACCGCCTCCGCGGTGACGCGAGGAACTGGGACCGCGAACGGGACCGCCACGGCCAGGTCATGCTCAGGCTCTGGCAAAAGCACGCGCCGAATCTCGAGGGCGCAGTCATCTCCTCGTTCACGCGCTCTGCTCTCGATGTCGAGCGCAGTTATCCCAACATGCGCGAAGGGGACCTGCTCATCGGCGCATTCACGCACGGCCAGATTGGGTTCAACCGGCCTTTCGCCGGGGCGGGCCAGTATCGCGCGCCCGGGGTGCGCCGCCTCTACCTCTGCGGCTCGAGCAGCCACCCCGGTGGCAACATCACCGGCCTGCCCGGCTACAATGCCGCCCAGGTCGTTTGCGCCGATCACGGCCTGAAGCCACGCTGGCTCCCCCGCGTCAGGCACCCACGGCGAGCGTGAAATCAGATGATTCGTTCAATCCGGCTGCGTTGTCGCGGACTCCTTCCGGTAGCGGAGCGGCGTGCATCCTGTTGCGCGGCGGAAAATCGCGATGAAGTGCTTCGCCTCGGCGTAACCCACGCGCGCCGCCACAACAGCCACCGGCAGCGCGGAGTGCTTCAGGAGTTCCTTCGCGCGCTCCAGCCGCACGCGCGTCAGCTCCTCTTTCGGCGAATGACCGAGGTGCTCCTTGAAGCGCCGGAACAGCGCACTCCGCGAAACCGGCACCTGCGCCGCAAGCTCCTTGATGGTCGCGCCCGCGAGCGCATGCGTGCGGATGAGGCGCGCCGCGTGCGCCACGTGCGGATCGCTGACTGCGGATACATCCGTCGACTGTCGCACGACGAGCCCCCGCGGCTCGAAAAAAAGCGGCCGCTGCGGCGGACGAGCCCCCTTCATCATGCGATCGAGGAGCGCCGCCGCCTCGTAGCCCACCCGCTCCGGATTGGTGTCGATGCTCGAGAGCTGCGGCGTCGAGAGGCTGCAAAGGAACGGATCATTGTCCACCCCCAGGATCGCGACGGCATCAGGCACCGCGAGATCTGCGCGCAGGCAGGCGTCAAGGACCTGCTGGCCGCGGTCGTCGTGGCACGTCATGAGTCCCACGGGTTTCGGCAGTCCGCGCAGCCACGCCACAATTTCGCGCTGCTCCTGCTCCCACGACTTGGCTCTCGTGCCGAAAGGTTGGAACACATCGCAGGAAAATCCGCTGTCGGCAATCGCGGCGGCGAAGCGATCAGCGCGTTCGTCCTGATTGCGATTCTCGCCGCGCCTCGTGCCGCAAAATGCGAACCGCCGGAAGCCACGCTCCATCAGGTGCTCCACCGCGAGCCGAATCACGCCACGATTGTTGACGCCCACGAGTGGGATCGGCAAATCGGCGAGGGCGCCACGCAGATCGACGGCCGGCACTTGGGTGCGCAGGACGGCCTCAGCCATGCGGCGATCGTCGATGCGCGCCAGAATGCCGTCGCCGCGCCAGGCCCCGAGCCAGTGCGGAGGCGCCGCGCCGAGGCCCTGCGGCTTGAAATACACCGACCACGGCCCGTGTTCGCGCTGGTAGCGGATTACGC
>JAEUHB010000377.1 GCA_016794665.1 Opitutaceae bacterium
CTCACGCCGCGGCGCGTTGCTCTGCGATCGCGAGCCGCAGCGTAACCCAGAACGTCGAGCCTTCCCCCGGGGCGCTCACGACGCCGATCTCGCCGCCCATCATCTCCGCGAGGCGCCGCGAGATGGCGAGGCCGAGGCCCGTGCCGCCGAATTTCCGCGTCGTCGAGCTGTCGGCCTGCGTGAAAGGAACGAACAAGCGTCGCTGATTCGCGGGGTCGATGCCGATGCCCGTGTCCTTGACTTCGCACCGGAGCGCGATTCGCCCGTCGTCCGCCGCCTGCGCGGTGAGCGAGACTTTCACGCTGCCCTTTTCGGTGAACTTGATCGCGTTGGAAAGGAGGTTGAGCACGAGCTGCCGCAGCCGCGTCGGATCACCCAGCACCAAGGTGTCGGGGCTGCACTGGAGGTCGCTCGTGAGGTCGAGACGCTTCTTCAGCGCTGTCGTCTCGACCATCTTGATGGCCTCGGCCACGATGGCCGACGGGCTGAGCTCCCGCGACTCGAGGTCGAGCTTGCCCGCCTCAATCTTGGAGAGATCGAGGATGTCACTCAAGATGGTGAGCAGGGTCTCGCCGCTGAACATGATCGTCTGCGCATAGTCGCGCTGCTCGTTGTCCAGCGGCGTGTCGAGCAGCAGGGTCGTCATCCCGATGACGCCGTTGAGCGGCGTGCGGATTTCGTGGCTCATCGTCGCGAGGAAGTGGCTCTTCGCGCGGTTGCCCGCCTCCGCCGTGTCCTTCGCCGCCCGCAGCTCACGGTTGGCCGCCTCGAGCGCGCCGGTTCGTTCGCGCACCAAGGCTTCGAGCGTTTCCTCCTTTGCCCGGGCCGCGCGGCCGAGCGTCCATTTCTTCGTCATCGCATGCGCCAGTTGCACCGCCTCGATCGCGTCGAAAGGTTTCTTCAGAATCACAAGGCTGTCGGTCTGCCCGACCTTGGCCACGATCTCCTCCCAGGAGTAGTCGGAGTAAGCCGTGCAGATGACGACCTGCAGCTCGGGGTCAGCCCGCCAAAGGTGCATGATCGTCTCAACCCCGTCCCAGCCCGGCGGCATGCGTCCATCGACGAAGGCCATCGCGTAAGGCCGCCCTTCCGCGAGGGCCCCGCGCACTTTCTCCAACGCCTCCGTCCCTTGGAAGGCCGAGTCGATCTCAAAGGCCACCGCGACCGACGGCGCCGCCTTGGTGTCGAATAGCGCCGCCTCCAGGGCGTCGACCTCGGACGGCACGGTCGACGGGCAGAGTATCTTGCGAAAATCTTCGTGGATCGCGGGATTATCGTCGACGACAAGGATGCGCGGCAGGGTGGTCATGGTGGAAAAATCAGGCGGCCGCCGCCTCAACTTGCTCGTCGGAGGCGCGCACCGGCAGCTCAAGCGTGAATGTCGCGCCCCGGCCCGGGCCGTCGCTGTGCACGGTGAGGCTGCCGCCCATTTCCTTCGCCGCATTTGCGCCGCTGTGCAGGCCGAAACCATGGCCCGTCTTCTTGGTGGTGAACCCGTGGCTGAAAATTCGCGCGATGTTCTCCGGCGCGATCCCCTCGCCGTTGTCGGTCACCGCGAGGCGCACGCGATTGAAGCCGGTGACGTCCGTCCGCAACACGAGGCGGCGGCCCTCCTCGCGGCCTTGGAGCGCCTGACCCGCGTTGCTCAGGAGGTTCACGAGAATCTGGAGCACACGATGGCGATCACCCATCACCTTGGGCACGGCGGCAAAGTCGCGCACAATCTCGATGCGGCGCGGCGGCAGCGCGCCCCCGGCCAGTCGCAACGCGTCCTCCATCACCTCCGCGAGATCGAGCGGCTCGCGCAGGCCGGAGACCTTGGCAAAGGCCTGCTGCATCGCCACGATTTGCTTGATGTGATCGACATTTTGCTGGAGCGCCTTGGTTTCCTCCAGCAGCCCGGCCCGCTCGCGCGCGAGTTCGTCGGATACGGCGCCGAAAAAGGCGGGCAGCTGCCGGCCCTTGGGATCGTGGGCCATGAACTCCCCTAGATTATCGTGCCGGGCGCGCAGCACCTCGACCGCCCGGGCCAGGCTCTCGGTCTTTGAGCGCCGGAGCTGGTCCACGATGAGGCCGGCCGAGACGTTGACGCTATTGAGCACGTTGCCCACGTTGTGGAGAACCCCGGTCGCAACCTCCGCCATGCCGGCCTGCCGGGAAGCGGCGACCAGTTCACGCTGCATGCGCGCCATCTCCTCGGCCGCGTTTTTCTGCGCCGTGATGTCCATCGCCAGGCCGCGCAGGCGAACCTCCCCGTCGGCCATGCGCTGCACCGCCACGCTGGCCCGCAGCCAGACGACGCGACCGTCGGCCGTGACCACGCGATGCTCGTGCTGAAAATCACGGCCGCTGAAAATCGCCCGCCGGATCGCCCGGCGCGTCTCGCCCCAATCATCGCGGTGAATCGTTTTTTCCCAAAAGCCCGGCTCATCGAGCCAGGCACGCACCGGAAACCCAAGGACGCGCTCGGCCTGGGCATTGACGTAGAGCACCTGCGATTTCAACGCGTCCGCCTCCCACACGATGCCGTTGATCGAATTGACGAGGACCTCGAAGTGGGCGCGCGAGCTGCGCACTTGTTCCTCGGCGAGTTTGCGCTCGGTAATATCGGTGTGCGAACCGGCCATGCGGCACGGCCGTCCCGTGGCGTCGCGCAGCGCAGCCCCGCGCGAAAGGATCCAACGCACGGATCCGTCCTTGTGCCGCAGCCGCACCTCGACCTCATACTGCGGACGCCGGCCGGCCAGATACTCATCCAGTGCGCGCACGGTATCCGCGCGTTCCGCAGGATCGAAGAAGAGCGCGAGCCACTCGCTGCGCCCTCCCGTGATCTCGTGCTCCTCGTAGCCGAGCATGGCTTTCCACTGACGCGAGAAATAGATCTCCCCGGTCAGGAGGTTCCAGTCCCAGATGCCGTCGCGGGCCCCGGCGACCGCAACCTCGAAGCGTTGCTGGCTCTCGCGCAGCGCCGTGTCCTGGGTTTGGATATGCCCGAGCATGGCGTTGAAGGCATCGGTCATCCGGCCGAGCTCGTCGGAACCGCGGCGCGGGATGCGCACGCTGTAATCCTGTTTCTCGGCCACTTCGCGCGCGGCCTCGGCCAGCCGCTGCACCGGGATGAAAATGGCGCGCTGCAGCCGGGTGGCCATGAAAAGGGCCGAAAAAATCGACACGAGAAAAACCGCGCCGAGGATTTCCCCGTATTCGCGGAGCCGCGTGCGCAGCCTGGTGGCATCGGCGGCGATGTAGAGCCGGCCCACGCGGTCTCCCTTTACCCGGATATCCGTGGCCAGCCTCACCCCGTCACTGTCGACATGCTCGTCAAATCCGGCCGCGGGCGGCGCCGGGAGCGCCCCGTCAAGGGAAGGATGCAGGTAATGGGCGAACGCCCGCCCCTCCTTGTAGATTACCGCCCAGCGGACATGCGGCTGGTTTTTCAGTTCCCCGAGCATCTCGCTGGCCGTGGCGGCATCATCAAACGTCAGGGCGGCCGTGCTCAGTCCCGCGAGCGTCGCGGCCTGCGCCCTGAGATCCGTCACGAGCGTGCGCTTGAACGACCGCACTTCGTAGACAAACAGCGCCACGCAGGCCAGCGCGACCGCGGTGCTGCACGCCAGCAAGGCGATCAGCGTGAGCTTGGTGCGGACCGACCAATCGCGGAAGTGGCGCATGTCAGGGGCTCGGCGGCGCGGCCGTCTTGACCACGCGTGCCATTTGCAGGAGCTGCGGGTCGATGCGCAACGCGACACGCTGGATCGCGTCGAGGTTCACCTCGAGCCGGACGCGCCGGCTGGTCGTCACCAGATTCACCATCCCGCCCTGGCTGGCGAAATCCGGCGCGTCGCTGACCGTGAGCACGCTGGCGCCCTCAAGCTGCCGAAGGACCTCCTGGATTCGCCCGGCATCGCCGGAGCCGAGGAACACGATGTGGCACTGCCGGGCTTCCCTCGCGTCGCGGCAAACCTTGAGGCTCAGCGGACGCCCGCCCACGCTGCGCCCCGTCACCAACGCCTCGAGGTGCGGCATGATTTCCGCCCCGTCGAGCACGCCTATCACCAAAGGCAGCGAGGCTGGTTTCGCCGCGGCGGCCGGCCACTGCACGAACAGGGGAAACTTCGGCACGAACGCCGCCTTCAGCTCCGCTTCGCTCACGACGCCACGCGGCTCGGCCGCGTGGAGCGGGAGCACCGGGCACACGGCGGCGCCGACGAGCAAAAAGATCGCAATGCCGGGAAGTGTGGCCGCAACCCTCATCGCGTGGCTCAGCGGCTCCAACTCAGGCGGACGCGGTAGGCGCGCCCGGGACCGTGGATGATGCGCTGCCGGTGCTCGTCGAAACCCGTGTTCCCCACCCGGCGGTCGAGCAGATTGTAGACGCTGGCGGAGAGTTCGAAGCCCGATGCAAGCTCGCGGGCCAACACGGTCATATTGGCGACCCATTCCGCCTCAGTGCGGCCGGGCTGCACTGTGCGCGCGGACCCGACGCGCTGGACCTCCGTCCCGACCCATACCCTCCCTCCGAACAGCGGCACCCTGACGTGCGCCTTGGCGAGATTGCGCGGCGAATTGCTCAGCTCCACGCCGCGGGCATCCTCCGCCTTCTGCACGGTGTAACTGACGCGCCCGAACCAGCCGTCCAACCAACGCCCCTCGGCGCCGAACTCAGCGACCGTCGTCCGCGCCTCCTCCGTGTTTTGAAAGCTGTAGACGGCCGGGTCGTAGTCAAAGGCGATGAGGCCGCGGGCATGGTAGCGCGAGCCCGAAGCCGTGAGTTTCACCGCCTGGCCCACCTGCTGCTCGAAAATCACCTCGTAGGTCGCGATCCGCTCGGGCCGCAGATCGGGATTCGGATTCTGGCCGGCGGAGACGTAGTGACTCTCGTAGGCGTTGGGCGCGCGAAACGCCCGGCCATAGAGCACCTTGGCTGCTCCCGTCGCCCAAGGCCGGTAAATCAAGCCGAAGCGCGGGCTGGCTGTGCCGTGGAAGGAGTCATAATGATCGTAACGCGCCCCGCCGCTCACGATCAAATCAGGCAAGACGCTCCAGTCGACCTGACTGTAGACGCCCTTCACGACCTCGCTCGCGTGGCTGTCGACGTAGACCGTGACTGGGTCGGTCTCATCAAAGTTCAGCTGATCCTGACGGAAGTTGTCGCGCCACTCGCCTCCGATCGTGAGCGTGAGTCGATCGAGGAAGCGGTGCGAAATCGCGGTCTCAAGGCCCCGCCACTCGCCGCGCGCGCTGTCGTGATTGCCCACTATGTCGGGCGGCTCACCCGGCGCCGCCATGTCGTAGGGATAGGCGGCGCGGTAGTCGTAGCGGTGCTGGCCAAGACGGGCCATGAATTGCGTGCCGCCGGGCAAGGTGTGTTCGAACTTCAGGTCCACGAACCCGCTGCTGTCGCGCGTCCGCGAGCGCCGATCGTTGAAAGCGGCGCTGAAGGAGCCGGTCGGGATGCCGCGGATGCGATCGTTGTATCCGGCGGAGAGCGTGAAGCCGCGCCAGACGGCGTTGCCCGCAAAGTGCGTCGCCCGCTGGTAGTCGAGATCCTCCGCCACGCCATGGTTCGTCGCGGGTGAATCGAACTCCGCATAGTAGAGCCGAGGCTCGCCCCGCGTCGTGAAGCGCGTGACCGCGCCGTAGATTTCAAGGCCCGATTTGAACCGCCAGCCGGCAGCGGCCCGGCCTCGCCAAGAGCGCAGGCTCGAGGCTTCCGCGCTCGTCTCCACGCCGTTGAGCGAGCCACCGCGGCGGCTGATGACGTTGATCGTGCCGAAGAAGGCGCTGCTGCCGTAGAGTGAGGACGATGGGCCACGGATAATCTCCACGCGCTCGACATCCTCGATTTGCACCGGCGACTCATGGCCGACCCAGCCGGAATCAAAGATGTTGTCGTTGGCCCTGCTGCCGTCGACGAGCAGGAGCACGCGGGAGTTGTAGTCACCCGGACGGCTGAATCCGCGCACGCCGAGGTAGGTATAGTAGCGATCATCGGTCGTGTAGGCACCCGGGGTCGCGGCGATGGCGTCGGCCAGCGTGCGATAGCCAAAGGCCTTGATTTCCTCCCGCGTGACCAAACTCACGGAGGCGGGCGCCTCCCAGATGCGCTGGCTGCGGCGTGAAGCCGTCGATACGGTGTCGAACTGCACATTGAGCAGTTCGCGCAGCGAGAGGTCGGCCAACCCTGCCTCGCCCGCCCGTGACGGCGCGAGCGAACCGAGGACGACGGCGAGGCAAGGCACGATCCATCCGCAGACTGAAAGGCGGATGCGGCGGGGCGCGGGGCGTTCATTCATGGCGGTCACCTCCAAGTTGGGCAGCTCGATTTGCGCCGGCCAACCGCCGGCACGGCACGCCGATAGCGTGCGACATACGCGCCAAGGCAGCGGCCGACCGGTTTTAGGCAAAAAGCCACCGGCCAGGGCGACGGATCGGGCGCGGAATTCACAGCCAAACCATCGACTGTGGCTCCGGCTACTTGAGCCGGGCCGTGAACGAGGGACAATTCCCTTAGGTTAGCCCGCCGGCAGCCGATGGCTTAGCGGGGAAATTCCGCTCCCACCCGGAGACAAGAGCCAACCGCTTGCCTTAACTCCGCTTCGCCTGGTAGGTCCGCGTGTGCCCCGTGCTCGGGACCGAGACGGTATAGCTCTTCCCATCCGGTGCGACGGACATCTTGACGAGATGGGCGGTGCACTTCGCGGCCTCAGCCCGGACCAGATTGCCCTGGTTGGCGACAAACTCGGCCGGCGCGTTGGTCTCGGCCGGGACCATGTGGCTGTGGTGAACCTGGTAAAGCGCCTGGACGGACTTCGCCGAGCGAATGGCTGCAAATGAACCCGCTCCGCCGCCTTTCTGCGGCCCGTTGTTCATCACGACGACGGTCGGCGCGAGGCTTTGCACGAGCACAGGGTTGTTGCTCGCGTCGAGGCCGTGGTGGTTGGTCTGGTAGACGTCGACGACGCCCGCCACGTTGTGGGGCGCGACCAGCTGCGCCTCGGTGTTCCACGTGAGGTCGCCGCCGTCGAAAAAGCGAAACCCGCCGAAGGAGAGCACGAAGACCGCGCTGTTGGCATTGTCGCTCGTGTCCTTGGGCTTCGGCTCGCCCGCGGGGAGCGGGTTGGCCGCGCGCTTCTGCGCGGCGGTGGCCGCGACGATCTTCTGATCGGCCGCGAGGCAGCGTAGCTCGAGCTTGGTTGCGCCGGACTTGAGCGGGATCAAGGTGCCGGGGGTGATTGGCGAACGCTTCGCCGCAATGTCGCGAAACGGTTTGATCTGCAGCTGAAACGACGAGCTGGGGCGGCCGTCCGGATCGCCGGCCGGGATCTCACGCTGGTGGATCGTGCCGAACGGGATTTGCTGCGCCACCTCCGCCGCGCCGCCGAAGTGATCGATGTGCCAGTGTGTGATGATCACATGATCGATTCGCGTGAGTCCGGCCGCCTTGGCCGCGGCAACGATGCGCCCGGCGTCGCGGCCGCCGGGGTTGCCCGTGTCGATGAGGACGGACTCGCCCTCGGGCGTGACGATGAGCGTCGAGCCCCCGCCCTCGGAGTCGATCCAGTGGAAATCCAGGGTCTTGGTTTTCTGATCGGCGCGGACCAGCGCGAGGGCCGCGAGCAAAGCGAGGGAGAGGCGCAGGGGATTTTTCATGGGAAAGAAGGGGAAGTTCGCGACAACGCGGTGCAGACCACTCGGGGCTTTCCGCGTTTCTGCGCGTCCACGACTCGTCTTGTAAATCGCGGAGTGCCGGCCCTCAGCTCTTCGCGTAGAAGGCGTTGATCTTGTCGGCGACGTCACGGAAGCCGATGTCCTCGCTGTAGATCACCTTGAATTCCTCGATCGCGAGATCGGCCTTGCCCATCAGCTCGTAACAGCTGCCGAGCTCGTAGATGATGTCCTTCTTGGTGTCGTCCATGTTCGCGATTTCGTTCTTCGCGGTCGTGAGCTGGGCGACGGCGAGGTCGAAGAGGCGCTTGGCCTTGAAGCAACGGCCGAGGCCGACGAGGGAGGGCACCCGGACTTGCGGGCCCTTCTGCGCCTGCTGGAACTGCGCAATGGCGCCGTCGGTCTGGCCCGCCTCGAGGAGGAGGTTGCCGAGGGCGAAGCGGGCGGCGTGGTCGTTGGGGTAGCGGTCCACATAGCGTCTGGACTCGGCGAGCTTGAACTCGGCGAATTCCTTCTGCGCAGCGGCCATCTTGGCCTGCGCGGCGGCGTCACCGGGCGCGGCGGCAACCGCGGCCTCCGCGTCCTTCATGTGCTTCTCGACGACCGCGGTGGCGAGCTCGCTTTCTTGTTTCTCGAGGGAAGCGTCGGTCTTGCCCACGGGCTGTTCGCGGGCCTTGCGCACCCAGGCGAGGGCCTGATCGAGGTTGCCGAGCTGGCGGTAGGCCTGGGAAACACTCCGGTAGTGGACGAGGTTGGCCGGCTCCTTGGCCACGCGGGCGAGGGCTTCGTCGAGGAGACGCTGCGTCATGGCGTCGCCGGTCACGACTTTGGCGGCCTGCTCGAGCGACACGGCCTGGGCCTCGTCGCGGAGCTTGTCGCGGTAGCTGGTCTTTTGCTCCCAGCTGTGCTTTTCGACCGTCTGGGCGACCGAGGCCTTGCGCATGAGGTTTTGCGCGTCGGCATCGGCCGGTTTGTCACGCAGGATCTCGTCCGCGATTTTCAGCGCGTCGACGGGCTTGTTGGCCGCAAGCAAGGCTTCGCCGAGGGCGAGCAGGTTTGCGCGATTCCCCGGCTCGATCTCGCGGATGGCGTCAAGGGCGAAGGCCACGGTCTCCGGCAAGCCGAGCCCCCCCGCCGCCTCGGCGAGGAGCTTGAGCGCAGCGATGTTGTTGGGGTCCTTGGCGAGCAGGGTCTCGGCGGACTCGAGCTGCTTCGCGGGATCCTTCTTGCCGCCGAACATGAACGGCGCGGCGGAGAGGCTGCCGAACGCCTTGCCCATGAAGCCGCCGCCCTTGCCGCGAGCCTGCCGCAGCTGCGCGACACGCTGGAGGCGTCGCACCGGCAGGCAGCCAGGCTGCATTTTCAGCACCTGGGCAGTGACCTCGAGCACATAGTCGAGGTTGCCGCGCTCGAGCGCAACGCGCGCGTTTTCGATCAGCTTTTGGTGGCGGGGGTCAAGCGATGCGACGGGGACTTCGGGCATGGGAGTGGTCAACGAAAGATGGGTGCCGAGAGCGGTCAACGCCAGACTCGGCGCCGGGTAAGACGCGCAGTCCGAGCAATCGGTTCCAGACGTCTCAGGCGAGTAGCCCGTCGGCTGCCACGGCCACCTTCAGCCGTGCGATCCCAGCCTCCACACTGGCGACATCCGGACCCTCGACCAAGAGTCGGAGCTTGGATTCCGTGCCCGAGTAGCGCACCAGCACGCGGCCACGCGCGCCGAGCTCTCCCTCGATTGCGCGGATTGCGGCAGGCAGATGGGCCAAGGCCTCGAGCGGACGCTTCTCGCGGACCTTGAGGGCCGCTGTCTGCTGGGGGAATTTTTTCAGCCCGCCGCGGAGCTCGGAGAGCGGCCGGCCCGTGGCGAGCATCACTTCCACGGCCTTGAGCGCGGCCACGAGTCCGTCGCCGGTGGGCGAAACATCGGAGCATATGATGTGCCCCGATGACTCTCCGCCGAGCGTCGCGCCTTCGGCCAGCATGCGCTCGATCACGTAGCGATCACCGATGTCGGTGCGCAGCACCCGGCCGCCGGCAGCGGCGATCGCGGCGTCGACGCCGAGGTTGCTTTGCCTTGTGACTACGAGCGTGCCCTTGGCGAGTTCGCCGCGCGCGAGCGCCCGCGTGGCGAGGATTGTGAGAATTTCGTCACCGTCGAGCACGGCGCCGAGCTCGTCGCACAACACGCACCGATCGCCGTCGCCATCGTGCGCCAAACCGAGACGCGCCCCCGCGGCGACCACGCGCGCCGCGAGCTGCTGCGGGTGCTCGCTGCCGACGCCAGCGTTGATGTTCGTGCCGTCCGGCGCGTCGCCGAGCCCGACAATCTCCGCGCCGAGGGCACGGAACGCCGCGGGCGTCGTGGCGCAGGTCGCGCCGTTGGCCGTGTCGATCACGATGCGCCAACCGCGCAGCGAACGCGCGGGCAGGAGCCGCGCGGCCGCCGAGACATAGTCCTCCACCGCGTGCTCCACCGGCAACGCAACGGCGGGATACTCACGCGGCGCATCGGCCATGAACCCCTCAATCAGGGCCTCGTCGGCGTCGGTGAGCTTCACCCCATCGGGGCCGAAGAACTTGATGCCATTGTCGCTGGCTGGATTGTGCGACGCGGTGATCACGACGCCGAGCCGCACGCCTGCGGCACGGACCGCGCGCGCAACCGCGGGCGTGGGGACGACGCCGAGCGAGACCGGTTCACCGCCCGCGGCACGCAAGCCGCGGGCGATTGCCGCCTCGAGGGCGGGGCCGGAGCCGCGGGTATCGCGCCCGATGAAGACGCGCCCCACCCCGCCCGCCACCCGGCGCTCCACCGCGGGAGACAGTGGCGCAACCACGCGCCCGCGGCGCTCACCGGGACCGCGCAGCCACTGCACCACGGCATAGCCGAGCCGCGCGGCAAACGCCTCGTTGATCACGGGGCCGCCGTAGGGGCCGCGCACGCCGTCGGTGCCGAAGAATTGGCGTTTCATGAGGCGTAGAATTCACGCACGGCGGCGAGTTTGCTTTTCACCGCGCCGCCAAGCAGCAGTTCGCGCGCGGGCACGAGGCCCTCCCGCACCGTAGCCACGCGGCCGGTGAGCCAGAGCCCGACGGCAGCGTTCAGCACAATTGTGTCGGCGAGACCGCGCGGGGCCCGGCCCGCGAGCAAAGCATCCAAGAGCGCGAGGTTCGCCGTGAGGTCTCCGCCCACGAGATCATCGAATGGTGCGGTCTCCAGTCCGAAATCAGCCGCGCGCCACTCGGCGTCGACGCCCCGCTGCGCGCCGCAACCACGCACCACGTTGGCGGTCGCGGTGGTGAGTTCGTCGATGCCCCGGCCGGGTCCAATGACGCCGTGCGCAACCAGTCCGGACTTTGTGCCGAGGCTCTCGAGCGCGCCGGCCAGACGCGGCACCCAGTGGGGGGAAAAAACGCCGAGCAGCACATGCGCCGGCCGGCCGGGGTTGATGAGCGGACCGAGGATGTTGAACACCGTGCGCTGACCCCGCGCGGCGAGCAGCTTGCGCACGGGCGCGATGTGCTTGAACGCGGGGTGATAAGCCGGGGCGAAGAAGAACGCGAAGCCGAGCTGTTCGAGGGCGCGCCGCAATTTCTCCGGCGGCGCTTCGAGCTGCACCCCGAGCGCGGCCAGCAGATCCGCGCTGCCGCACTTCGAGGTGATGCCGCGGTTGCCGTGCTTCATCACCGTGACCCCGGCGCTCGCGAGCACGAGCACGACGACGCTCGAGACGTTGAAGCCGCCCGCGTGGTCGCCACCCGTGCCCACGATGTCAATCGCGCGATCCGACCAAGGCGTCACGCCCGGATCGACGGCCCGCGCACGAAACTCCGCCGCAAACGCCGCCACCTCCCTCACCGTCTCGCCCTTCTTTGCCAGCGCGGCTAGGAAGGCCGCCTTCGCCTCCTCCCCTTCCCCCGGATCCGCGAGCGCCGTGGCGGCGGCCGCGACCTGCGCCGCCTCCAGATCGCGGCGCGCATCGAGCTGGGCGGTAAGGTCGGCGAGTGGTCGCATGCGCGCCCGAGTCAGTGTCTCCACGCACTGGCCGCAAATAAATTTGCGCCCCATCGCCAAAACTGAAAATCCGTTCACGTGCGAAACCTGCTCCTCGGCCTGCTGGCCCTTCTCACCCCGCTCATCGTCGTCGCCGCCCAAGCCCCCGCCGCGCCTGATGCGCCGCCGGTCGTGACAGCGTCCGGCAAGCGCGCCGAACTCAGCTTGGGCGACGCCATTATCCTCGGTGTAATCGAGGGCGTGACAGAGTTCCTGCCCGTTTCGTCCACGGGCCACCTGATTATCGCGGACAAACTGCTCGGCCTTGACTCCGAGGAACCGCTCCGCGGCCCAGACGGCCAGATGCTCTGGCACCGCAAGCCCAAGGAAGGCCGGCCCGGCGAGCCGCTCACGATCAAGTTGGCGGCAAGCACCTACGTGGTCGTCATCCAAGTCGGCGCCATCGCCGCGGTGGTGCTGCTCTATTGGAGCCGGCTCGTCTCAATGCTAATGGGGCTCTTCGGCCGCGATCCCGCCGGGCGCCGCTTGTTAGTCAATGTGCTGATCGCGTTCGTGCCGGCAGCACTCATCGGCTTCCTCGCCAACGAATGGATCAGCGAATACCTCTTCTCCATCGGCACGGTGATATTCGCCTTGGTGGCGGGCGCCTTGCTCATGTTCTACGCCGAATACTGGTATGGGAAGCAGGTGATTGCGGGCACGCGGGTGGAGCGCGAGGAACTCTCCCCGATGGGCGCCGCGGGCGTCGGCTTGCTGCAATGCGCGGCGCTCTGGCCCGGCACCAGCCGCTCGATGATGACGATTGTGGGCGGCTACTTCGCAGGGCTCGGGCCGCAGCGGGCGGCCGAGTTCAGCTTTATCCTCGGCTTCGTGACGCTGAGCGCCGCCTCTGTCTACAAGGGCTGGAAGGGCGGAGCCGCGATGATCGAGGTCTTCGGCTGGCAAAACGTGATCATCGGAGGTCTCGTGGCCACCGTCACGGCGGCCATTTGCGTGCGTTTCCTCGTGACGTGGCTGATGCGCTACGGGCTCGCGATGTTCGCTTGGTATCGGCTCGTGCTGGCGCTGGTCCTGATGCTCTATTTCTACGTGCTGTAAGCAGCACGCCCGACCGGGCCATCATGGCGCTTGACGCACCCGAAGCCCGCCCTTTACTCCCGCCCCTTCACACGTCCGCTGGCATGATTTTGCCGGCGCAAACACACTCCTCCCATGGCCAATCCGAAACGCAAGCAGTCCAAACGCCGCAGCGCCCTCCGCCGCGCGGCCAATGCCTTCAAGGCGCCGCTCTACGCCATGGATCCGAGCGATGGCACCCTTTACCGCCGCCACTGCGTCAACCCCAAGACCGGCATGTATCGCGGCCGCCAGGTGCTGACGATCGAGACGTAACGCCCGGCTGCCGGGTTCACGTCAGCCTCCACCGCGATGGTCACTTCGTCGGGCTCGACCGGGCGCATCGCCGTGGACGCGATGGGCGGTGATTTAGGGCCCGCAGAAGTCGTCGAAGCCGTGCGTCTGGCGCTGGCTGACCGGCATCCTCCCCAGCATGTCACCATTGTGGGCGATCAGGCGGTGCTGGATCCGTTGGTGGCCGCCGCTGGTCTGCAACGCTCGAGCCGGCTGTCCGTCCACCACGCCAGCGAAGTCATCACCATGGATGACAAACCGCTCCTCGCTCTGAAGCGAAAGCGGGATGCGTCGATGGTGCGCGCCATCGAACTCGTGAAAAACGGTGCGGCCGACGTGGTCGTAAGCTGCGGCAACACCGGCGCTCTCATGGCGGGTGGCACGCTCCGCCTCCGCACGATGGATGGCGTGGCCCGCCCCGCTTTGGCTGCGATTTGCCCGCGCGAAGGTGGGCACTTTGTGCTGATCGACGCCGGCGCGAATCCCGACGCCAAACCCGAGCACCTCGTCCACAATGCCATCCTCGGGAGCCACTACTGTCGCGTGACCCTCGGCGTGAAGCGCCCGCGGGTCGGCCTCATGACCATCGGCACGGAGGAGGGCAAAGGCAACGCCCTGATCACCGAGACCAACGACCTTCTCAAGCGCGTCGGCGACATCATCCACTACGCCGGCCCCATCGAAGGTTTCCAGGTGTTCGCCGAGCACGTCGACGTGGTCGTCTGCGATGGATTCGTGGGCAACATCATGATCAAGAGCTGGGAGTCGCTGCTGAAGTTTTTCAAGACGATGCTCCGGGAGGAACTTCACGCCACTCCTCTGCGAAAGATCGGCGGCCGTCTTTCGCGGGGCGCATTCGATGCGTTCCGCGAGCGCATCAACCCGGAACGCTACGGCTACGCGCCCCTCCTCGGCCTCAACGGCAGCATTCTCAAGGCCCACGGCTCCGCCAATCGTGGCGCCATCAAGAGCGCGATTCTCGCCGCCCAGGAAATCGTGAAGACCAACATGAACGAGCATATCGGCGCCGACATCGCGCGCGCCAATGAGCTCCTGGGCCAGCCGGCGCTCGCCTGAGCTCCGCGCGCGTCCTCCGCGGCGCGCCCCACCTCCGCACCCTGAATGTCCTCCACTGTCATCCTCGGCACAGGTTCCTATGCACCCGAGCGCATCCTCACCAACGATGACCTCGCCCACACGGTGGAGACCTCCGACGAGTGGATCCGCACCCGCACCGGGATCCGCGAGCGCCGTATCGCGGCCCCGGGCGAAAGCACCTCGGACATGGCGGTGCATGCCGCGCGCCGCGCCCTCGTCGACGCGGGCGTGAACCCGGCGGAAATCGATCTCCTTATCGTCGCGACGATCACCCCCGATTTGCCCATGCCGGCCTGCGCCTGCCTCGTGCAAGCCAAGCTCGGCGTGCCCTCCACTGCGGCCTGCTTCGATCTCAATGCCGCGTGCTCGGGTTTTGTCTTCGCGCTCGACACCGCCGCCGCGATGATCGGGTCCGGTCGCTACCGCCGTGCCCTGATCATCGGCGCGGAAAAACTCTCGGCCATCGTGGACTGGCAGGACCGCACCACCTGCGTGCTTTTCGGGGACGGGGCGGGCGCGGCGGTCCTCGCGCCCTCGCCCGGGGCGGGCCGCGGTTTCATCGGCGCCCAGCTCGGCACGCTCGGTGAAAGCGCCGACTTGCTGTTCATCCCGCGGGGCGGCAGCAGCGCGCCATCCACCGCGGAATCCATCGCCGCGCGTGATCACTGCATCCGGATGAAGGGGAAGGAAGTCTTCAAGCTCGCCGTCCGCGCCATGGACGACGCGGCGCGGGAAATTCTGGAACATCACCACGTGCGCCCGGATCAGATTGCGCTCGTGATCCCCCACCAGGCCAACCTCCGCATCATCGAGGCCATCTCCGAATACCTCGAGCTGCCCATGGATCGCTTCTTCGTGAACGTCGATCGCTACGGCAATACCTCCGCGGCCTCCATCCCTCTCGCGCTCGACGAGGCGCGCCGCGCGGGCCGCATTCGCCCCGGGGACCTTACCTTGCTCGTCTCCTTTGGGGCGGGCTTGACCTACGGGAGCGCGCTGGTTCGCTGGTAGACCTTTTCACGCATGCGTCCTGTTCTCGCCCGTCGCCGGCCTGCCCTGCTCCTTTTCCTGACGCTTGCGCTCGGCTGGATCGCCCCCGCGGCGCGCGCCGACCTCGTGTGGAGTGCCGCGACCGGCTGGCGTGTCGAAGGCGGAGCGCTCGCCGGCCTCGCCGGCGCCGAGGGCAAAAATGCCCTTGATCAAATGAACAAGGCCCGCTCCGCCGAGGAAGACGGCGGCAGCCGCACCGCAATCCGCGGTTACCAGTCGATCGCCAAAAAATATCCCAACTCGATCTACGCGCCCGAGGCCCTCTACCGCTCCGCCAAGCTCCGCCTCGGCCGCAAGGAATACACCAAGGCCTTCGACGATTTCCAGACGGTCCTCGGCCGCTACCCGAATACCCGCCGCTTCAACGAAATCGTCGGCGAGCAATACCGCATCGCCGCCGCGCTCCTTGACGGCGCGCGAGGCCGCATGCTCTGGGGCCTGCTCCCCGGCTTCCGCCAGCGCGACAAGGCCCTCGAGTATTTCGAGACCATCATCGCCAATGCCCCCTACTCCGACTACGCACCGCTCGCCCTCATGAACGTCGCGCGCGGCCACCAGAAACTGGGCAACAACGAGGACGCCATCGACGCCCTCGACCGCATGATCAACAACTATTCCCAGACGCTTCTGGCACCCGACGCCTACCTGAAGCTTGCCCAGATGCACGCCTCGCTCGTGGACGGCCCCTATTACGACCAGGGCGCCACCAAGGAATCGATCACCTACTTCACCGATTTCATGCTGCTCTTCCCGAGCGACGCCAACATTGCCGCGGCAGAAAAGGGACTCGACGGGATGAAGACCATGCTCGCCGAGAGCAAAATGCGCATGGCCGATTTTTACTTCTACAAGCGCTCGAATTTCAAGGCCGCCCGGGTGTTCTACAACGAGGCCATCACCGCCTACCCCGAGTCCGCCATTGCGCAAAAGGCCAAGGGTCGACTGGCCGAGGTCGAGGCAAAGGTTGCCGGCCTGCCGCCACCTCCCACCGCCGGCGAACCTGCGCCCGCGCCGAAGAAAAAGCGCTTCCTGTTCTTCTGAGCAGCGGTCCATGCCTCGCTTCCGCGCGTCACTCGGGTTCGTCGCCGCCGCTGCGTTCCTCGGCGGCTGCGCTCACTACCAGCTCGGCACCGGCGCGGCGCCGGCATTTCGCACGCTGCACATCGAGCCCGTGGCCAACCGCACGTTGCTGCCGCAGTCGCAGGCAATCGTCTCGACGCACCTGCGCGAGGCGTTCGCCCGCGACGCGCGCGCCCAGCTGGTCAATTCCGCCGCCGGCTCCGACGCCATCCTCGTTGTGACGATCACCGGATATCGCCGCGAAGTCGCAGCCGCCCGCGAAGGCGACACCGGCCTCGCGCGAAAATTCAACATCACCTTGGAGGCCGCCTGCACCCTGCGCGATCAACGCGCCGCCAAGACGATCTGGGAAAATCGCCCCGTCAGCGTCACGCGCGAGGTCTTTACCGACGGCGGTCAGCTTCAATCGGAGCACCAAGCCATTTCCCTGCTGGCAGAGTCGCTCGCGGCGAAAATCGTCCGCGGAGCGCTGGACACTTGGTAAACAGATAAGGCGCTGCGGCACCAATACTAGGGCGCCGCGGCCCGGATAGACGGCTCCTTCGTCCTAAACCCATCGGCCGTGGGGCCGATGACGCTGGCGGGCATCCCTGCGATGTCCGGCCCTTCCATGCCCACGACCCCGACAACCGAGCCCCGCGCGCGCAACCACCGTGTGCTCGTCGTCGACGACAATCCGGCCATCCACGCCGACATCCGGAAAATCCTTTGCCCGTCCGCCAGCTCCAGCGGCGACGCCGTGGACGCCCTGTTGCACGAGGTGCTCGGCTCCCCGGCGAAGCCCACCACCGCGACCGTCCCGCGGTTCACCGTCGATTGCGCGAGCCAGGGCCGCGAAGGGCTTGAGATGCTCATTCAAGCAGTCGGCCGGGGTGAACCCTACGCGCTCGCTTTTGTCGACATGCGCATGCCCCCGGGCTGGGATGGCGTCGAGACCACGCTTGCGTTGTGGAAGGTCGCGCCCGCGCTGCAAGTTGTCATCTGCACCGCTTACTCCGACTATTCGTGGGACGAGATGCTCGCCCGCCTCGGCACCACCGACCGGCTCGTGATTCTCAAGAAGCCCTTCGACACCATCGAAGTGCTGCAGCTCGCCAACGCGCTCACCGAGAAATGGAACCTCTCCCGTGCCGCGCTTGCCCACGCCGCCGAACTCGAGAACCGCGTCCGCGAGCGCACCGCCGCCCTCGAATCCACCAACGCCACCTTGCAAGCAGAGGTCGCCCGTCGGACCGAGGTCGAGCGCGCGCTCAAGCAAGCCAAGGAGGCCGCCGAGGCCGCCGACCGCGCCAAGGGCGCCTTCCTCGCGAACATGAGCCACGAGATCCGCACGCCCATGAATGGCGTGATCGGCATGGCCAACCTGCTTCTTTCCAGCCCGCTCAACGCCGAGCAGCGCGACCTCGCCCTCACGCTCACCCAGAGCAGCGAGTCGCTCCTCACCATCATCAACGACGTCCTCGACTTCTCCAAGATCGAAGCCGGCCGCATCGACCTCGAGTCCGTCGATTTCGAGCTCGCCGAACACCTTGAGCTTGCGGTCGACCTCAACGCCGACGCCGCCGCCCGCAAGGGCCTCGAACTGGTCATGCAGATCGACAGTGACGTGCCCACGCGCCTCCGCGGCGATCCTGTTCGCCTGCGCCAAATCGTGCTCAACCTCATCGCCAACGCGATCAAGTTCACCGCCCGCGGCGAGGTCGCGCTGCACGTCTCCACCGCCGGGCGGCAGGCCGGCCGCCCCATGCTGCGCTTCCGCGTCGTCGACACCGGAATCGGCGTGCCGCCGGCCGTGCAGCCCACGCTGTTTCAGCCGTTCACCCAGGCCGATTCATCGACCACCCGCAAATACGGCGGCACCGGCCTCGGGCTCGCCATCTGCAAACGGCTCACCGAGCTGATGGGCGGCACGATCGGCCTCGAGAGCGGCGGCGCCGGCGGATCGACGTTCTGGTTCACCGCGCTGCTCGACGAGCCCGCGTTGCCGGCGCCGCGTTTTCTGCCGGAGCCCTCGGGGCTCGCTGGCCGCCACACCCTCATCGTCGACGACAACGCCACCAACCGGAAGCTCCTCGCCCACCTTTGCGAGTCCTGGCGCCTGCGCCACCGCACGGCGGACAGCGCCATCGCGGCCCTCGAGCAGCTCCGCCTCTCCGCCAAGGCCGGCCGGCCTGTCGAATTCATCATCCTCGATCACCACATGCCGGACATCGACGGCCTGGGGCTTGCCAAGCTGCTGCTCGCCGAGCCGGCGCTGCCCAAGCCATGCATCCTGCTTCTCACGTCGCGCGGCGAGCGGCTCAAGCCGGCGCAGATGGACGCCCATGGCATCGCGGCCTGCGAGCTCAAGCCCGTGCATCCCGCCCGCCTTCGAGCCACCCTCGAGCGGCTTGTCGAGGCCACCCCGGCCGATGAGACCATCCCGGTGCCTTTCGCCGATCTCACGATGCCGGCTGCGAGCCTTTCCGGCCGCGGCGCCATCCTCGTCGCCGAGGACAACCCGGTGAACCAAAAGGTGACCCTGCTGCAGCTGCGCAAGCTCGGCTACGACGTCGACCTGGTGCAAGACGGGCAGGCTGCGGTCGACGCCGTGCGCACCAAGCCCTACGCCCTCGTCTTCATGGATGACCTGATGCCCGTGATGGACGGCATCGCCGCCACCCGCCGTATCCGGGCCGCCCAGGCTGCCGGCGAAAAGGGCTTCCCGACCCACCTTCCGATCGTCGCCGTTACGGCAAACGCCATGGCGGGCGACCGCGAGGCCTACCTCGCCGCGGGCATGGACCACTACCTATCAAAGCCGGTGAAATTCGACGCGCTGCGCGCGACCGTCGAACGCTTCCTCGGCCGCCGCTCCGGGCCTCCTTCCCGGCACGCCGCATGACGACCGCGCCAGCCGCCACCCACCCCGATCGCGCGGCGCCGCTCGACCGAGCGCTCGTCGGCGCCTTTCTCGCGAACATCCCGGACAAGTTTTTCTTCAAGGACCGCGCGTCGCGGTTCATCGCCGTCAGCCGCTCGCTCATCGAGAACTTCGGCGCGCGCGATGCGGACGAGGTCATCGGCCGCACCGACTTTGATTTTTTCACCCGCGAGCACGCGCAGCCTGCCTTTGAAGACGAGCGAGGCATCGTGCGCACCGGCGAACCGATCCTCGACAAGGTGGAGAAGGAGACGTGGCCCGATGGCCGCGTCACGTGGTCGCTCACGAGCAAGCTGCCGCTTCGCGATGCATCGGGCGTCATCGTCGGCACTTTCGGCCTGAGCCGGGACATCACCGAATCCCGCGAAATGGAGCTCGCCCTCGAGAAGACGAACGACGAGCTCATCGGCGCATCGCGCTTGGCCGGCATGGCGGAGGTAGCCACGGGCGTGCTGCACAACGTCGGCAACGTCCTCAACAGCCTCAACGTCTCCGCCCGCGTGATCGCCGAGGGCCTGCGGCACTCACGCACCGAGTCCCTCGGCCAGATCGCCGCGCTGCTGGCGGCGCACTCGGACCACCTCGGTGCGTTCCTCGCCACCGATCCCCGCGGCGCCCGTGTGGCCGATCTCCTCGAGACGCTCAGCCGGCACGCCATCGAGGAGCGGGATCGCCTCGCGGCCGAGATCACCAACCTCCAGCAGCACGTCGATCACATCAAGGAGATCGTCTTCCTCCAGCAGGACTACGCCAGCCTTGGCGGGCTGGTGGAACCGCTTGAGGCGGCTCCGCTCATCGAGGACTCGCTGCGCATGAATGCCGGGGCGCTCACGCGCCACGAAATCGAGGTCCGCCGCGAGTTCCAGCCCGTGCCCCGCATCCTCGGGGAGCGCGGCAAGATCCTCCAGATCCTCGTCAACCTCATCCGCAACGCGAAGCACGCGTGCGACGACTCGGCCCAGCCGGGCAAGCGCATCACGCTCCGGGTTGCCGCCGGGGAGGGCACCGTGCGCCTCACCGTCGCGGACAACGGCGTCGGCATCCCCGCCGCCAACCTCGCCCGGATTTTCGCGCACGGTTTCACGACCCGCACCGGCGGCCATGGGTTCGGCTTGCATTCAGCCGCCAACGCCGCCCGCGAAATGAAGGGCTTGCTCAGCGTCGAGTCCGCCGGACCCGGCCAGGGCGCCAGCTTCACCCTCGAGCTGCCCGTCGCCGCATGAACACGATGCCTCCGCACGCGGTCCCGCTGCCGCTCGACCGCGATGTCGTCGCGGCCTTCCTCGACCAGGTGCCCGACCTCGTCTACTTCAAGGACCGCGAGAGTCGTTTCATCGCCGTCAGCCGCTCCAAGGCCCGTCGGCACGGTCTCGAGCCCCGCGATTTGGTCGGCCGCTCCGACGCCGATTTCTTCTCCGCTGAACACGCTTCGTTCGCCCGCCGCTGCGAGGAACAAATCATGGTCAGCGGCGAACCCATCGTCGGAAGAACCGAGCAGATCACCTGGCCGGACGGCCGCGAGAGCTGGGTCATCACCACCAAGCTTCCGCTCCGCGACGAAACCGGCGCTATCATCGGCACCTTTGGCCTGACCAAGGACGTGACCGACAAACACCGCCTGCAGCAGCAGTTGGAGTCCGCGCAGCGCCGGCTCGTCGAGGCCTCCCGCCTGGCCGGCATGGCCGAAGTCGCCACCGGCGTGCTTCACAACGTCGGGAATGTCCTCACCAGCGTGAACGTCTCGGCCAGCGTGCTGGCCGCTTCCGCTCGCCGTGGCAAAACCGAGGCGATCGGCCAGCTCGCCAGCCTGCTCCGGCAACACGCCGCCTCCGGGGTGGACGAGGCACGCCTCCGCCGGCTTCCTGAGCTGCTCACGTCGCTCGCCGCCAGCGCCATCGAGGAGCGCCAAGCGATGCTCCGCGAGCTGGCTTCCCTCCAAGAGAATATCGATCACATAAAGGACATCGTGACCATGCAGCAGGCCTACGCAAAGATGGCCGGGGCCGTAGAACCGCTCGACGCCGCCGCCCTCATGGCCGACGCCCTGCGCATGAATGCCGGCGCGTTGCAGCGGCACCGCGTCGTCTGCGATAGCGACTTTCAGCCGACCCCACCCGTGCTCGGCGAAAAGGGCAAGATCCTCCAGATCCTCGTCAATCTGATCCGCAACGCCAAATACGCCGCCGACGACGGCCCCGCTCACGAGAAGCGGATTACCCTGCGCGTCGCGCCCCTCGGCGCCGATCGCGTCCGCCTGGCCGTCGAGGATAACGGCGTGGGCATCGCGCCCGAGAACTTGTCCAAGATTTTCACTCACGGCTTCACGACCCGCGCGACGGGCCACGGATTCGGGCTCCATTCTTCCCTGGCCGCGGCGCACGAGCTGCGCGGCTCGCTCACGGTGCACAGCGAGGGCCCCGGCCGGGGCGCCTGCTTCACGCTCGAGTTGCCGGCGGCCGTTGTCGCCGCCAAGGCAGCCTAGCCGCACCGGTTCGTTCTCGCATCCCGCCCGGGCCGTGTGCTGGCTCGTGCGTGAGATGCCCGAGCCCGACAGCCCGTCCTGCCCGTTCGAGAAACGCTTTCCGTCGCAGCTCGTGCGCGACGACGCATTCTTCATGAGCCTGGCCTACAACCAGGCGATCGATGCATGGCGGCGCGACGAGGTGCCCATCGGCGCGATTATCGAAGTCGGCGGCGAGGTGATCGCTTCGGCGCACAACACTGTCGAAGGCGCCAAGGATCCGACCGCGCACGCCGAGATGCTCGCGATCACCCAAGCCGCATCCGCCCTCGGTGACTGGCGGCTCGAAGGCGCCACCGTCTATGTGACCAAGGAGCCCTGCCCGATGTGCTCGGGCGCGATGCTCATGTCGCGCGTGAAGCGCGTCTGCTATGCCGTGCCCGATCCGAAGATGGGGTGCCTCGGCGGCGCGACCAACCTCAACAATCTCCCCCGCGTGAACCACCGCGTCGAGCTGACCGCCGGGGGCGTGCTGGAGGAGGAGTGCCGCGCGCTGCTGCAGGCATTCTTCAGGCTCAAGCGCACCGAAGCGGAATAAACCTCCCGGGCGCGCAACCGCCGGCGCCCCCGGGCGTCGATCTGACCGGCCCGTGCTTTTCGCTCCGATGAAAATCCGCCCGCTGCTGTTCGGCCTCGCGGCCGCCGCTCACGCGTTCGCCGCCCTGCCCCTCGACCAGCGCCCCGCCCGGCCCGACGAGTGGGGCTACCGTCCCGCGGACGGCGCAACCGCGCCGCTCAACCCGCCCACGTTCACGTGGATCGCGCCCGCCAACGCCGTCACATATGCCGTGCAGTTCTCCGCCGATCCCGCGTTTCCCGCCCGCGGCACGACGACCGTCGAGGGCATCGCGTGGCCGACCTACACGCACGACCGCGCGCTCGTGCCCGGCACATATTTTTGGCGCTACCGCATGGCCGACAAGTCCCGCGCCGCCTCCGAATGGAGCGCCGCGCGCCGCGTGGTGGTGCCCGCCGATGCCGCTGCGCTGCCGATGCCAACCGTCACGCAACAACGCAAAACCGTGCCGGCGCAGCACCCGCGGCTTTTCATGCGCCCCGAGGACCTGCCGCGGCTGCGCGAACTCGCCCGCGGCCGCGAAGCCGAGGCGTTTGCGCCGCTTCGGAAAGCCGCGGACGCCTACATCAAGGCCGGACCCACCCCCGAGCCCGCGCACCGGGGATCCGCCCGCGACAAGGACAACGCCGAGCTCATCCGCTACTGGTGGCCCAACCGCGAGCAGACCGAACGCGCGTGCACCGAGGCCGAGACGCTCGCGTTTGTCTACCTGCTCACCGGCGACAGGACCTACGGCGAGGCCGCGCGCCGCTGGGTGCTCCACCTCGCCGGCTGGGACCCCAAGGGCAACACGAACTTCACCCTCAACTGCGAGGCCGCCAAGCCCCTGCTCTACCGGCCCGCGCGCGCCTACGACTGGGCCTGGGACATGTTCACGGCCGGGGAACGCGCAAGAATCCAGGCCGCGTTTCGCGAGCGGGTGCTCGACGCGTGGAACAGCAGCGAGGTCGGCCGCGGCGGCGGTCATTTGCAGCGACCGTTTGGCAGCCACGCCAACCGTGTGTGGCACAAGCTCGCCGAGGCCGGCATCGCGTGGCTCGACGAAATCCCCGAGGCGCCACAGTGGCTCGACTACGCGGTGAACAAGTTCTTCGCGTGCTACCCCGTGTGGTCCGACGACGACGGCGGCTGGCACGAGGGCGTGAGCTACTGGAGCGGCTACCAGAGCAAGGCCGTGTGGTGGCTCCAGGTCGCGCAGTCCGCCCTCGGAATCGACGGGTTGAAAAAGCCATTCTTCGCGCAGGTCGGCGACTACCCGCTCTACCTCGCGCCTCCGCACTCGCCCAATGCCGGCTTCGGCGATCTCTCGTTCCGACCGCTCACACCGCCGAGTTTCCTCGAGTATCACCTGCGCGCGCGCAGCGCGAGTGGCGACGGCGGCCGCGCCGCTGTCTGGCATTGGTGGGCCCAGACCGGCGGCATGAAGCCCAACACCGGCGTGCTCGGATTCCTCTATCGCGCCAATCTCCCGCCACTCCCCGCTGTGCGCCCGCCCACCGCGATTCCGCAGTCCAAGGTCTTCCACGGAATCGGCGTCGCCAGCCTGCACACAACGCTGCTCGACAGCCGCGACGACGTGCACTTCGCGCTCAAGGCGAGCCCGTTCGGCACGCAGAGCCATGGCCACAACGCGCAAAACGGATTTTTCCTCAACGCCTATGGCGAGGCCCTACTCGTCGCCAACACCTACCGCGACCTCCACGGCAGCAAGTTTCACTACCAGTGGGTCCACTCCACGCGCGCGCAAAACGCCGTGCTCGTCGATGGCGAGGGCCAGATCCCGCACTCCGTTGGGTCCACCGCGCAGTTCATCCGCGAGGAGCTGAAGCCCGCCTACGACTACGTGGCCGGCGACGCCACCACCGCTTACGGCACGAAACTTAATCGCGCGGTGCGACACGCAGTCTTCATCAAGGGCGCACGGCCCTTCGTGGTCCTTTACGACGAGCTGGTCGCGCCGCAGCCCGCGAAATTTCAATTCATGCTCCACGCCCTGAGCGCCTTCACGATCGACGACCGCGCCGCGCGGCTCCGCGTTGCGCAGTCCAAGGCCGGACTCGAAATCGCGTATCTCTCGCCCGTTCCCCTGGCCTTCAAGCAGACAGACGGCTTCAAGCCCGCGCCAACCCGCGAGTTTCCGAATCACTGGCACGCCGAGGCCGCCACGACGGAGGCGCGCCGCGAGCTCGGCATGGTCACCGTGCTCGTCCCGCACCGCTCCGGCCAAGCCGTGGTCTGGCAAGCCAGCCGCACCAACGATGAGCGTGCCACCTCAGTCGAGGTCACGGTCGCCGGTGCGCGCCACACCATCCGCTTTCCTGCCGTGGGCGGCCACGAACCGGTGTCGGTCACCCCTCCCGGCAACCGGGATTCTGCAGCGCAGCGTTGACGCACCCGCGCCCGGGTGCATCAGTGCCGCTCCCGTTTCGATTCCTCAACCTCAGACAATCACACTCGCCACCATGGCCTTTACTCTGCCCGCCCTTCCCTACGCGCCAACCGCCCTCGAGCCGCACATCGACGCCAAGACGATGGAGATTCACCACGGCAAACACCACAATGCCTACGTGACCAACGCCAACAACCTGCTCAAGGATCACCCCGCTCTCGCCGCGCTCGACGTCAACGTCCTCATCGCCGATCTCTCCAAGGTTCCCGAGGCGATCCGCGGCGGCGTGCGCAACAATGCCGGCGGCCACAGCAATCACGCCTTCTTCTGGCGCATCATGGGCCCCGGCAAGGGCGGCGCCCCCAAGGGCAGCCTGGCCGCCGCGATCACCGCGACGTGGGGCTCGTTCGATAATTTCAAGGCGGAGTTCGCGAAGGCCGCGGCCGGCCGTTTCGGCTCCGGCTGGGCCTGGCTCGTCGTCGGCGCCGACAAGAAACTCGCCATCGGCTCGACCGCGAATCAGGACAGCCCGCTCATGGGCAAGGCCGTCGCCGGGATCGAGGGCAAGCCCGTCATCGGCCTCGATGTCTGGGAGCACGCCTACTACCTCAACTACCAGAACCGCCGCCCCGACTACGTGACCGCGTTCTGGAACGTCGTCGACTGGGACATCGCCGAGCTCAACTACGCCGCCGCGCTGAAGTAAGCGCAGGTGCCCGGCAGCGGATCGGTTCCCCGCTCCGCCACTATTTTAGCCGCATCCCTCGGGGTGCGGCTTTTTGCTGCCATACCTTTCCGTTGCCCTCCTTAGGGTAACAGGGACCTCCACCGGCCCGGTGGAAAACAGTTTGGTTGAAAACAAAAACCGCCTGCCGTTGTCTCCGCTGCGATGCCCATCCCCCGCCTGCTGCCGCTGCTGCTTGCTGTCGTTGTTGCGGTCTCCGCCGCCGAGCCTCCCGCTCCGATCCGGATCGGTGAGTTCGCCTCGCTCACGGGCAAGGAGGCGACCTACGGGCAAGCCGCGCACAAGGGCGTGCTTCTCGCCATCGAGGAGGCCAATGCCGCGGGCGGCATCCTGGGCCGTCCGCTCGAGCTCATCACCGAGGACAACCAGTCCAAGGCCGGCGAGTCCGCCACCGTCGTGAAGAAGCTGATCTCGCGCGACAAAGTCGCGGTCGTGGTCGGCGACATCACTTCCGGCCGCACCCTCGAGGCTGCGCCCATCGCGCAGGCGGCGAAAATCCCGCTCATCTCACCGGGCGCCACCAACGTCACCGTCACCACCAAGGGCGACTACGTTTTCCGCGTCTGCTTCATCGACGACTTCCAGGGCACGATCATGGCGAAGTTCGCCCGCGAGACCCTCAAGCTCCGCCGCGCCGCCATCCTCTCCTCGGCCTCGTCCGCGCAGAGCGTGGGCCTCGCGAAGTTCTTCCGCGTCGGCTTCACCATGGGCGACGCCAGAATCGCCGCGGACCAGAAATACAACGAGGGCGACAAGGATTTCCGCGCGCAGCTCACCGCTATCAAGGCCGCGGGCGCCGACGGGGTGTTTGTGCCCGGCTACTACGCCGAGGCCGCGCTCATCTGCAAACAAGCCCGCGACCTCGGGCTCACCGTGCCGCTCTTCGGCATCGACGGCTGGGAGTCGCCCGAGCTGGTCAAGCTCGCCGGGCCGGCCGTCGAGGGCGGATACTTCAGCACGCACTACTCGCCCGACAACCGCTCCCCTCGCGTCGTCGATTTCAACCGCCGTTTCCAGCAGCGCTGGGGCACGCCCTCCGATTCACTCTCCGCCCTCGGCTACGACGCCGCCGCGCTCGCCATCGATGCCATCCGTCGCGCCGGCTCGACCGACGGCGCCAAAATCCGC
>JAEUHB010000381.1 GCA_016794665.1 Opitutaceae bacterium
CGGGCCACGACCACGCCCATGATCATGGCCATGACCACGGCGACGCCCATGCCCACGCGAGCCCGTTTTGGATGATCGTCAGCGGCGCGCTGTTCCTCGCGCTCATCGTCCAGAGCATCCGCCACCGTCGCGCCTCCGCGGGGCGCGAAACCTGATCCCCGATGCTCAACCGTCTTATCGAATGGTCGCTCGCACACCGCGCCGCCGTGCTGGCGCTCGCCGTGGCGGTGCTCGCCTTCGGAGCACTCGCGGGCCTGCGCCTGCCCGTCGAGGTGCTGCCTGACCTCACGCGGCCGACCGTCGTCGTGCTCACGGAGGCGCCGGGCCTCGCGCCCGAGGAAGTGGAGGCCCGCGTCACCCAACCGATCGAAAGCGCGCTCATGGGCGTCGCCTGCCTGGCGCGCTTGCGCACCAACTCCGACGTGGCCCTCTCGATCGCCTATGCCGAGTTCGGTTGGGACACCGACATCCACCGCGCGCGCACCCTCGTGCAAGAGCGCCTCCAAGGCGTGCGCGAGCAGCTGCCCGAGGGCGTGCAGCCGGTGCTCACGCCGGTCACCTCGCTCATGGGCGAAATCCTCCTCGTCGGCGTGCGCTCCACGGTGAAGCCCGGCGCGGCCGGCCACCTGTCCCCGAGCGAGGTCCGCGCGCTCGCCGATTGGACGATCCGCCGCCGGCTCCAATCGATCCCCGGCATCGCGGAGGTGCTCAACATGGGCGGCGGCGTGCAACGTCTCGAGGTGCAACCCGATCCTTTTCGCCTGGAGGCGCACGGCGTCACCCTCGCGGAGCTCGAGGCCGCCGTCGCGCGCGCCGCCGCCACCGCGACCGGCGGCTTCCTCACGAACGGCTCGACGGAGGTCATGGTGCGCCCGCTCGCGATGACCACCGATCCCACGGCGCTCAGCCGCACCGCGATCAAGACCACCGCGGGCCGCCCCGTGCTCTTGCGTGATGTCGCGACGATGGCGTGGGGCCTCGAGCCGATGCGCGGCGACGCCACCGTGAGCCGCGCCCCGGAGAAATCGCCCACCTATGGCGTCATCATGTCGATCACCAAAGCCCCCGGTTTCGACACCCGCGCGCTCACCGCGGAGGTCGCCGCGGCGCTCGCCGAATTGCGCCCCACGTTGCCCACGGGCGTGGAGACCACGCTGCTCTTCCAACAACGCGACTTCATCGACCGCGCGATCGGCAATCTCCGCGACGCCATCCGCGACGGCGCCATCCTCGTCGCCCTCGTCCTGCTGCTCTTCCTGCTCAACGTCCGCACGACCTTCATCACGCTCATGGCGATGCCGCTGAGCTTCGCGCTCACGCTGCTCGTGTTCCGCTGGCTCGGGCTCTCGGTCAACGCGATGACGCTCGGCGGCCTCGCCGTGGCGATCGGCATGGTGGTGGACGACGCGATCGTCGACGTGGAGAACGTCTACCGCCGCCTCCGCGAAAATGCCGCGCTCGCCGTCCCCCGCCCGCCGCTCGAGGTCATTGCGCGCGCCTCCGGCGAGGTGCGCGGCTCCATCCTCTATGCGACGCTGCTCATCGTGCTCGTGTTCGTGCCGTTGCTCAGCCTGAGCGGCGTCGAGGGCCGGCTCTTCGCCCCCATCGCAATCGCGACGATCGTGAGCATGGCGGCGTCGTTCGTCGTGTCGCTCACCGTCATCCCGGTCTTGTGCTCGCTGCTGCTGCGCCCCGCCTCGGGCCAAAGCCACCGCGACGGCCCGATCGTGCGCGGCCTTAAGCGCGCGCTCGAGCGCACGCTGCTGCGCGTGGGCCTCGACCACCCGTGGCCCGTGCTCGCCCTCGTGGGCGTGGGCGGCGCGGCGGCCTTTTTGCTCTACGGCAAAATGGGCCAGGACTTCCTGCCGCCCTTCCGCGAGGAGACGGCGCTCATCGCCACGACCTCCGCGCCCGGGACTTCGCTCGCCGAGATGAACCGCATCTGCGACACCGTGGAAGAGCACATCCTCGCCGTGCCGGGCGTGCGCCAGGTCGGGCGCCGCCTCGGTCGCGCCGAGCGCGGCGACCACGTCGTGCCGGTGTCGACCGCGGAATTTGACATCGACTTCGAGCCGGCCGCCGCCCGCCCGCGCGCCGAGATCCTCGCCGACATCCAACGGCGCCTGCGCACGGTGCCCGGCATTTTTTCCGCGACGACCGGTCCGCTGGCCGATCGCATCGGCCACATGCTGAGCGGCATCGGGGCCCCCGTGGCCGTGAAGATCTTCGGCCCGGATCTCGACACACTGCGCCGGCTCGGCTTCGAGGTGCAGGCCCTCGCGCAGACCGTGCCCGGCCTCGCCGAGGCCCGCCTCGACCAGCAGGCCGCGATCCCGCAGCTCCGCATCGAACCCGACCGCGAGCGCGCGGCCGCGCACGGCATCGCACCCGGCGCGCTGACCGATCAGATCGCGACGCTCGTCGGGGGCCGCGAGGTCGCTCGACTTCGCGAGGGACCGCGCACCGTGGATGTCGTCGTGCGGCTGCCGGAGGCACTGCGCGACTCGCCCGAGCGCATCGCGCGCCTGCCCGTCGAGACCGGCGACGGCCGCCGCGTGCCGCTCGCCACCGTCGCCGCCGTGCACGAGGCCCGCGGCCCGAGCGTGATCCACCGGGAAAACGCGTCGCGCCGCCTCACCCTTGCCATCCGCCCGACAGAGCGCGATGTCGGCCGTCGCGTCGCCGAGCTCCGGGAGAAAATCGCCGCGCAGATCAAGATCCCCGAGGGCTATCGCATCGCGATCGAGGGGGAGTTTCAGGCGCAGGCCGACGCCACGCGCCGCATCGCAATCGCCAGCGCTGCCGTGCTCGCCGTGATCGCGTTCCTGCTGATGATGCACTTTCGCAGCCTCGGGCTCGCGGTGCAGGTGCTCCTGAGCATCCCCCTCGCCCTGGTGGGGGGCCTGGCGCTCACGTGGCAGCTCGTGGGCAGCGTGAGCATCGCGACGCTCGTGGGCTTCATCGCCGTCGGCGGCGTGGCCGCCCGCAACGGCATCATGATGATCTCGCACTACCTGCACCTCATGCGACACGAGGGCGAGGGCTTTACCCGCGCGATGGTGGTGCGCGGCACGCTGGAGCGCATGGCGCCGGTGCTGATGACCGCCCTCGCCGCCGGCATCGCGCTCATCCCGCTCGCGCTCGCCGCGGGCCAACCGGGGAAGGAAATTCTTCACCCCGTCGCGGTCGTGATCGTGGGCGGCCTCGTCTCCTCCACGCTCCTTGAGCTGCTCGTGCGGCCGCTCGTGTTTTTCCATTTCGGCCGCGGATCGGCGGAACGCGCGCTGAAGCGCGGCGCCTTCGCGGAACCGTGACCTCGTTTTGCTCACCCTTCAACCATCGCACTCCCACCATGAAGACCATCGCCCGCATCGTCCTCGCAGCACTCGCCCTCGGCGCCCCGCTCGTGCCGGCCATCGCCGCCGAAAAGAAGCAGGCCGGCCCCCACGGCGGTCGCCTCATCGCCGGCCTCGAGCCGCGCGCGGAGTTTTTCGTCACCGCGGACAAGAAAATCCAAATCAGCTTCGTCGCCGCAGACGGCAAAACGGTGGTCGCTCCCACGAAGCAGGTCGTGACGGTCACGATGGGCGACCGCGCCAAGCCGACGCGCCTGGAGTTCGCGCGCAGCGGCGATGCGCTGCTCTCCACCGCCGCCATTCCGGCCGGCAAGGACCTGGCCACCGTCGTCCAAATCAAGCCCTCCGCCGACGCCAAGATCGTCACCGACCGCTTCAACCTTGACCTCTCAAAGTGCCCGGATTGCAAGCTGCACGAATACGCCTGCACCTGCGCGCACTGAGATCGGCGCGCGGCGCCCGCCGGCGTTCCCGCCCACGCTGGCCTTCCGGCGCATTAAGTTGGGCTTCGCCGCTCGAACCCTAAGCCTTCATCCATGAATTCCGTCCTCCTCGAACTCACGATCATCTTTGCCCTGCTCCTCGCCAACGGCGTGTTTGCCATGGCCGAGATCGCCATCGTCTCCGCCCGGAAGGCCCGGCTCCGTCAGCTCGCGGACGGCGGCGACACCCGCGCCGGCCTCGCGCTGCGCCTCGCCGAGTCCCCCAACACCTTTCTCGCCACCGTGCAGATCGGCATCACGCTTGTTGGCGTCGTGGCGGCGGCGTTCAGCGGCGCCTCGCTCGCCTCGCCGCTTGCCGCCTGGCTCCGGGAAATCGCGTGGCTCGCTCCTTACGCCGACAAGGCCGCCTTTGCGATCGTCGTGCTCTTGCTCACGTATTTCACCCTCGTGATCGGCGAACTCGTCCCGAAACGCATCGGCCTCGGCGACCCCGAGGGCGTCGCCCGCATTCTGGCCGGGCCGATGCACCTGCTTTCGCGCGTCGGCGCGCCGGTGGTCAGCCTGCTCGGAAGCTCCACCGACGCCCTGCTCGCCGCCTTTCGGATCAAGTCCGAGCCCGAGGTCAAGATCACCGAGGATGAAGTGCGGCTGCTCGTGAAGGAAGGCATGCGTGCCGGCGTCTTCCACCCCCAGGAGCCCGCGATGATCGAGAGCGTCATGGCCTTCGACCGGATGCCGGTGCGTGACCTCATGACCCCGCGTTCGAAAATCATCTGGATCAACGCGGCCGATGCGCACGAAACCGTCTGGCAGCGCATCGTCGTGAGCGCCCATTCGGTTTTTCCCGTGTATGAAGGCCGGCGCGACAATGTGCTCGGTCTCGTCACCGTGAAGGCGATCTACGCGAACCTTGCCGCCGGCGCGCCCGTGAACGTCCGCGATCTCGTGACGCCCGCCCTCATCGTGCCCGAGTCGCTCTCCGCCACGGCGCTGCTGGAGAAATTCAAGGCCACCGGCAAGCACGTCGCCCTCGCGACCGACGAGTTTGGCGCGATCTCCGGCCTCCTCTCCCTGCACGACATCATGGAGTCCATTGTCGGCGAGCTGCCCTCGCCGAGCGATCGCCTCAGGCCGCGGGCCGTGCGGCGCGACGACGGCTCCTGGATCGTGGACGGCATGATCGAGGCTGCGGAGTTCGAACGCCTCGTCGTGGATTTCCCGCTGCACGGCGCGGCCGAGCGCGACTACCAGACCTTTGCCGGCTTCATCGTAAAGCACCTCGGCCATGTGCCGGCCGAGGGCGAGTCGTTCAGCCATCACGGCTACCGCGTCGAGATCATCGATCTCGACGGACACCGCGTCGACAAGGTGCTGCTCATCGCGACGAAGAAGCGCCCGGAGCCCCCATCGTCGCCGCAGCCGTAGCCGCTGGCGCCACCGGCGGCCGGAGCCTGCTTCAAGAAAAAGTGGCGCGCCGACGAAATTGGACCACCATCCGCATCGTCTTTCTCCCCGCGCCTCACCCGAGGCGCCATCGCCAAATCAAAAAACGCATCACCCGCCCAACCACCACACCCATGAACCAGAACAAACTTCTCCTCGCTGTCGCCGTCGCCGGCGCCTTTGGGTTCGCCAGCCTCTTCGCCGCCGCCGCCGACAAGGAGCGCACGCTCACCGGCAAGGCCACCTGCGCCAAATGCGACCTCAAGCAGGCCGACGCCTGCACCAACGCCCTCATCGTCAGCAACAAGAAGGGCAAGAGCGTCACCTACATCCTCGCCGACAACCAAGTCAGCAAGGATTTCCACGGCAAGGTCTGCTCCGGCGCCATCGAGGGCGTTAAGGTCACCGGCATCGTCAGCAAGGACGGCAAGAAGAACATCCTCACCGCCGCCAAGATCGAGACCAAGTAGGCCGCCTTCACGGCGGACCCCCGGCGCCGGAGAATCTCCGGCGCTTTTTTTGGGTGCGACGGCTCGTGGCACCCCCGGCCAGCGCGACCTGCGCGGCGGTTTCTTACTCGTCGACAGGCCAAACCTTTCCCCAACATCCCGGCACATGGACCCCGGCGTCAGTCTCATCCAGGATCTCGCCATCGTGCTGCTCGCGGCCGCCGTCGCCGGCGCGCTGTGCCGGCGGATCGGGCTTTCGGTCATTGTCGGCTACCTCGTCGCGGGTGTCGTGATTGGCCCCTACACGCCGCCGTTCTCGTTCATCCAGGATCAGGTGCGCATCCAGACCCTGTCGCAGGTCGGGCTTGTGTTCCTCATGTTTGCGATCGGGCTGGGGCTGAGCCTCACCAAACTGGCACGCATGGGCTGGGCCACGCCGGTCGCGACGTTCCTCGGGGCGTTCCTCGTGTTCGATCTCACCAAGGTCCTCGGCTACGCGGCGGGCTGGTCGGGGCTGCACACGTTCTTCATCGCGGCGATGTTCATGGTGTCGTCGTCGGCCGTGATCTCGAAAATCGTCGGCGAGCTCAACCTCACCCACGACCGCGCGGGCCAGCTCGCGCTCGGCGTGACGGTGATCGAGGACGTGGTCGCGGTCATCTTGCTCACGCTGCTGACCGCGCAGACCGGCGGCGGCGAGGCGCGCGTGAGCGTGATGCTGCTGGGCATGACGGCGTTCGTCGTGGTGCTCGTGGGCGCCGGACTGCTCATGGTGCCCGGCTTGATGCGGCACCTCGAGGCCCGCGCTGATCCCGAGCTACAGACGGTGACGGTCGCGGGCATCCTTTTCATCCTCGCGGTGGCCGCGGCGCGGGCGGGCTACTCGCTCGCGCTTGGCGCGTTTCTCCTGGGGGCCATCGTCGCGGAAATTCCGCAGCGGGCGGCGGTCGAGAAGGCGTTTGCCGGCATGCGGGACCTGTTCAGCAGCGTGTTCTTCGTCGCGATCGGCATGATGATCGACGTGAAGCTGCTCGGCCAGGTGTGGCTGTGGATCATCGGGCTGGGGGTCTTTGCGATCGTGGGGCGCGCGGTCGCGACGGGGCTCGCGCTCGTGATCTGCGGCACGCGGCCGCGCGAAGCGCGCCGGGCCGGGCTGCTGCTCGGGCCGCTGGGCGAATTCACCTTCATCATCGCGCAGCAGGGTGTCGCGGCCAAGGTCCTGCCGCCAAACTACTACCCGCTCGCGGTCGGCGTCTCGCTGTTCACGGTGCTCATGGTGCCGCTGATCAACCGCCATGCGGAGCCCATTCTGGATTTCATGGAGCGCATCGAGCCGCGGCGCGTGACGCGCGCGCTCGACGCCTACCATGCCTGGCTGGCGCAGGCGCAAAACTCGCCGACCTCGTCGGAAACGTGGAAACTCGTGCGCGGGCGGCTCGCGCAGATGCTGATCGAGATCCTGTTTGTCACGGGCGTGATGATTTTCTCCGGCCAGATCATCGCCTTCATCGGCGAACACCTGCCGGCGACCGGCCTCGCGCCCGCGACGGTCCGCTACGTGGCGTGGGGCGCGGTCGTGCTGCTCGCGCTGATCCCGCTCGTGGCGATCTGGCGCAACGTCGAGACGATCGCGCTGATCCTCGCCGATTCGTATGGCGGCGGGGCGAGAGGCGTGCCGGTCGGCGTGGTGCGGGGCGGCGCGCGTGGGGTCGCCGCCGTGCTGCTCGGCTACTGGCTCTACGCGATCGTGCCGACCGACCAACTCGGCGCCTGGGGCTGGCTCGGCATTGCGGCGGCGGCGGTGCTGGTCGTCTGGTTCTTCTCGCGACGGCTCATCTACTGGCACAGCGAATGGCAGTCATCGGTCACCTCCGTGCTCGCCGGCGATCCCAAGGCCGCCGAGGCCGAAGCCGCGCGCGATCGCCGCGCGCAAAACCTAGGCTCCTGGGACGTGAAACTGGGCGAGTGCGTGGTGCCCGACCACGCCGGGTATGCGGGCCAGCTGCTCTCGCAGCTCGCCCTGCCCCAGCGTTTCGGCTGCGCCTTGCTGGAAATCGAGCGCAACAATTTTGTCATCACCGCCATCCGGCCCGAGCTGCGCCTCTACCCGGGCGACAAGCTTCTGCTGATGGGCCAGACCGGCCAGCTCACCGCCGCACGCAAGTTTCTCACGCAATCGCCGGCCGCCACGGATCAGGCCGTGGAGTTCCGCGGGTCTGTCTTGGAGACCTTCACGGTGCCGGCCGGTCCGCGTGCGGGCCGCTCGCTCGCGGACCTCGGCGTCGCGCAGCTGACCGGCACGCGCGTCGTCGGCATCCAACGCGGCGGGCAGCGCATCATCGCGCCGGCCGGCGGCGAGCGGCTCGAGGCCGGCGACAGCGTGCTCGTCGCCGGCACCCTCGCGCAGATCCGCGGTTTTCGCCGCTGGTTGCACGCCGCCGCGTGAAGTGCATCTTCATCCTCCCGCGATGCCCGCGTCGTTTTAATTTCCTTCGATCATGAAACTCCCCCGCCTCCTCCTCGTTCCCCTCGCCATCGCCGCGCTCGCCGGCTGCGGCAAGCACGATTCGCACGCCGGCCACGACCACGGCGGCCACGTCCACAAGGCGCCGCACGGCGGCCTGCTCGTCGAGATCGGCGACCACGCCTACAATGTGGAGCTCGTGCGCGACGACGCCGCGGGCAAGCTCACGGCCTACGTGCTCGACGGCCACGCCGAGAATTTCGTCCGCCTCGCCGCCCCGTCGATTACGGTCACGGCCTACGCCGCCGGCGGCCGCCAGACCGCCACGCTGGCCGCCGTCGCCAACACCGCCACCGGCGAGACGGTGGGCAACACCTCGCAGTTCGAGGGCCCGGCCGCATGGCTCAAGGATGCCGGTGAGTTCAACGGCGAGGTCGGAGCCCTCGAGATCAAGGGCTCCCGGTTTTCCCCCGCGGCCTTCAAGCTGCCGCGGAAAAAATAGCTCACGCCGTCGTGCAATCCTGCTGGCCGGCCTTCCTGGCGTTGCTCGCTCCGGCCTTCGGCGCACCGGCGAGCCGCGGCCCCCTCGACCACGCGGTGTGCTGCGGGCCGGGCGCGTTCAACCCGGCCAACCACGATCCGTTTGGCGTGCCGGCGAAAAATCCACGGCGGCTGCCCTCGCCGACGCGCAACGCGGATGACACCGCCGCGAACACCCCGCCGACGGCCGCGTCGGCGCGGCCCGTGCTGCGCATCCCCGGCCCGCCCCTCGCCGACCTTGAGCGCCCGCTCGTGCGCCAGTCCGGCTACGCCAAAATTGGTTTCAGCCAGCTTGCCGCATTTCCCTTCCAGGCGCCCGAGACGCCGCTCGCGCCCGGCACCACCCCGCCCGACCTCCTCGCGCAGGTGCCGGCCGTGGTGCGCAAGCTCGACGGCGAAAAAGTCGTGCTCACCGGCTTCATGCTGCCGACGAAGCTGAAGGACGGCTTCGCCACGGAGTTCCTTTTTCTCAGCAGCTCGCAGCTCTGTTGCTTCGGCACCCAGCCGGCGCTCAACGACTGGATCGCCGTGAAGATGCGCGGCGAGGGCCTGCCGCCCGTGCAAGACGTGCCGATGTCCCTCGCCGGCCGCCTCCGCATCCAGCCGCAGTGGATCGACGGCGTCCTCACCGCCCTCTACACCATGGAAGGCCACGGCCTCCTCAAAACAAAGGACTGAGTTCTGCGCCGCGCGTGTTTTCTATCTCAACTCTCAGCCCTCAACTCTCAACTTTTCGCGCATGATCCCCGTCACCGTCCTCACCGGCTTCCTTGGCGCCGGCAAGACCACGCTCCTCAACCGCATCCTCACGGAGCACCACGGCAAGAAGCTCGCCGTGATCGAGAACGAGTTCGGCGAGGTCGGCGTCGATCACCAGCTCGTGATCCAGAGCGAGGAGGAGCTCTTCGAGATGAACAACGGCTGCATCTGCTGTTCCGTGCGCGGCGATCTCATCCGCATCATGGGCCGCCTGCTCAAGCGCAAGGACCAGCTCGACGGCATCCTCATCGAGACCACCGGCCTCGCCAACCCGGCGCCGGTCGCGCAGACTTTCTTCACCGACGACGAGATCAAGCGCGCCTTCAAGCTCGACGCCATCGTGACAGTCGTCGACGCCAAGCACGTCGCGCAACACTTGGACAAGGACGACGAGTCGATGAAGCAGGTCGCCTTCGCCGACGTGATCCTGCTCAACAAGACGGACCTCGTCGCCCCCGCCGAGCTCGCCGACCTCGAGGCCCGCATCAAGCGCATCAACGCCGTCGCGAAGATACACCGCACGAGGAATTGCGATGTGCCGCTCGACCGCGTGCTCGATGTCGGCGGCTTCAACCTCCACCGCGCCACCGAGCTCGACCCCAAGTTCCTCGAGCCCGAGTATCCCTTTGAATGGGCCGGCGCCTACGCGCTCCCTGCCGGCACGCATGTCCTGGAAATTGGCCACTGCGATCATCACAACCACGACCACGGGCATGATCATTCGCACAAAGGCCACGATCACGGGCACGGCGAGCACGACCATCATCACCACCACCATCACGGCAACCCCGACGAACTCGACGTCGTGATCATGCCGGTGAAGTCACTCGCCGAGGCTGACATCGCGGCGGCGCGCGAAGCGGCCGTCCACGTCTTCGCCGACTGGGAATCACGCACCAAGGAAGGCGACACCGTCGCCCCCGGCGCCACGCTGCATCGCCTGCTCCTAAAAAACGGCGACGGCCGCTTTGCGCTGAAAATCCCCGCGCCCGGTTTCTACCTCGTCTTTGAAAGCTGCGGCCACGATCCGCTGCACATCCGCATCATGGGCGAGACGGCGCGGCCCTGCTGGCAGCAAGACTTCCACGCCGCGCACGAGCACAACGAGTCGGTCACGAGCGTGGGCATCAGCACGCCCGGCGATCTCGACGGCAAGCGCCTCAACGACTGGATCAGCGAGCTCCTCCGCGTGCAGGGCGGCGACATCTACCGCATGAAGGGCGTGCTCGCGGTCAAGGGCACGCCGAAGCGCCTCGTCTTCCAGGGCGTGCACATGCTGTTCGACGCGACCTTCGATCGGGAGTGGAAGGCCGGCGAGGCGCGCACGAACACGCTCGTGTTCATCGGCAAGAATCTCGACCGCGCCAAGCTCACCGAGGCGTTCAAGGCCTGCCTCGCGTAAACGCGGGCGCCCGCCGGGCTACGCCCGCGCAAAGGCCGGCCGGAAAATCCCGCGGTAAATCACGGCGCCCAGCTGTCCGCCCACGAGCGGCGCGATCACGTAGACCGTGAGCCAGCCCCAGCCGTTGGCGGAGAACGGCACCGCGCCCCAGCCCGCCAGCGCGCTCCACGCCCGCGGCCCGAGGTCGCGCGCCGGATTGAAGCACGCCATCGTCAGGGGCCCGAGGAGCGAGATCAGCAGCGTCACCGTGAGGCCGATCGCGACGGGTGCGAGTTCGCGCGGGCGGTCCGCGTTGCGCTCGTCCGTCACGCCGAGGATCACGAGCACGAGCACCGCCGTCCCGATCACCTCGATCAAAAACGCGGCGCCGGGCGTCACCATCGCCCGCGCGGCGGAGGTGAGCGGCTTGCCGCCGGGATTCGGAAAAAACTCCCCGAAGATCATCGCCGTCGCCTCGCTGCCCGCGGCGCCGCGCACGATGCCGTGCGTCGTCTCGTAGGCGTGCAGCGCGCCGGAAAACACCACGTGCAGCACCGCGGCGGCGGCAAACGCCCCGGCGAGCTGCGCCGCGACGTAGCCGGGGATGCGCCCCGCCGGAAACTTGCCGCAGGCCGCGAGCGCGCAGGTGACCGCCGGGTTGAGATGCGCGCCGCTCAGCGCGCCGGTCAGGAAAATCGCGAGCGCGATGCCGAGGCCCCACACGATGGCGACCTGGAAAATGCCCACTTGCGCGCCGAGCAGCACGGCCGCCGCGACCGAGCCGCAGCCGAAGAAGACGAGCAGGAACGTGCCAAAGAATTCGCCGACGAACCAGGGGGGG
>JAEUHB010000024.1 GCA_016794665.1 Opitutaceae bacterium
CGATGCGATCTGGATCGGCTCGTCGATGAAGGGTTCGGCGTCGGCGAGTTTCCGCGGCTCGCTGGATGGCGTCGCGGTCCATCGCGAAATCGTGCCCGAGGCGGAGCTCAAGGCGCGCTTCCGGCGCGTCGGCCCCGCCACCATCGCTGCCAAGCCCGCGCCGGCCGTGATGCCCGAGATGGGCGCGGTCCCGGCGGGCCGCGTGCTCGCGACGCTGCACGAAGGCATGCCGACGCACGATCGCTGGCTCAATGTGGGCGAGAAGCTCCCCGCCGAGACGATGCGCTGGACGCCGCGCGAATTCCTGTTCCCGCGTTTCCCGTATCGCTACGACGACTGGGGCATCCGGGCGAGCTGGAAGGCCCCGGTGCTCGCGCGGCTGGCCGCGGATGTGTCGTTGCCGCCGGGCAAGCACCGCGTCGTTTTTCGCGCGCGCGGCCTCGCGCAGCTGTGGGTGGAAGGCGCGCTCGTCGCGAGCACCAAGCCCCACCGCGCCGATTCCGGCGGCTACGAT
Source organism: Opitutaceae bacterium (assembly GCA_016794665.1). Lineage (GTDB taxonomy): Bacteria > Verrucomicrobiota > Verrucomicrobiia > Opitutales > Opitutaceae > ER46. The sequence continues at coordinate 515 of JAEUHB010000024.1, forward strand.
CCGGTCGAGCCCGTGCCCGCGCCCTCGGCGCCCGGCTTGCGCTCGGTCGCCTACGGCGTGCAGGAAGTGTTCGGGGAGATCACCGTGAAGCCGGGCGCGCCGCAGCGCGTCGTGGTCGAGAACATCGTCGGCGGCCGGCGCTACCGCGTCGAGCCGGGCGAGTTCACGGTCGCGGTCGAGACGGCCGACGGCCGCTCGTTCAATGTGCTTCAGCCCGCGGGCGCCAAGGCCGAGCCCGTGCCGCTCACGGATGCCGCGGTCACGGCCGCGCTCGCGCGCTCCGAGGCCGACCTCGTGGCGTTCGATGACGCCACGCGCCGCACTGCGGCGGCGAATTCGCAGGATGCCTTTTGGAAAAAGCGCCACGAAACCGCACGCACGTGGGCTTCGACCCAGGCCGTGCCCGTGCCCGCCGGCGCGCCGCACCCGATCGACGCCTTCCTCGGCGCCAAGATCGACCGCGCCGTGGCCGAGGCGGCGAAAACCCCCGCCGCGGACGCGAAACATTTCCACGGGACCGTGCTTCCGATTCTCCGCGACGCCTGCTTCCGCTGCCATGGGGAGAAGGAAAAAGGCGGCCTCAAGCTCGACTCCCGCGCCGCGGCGCTCGCGGGCGGCGAATCCAAAATCCCCGCGCTCGTGCCCGGCGACCCCGCGAAGAGCGAGCTCTTTGCCCGCCTCACGCACGCCGACGAAGAGGAGCGCATGCCCGCCAAATCTCCGCCGCTCCCCGCCGCCCAGATCGCCGTGATCAAGGCCTGGATCGAGGCCGGCGCGCCCTGGCCCGCGGCGCCGCTCGCGCCTGAGACCGTCGCGCGCGCGCCCGTCGTCGACGACGCGGCGTTCCTGCGGCGCGCCTATTTCGACACCGTGGGCGTGCCGCCGACGGAGCGCGAGGTGCGGGCGTTTCTCGCCGACCGCGCGCCCGACAAACGCGCGCGCGCCGTCGATCGCTTGCTCGCCGACGAACGCTGGGCGGACCATTGGGTGAGCTACTGGCAGGATGTGCTCGGCGAGAATCCCAACATGGTGAAGCCGAGCCTCAACAACACGGGCCCGTTCCGCTTCTACCTCCACGAGGCGCTGCGCGACCACAAGCCCATGGACCGCCTCGTGACCGAGCTCATCATGCTGCGTGGCAGCGAGCGCGAGGGCGGCAGCGCGGGCTTCGGGCTCGCGGCGGACAACGACGCGCCATTCGCCGCCAAGGGTCATATCGTTGCGACCGCGTTCCTCGGCATCGAGCTCCAGTGCGCGCGTTGCCACGACTCGCCCTATCACTCCACCAAGCAGAGCGACCTCTATTCCCTCGCCGCGTTCTTTGAGCGCAAGCCCGTGACGGTGCCGACATCGAGCACCGTGCCGGCGGCGTTCTTTGAGAAAAAAGCGCGCGAGTCCCTCATCAAGGTCACGCTCCCGCCCAAGCAGCCCGTGCCGCCCGCGTGGCCGTTTGCGAAGCTCACCGGCGCCGCCGACGACGCTTCGCTGGACGCGCTTGTGCAAAACCCGCGCGACACCCGCGAGCGCCTAGCCGCGCTCGTGACCGCGCCGCACAACACGCGCTTTGCGCAGGTCACGGTCAACCGCGTCTGGAAGCGCCTCATGGGCGCCGGCATCGTTGAGCCCGCGCACGACTGGGAAGGCCGCGAGGCGAGCCACCCCGAGCTGCTCGCGTGGCTCGCGCGCGAGTTCGTCGCGCACGGCTTTGATCTGCGGCACGTCGCGCGGCTCATCCTCACCTCGCAGGCCTATCAGCGCCCGGCCAACGGGAAGAACCTCACCGCGCCGGCACCGCAGCGGTTCTTCGCCGCCCCTGATCCGCGCCGGCTGACCGCCGAGCAGGTCGTCGACTCGCTCTACGCCGTCGCCGGCCAGCCGATGCAGGTCGAGGAAATCACGCTCGATCTCGATGCGCGGCGGCCGGCGGACAGCTTTGTTTCGCTCGGCTCGCCACGACGCGCTTGGATGCTCGCCAGTCTCTCCAACGAGCGCGACCGCCCGAGCCTCAACCTCCCGCGCGCGCAGGCGGTCGTGGATGTGCTCGAGGCCTTCGGCTGGACCGGTTCGCGTCAGAACCCGCGCACGGATCGCGAGGCGGAGCCCAATGTCCTCCAGCCCGGCGCGCTCGCCAACGGCACAATGTCCACCTGGCTCACGCGCGCTGCCCACGGCAGCGGCCTCGCCGAGGTCGCCGTCAACGCCGCGTCCGTCGAGGCGCTGATTGACGACGTCTATCTCCGCGTCGTCGGCCGCCTGCCCACGGCGGCGGAGCGCGCCCCGCTCGTGCGGACGCTGGGCCGTGATTTCGCCACGCGCCTCGTGCCCGCCGCCGAGGTCGTGCCGCCAAAGGCCCCGCCGCCGCTCCCCTGGCTCTCCTGGTCCACGCACCTGATGCCCGAGGCCAACGCCGTGATGCTCGACCTCGAGCAACGCGCCCGCGAAGGCCCGCCTGCCGACGCCCGCCTCCGCCCCGCATGGCGCGAGGTGTTCGAGGATGTCGTGTGGACCCTCGTCAACACCCGCGAGTTCGTGTGGCTGCCGTGAGCATCAAACTGAACTCGATCCTCTTTGACCGCGGATTACGCGGATTGCACGGATGGAGCCACGATGCCGGGACTTTATCCGCGTTCCTCCGTGTAATCCGCGGTCAAAAATTTTGAGTGCAAAAAAATCTGTCATGAATCGCCGCCAATTCATCGCCTCTACCGCCGCCGCGTCGCTCTTGCCGCATCTGTCCCGCGGCGCCGCTTCGTCACCCGCCGCCGCCCTGCCCAAAGGCAAGGCGGAGCACGTCATCTCCATCTGGCTCGGCGGCGGCATGTCGCAGATCGACACCTTCGATCCGAAGCGCCGCGGTGACCCCGCGAAGAAGATCGCCGGCGCCTACTACGACGCGATCGATACCGCGGTGCCCGGCGTGCAGGTGTGCGAGCATTTGCCGCGCACGGCCAAGCTCATGGACCGCGTGACGGCGGTGCGCACGGTTTTCCACGACGTGATCGACGAGCACGCGGCGGCGACGAACCGCATGCACACGGGCCGGCCCGTAAGCGGCACGGTGGTTTACCCTTCGCTCGGCTCGGTGGTCGCGCATGAGCGGCGCGCCGTGGCGGACGGTGTGCCGCCCTACGTATTGATCGGTTATCCGAATGTCACCCGCGGCCCGGGCTTCCTCGGCGCCAAGGCCGGCTACCTCTACCTCACCGACACCAGCCAGGGTCCCGCCGGCCTCACGCGGCCCGACGGCATCAGCCTTGCCCGCCAGGCCCGCCGCGAGGCGCTGCTCGCCGATGTCCGCGGCCAGGCGCGGCCCGCGCCCGGCGATGTGCGCGCCGACTACGACGCCGCGATCGACCAGACCCTGCGGCTGAGCAGCCCGGACTTCATGCGCAGCTTTAAGCTCGACGAGGAAAAGGCCGCGTTGCGCGAAGGCTATGGCGGCGAGTTCGGCCAGCGCTGCCTGCTGGCGCGGCGGCTCGTCGAGCGCGGCGTGCGCTTCATCGAGGTCTCGCACAACCTGAATTTCGTCAACGGCACGGGCTGGGATGTGCACAACACGGGCATCAAGCAGCAGCACGTGCTCATCGCTGATCTGGATGTCGCGCTCTCGGCGCTCATGCAGGACCTCGAGGCCCGCCGGCTGCTCGACCGCACGCTCATCGTCATCACGGGCGAGTTCGGCCGGCCGCCGGAGTTCGACAGCGGCGGCGGCCGCGGGCACCAGGGCCGGACCTTCACGTGTGTGCTCGCCGGCGGCGGCCTGCGCCATCGCGGTGCCTACGGGGAGACGGATGAGCTCTCCAAGAAAATCGCGCGCGACCCCGTGAGCGTGCCGGACTTCTTCGCCACCATCCACGCGGCGCTGGGCATCGACTACACCAAGAACCTCCACGACGGCGACCGCCCCGTGCCCATCACGGACAACGGCCAGCCGATCGCGGCGCTGTTTGGGTGATGGCGAGAAGAGTGGACGCGGCCCGCATCGTTGTGCTTTGGTTGCGGCGCCCCGACTCCCACTCTCGCCTCCGACCGACCGATGCGATTTGCCCCCTTCGCCCTCCTGCTCCTCGCCTTTTCGCCGCTGCCCGCGGCGGCGACGCCGCCTGCGGCCGACCTCGATTTCTTTGAGAAGAAGATTCGTCCGTTGTTGATCGAGCGTTGCTACGAGTGCCATTCGGCCGGGAAGAAGATCAAGGCGGGCCTTCGCCTCGATCACCGCGCGGGCTGGCTGGAAGGCGGCGACTCGGGGCCGGCGCTCGTGCCGGGCAATGCCGAGAAGAGTGCGCTCATCAAGGCCGTCCGCTACACGAAGCTCGAATTCGAGGCGATGCCGCCAAAGACCCAGCTCCCGCGCGAGGAGATCGCGCTGCTTGAGGAATGGGTGAAGCGCGGCGCGCCGGCGCCCGACGAGCCCGCGCCTGCCGCCGTTGCGGCCGAGGGCGCGAAGAAGTCGGGCATGACCGTCGCCGAGGGAAAGACCTTCTGGTCGTTTGTGCCGCCGGCGAATCCACCGGTGCCCAAGGTCGCCGGCAACTGGCCGCGCTCCGACATTGATCATTTCATCGCGGCCGAGTGGGGGAGCAAGGGCCTGCGCCCCGCCGCCGATGCCGATCGCGCCGCGCTGCTTCGCCGGGCGACGTATGATCTCACCGGGCTGCCGCCAGAGCCGGCCGCGATCGAGGCCTTCGTGCGCGATGTGCGTCCGACCGCCGAGGCGTTTGCCGCCGTCGTCGACGGATTGCTCGCGTCGCCGCATTTCGGCGAGCGGTGGGGCCGGCGCTGGCTCGACGTGGCGCGCTTCGCCGAGTCGAGCGGCGGCGGCCGCACCCTGATGTTCAAGGACGCCTGGCGCTACCGCGACTACGTCGTCGATGCCGTCAACCGCGACCTGCCCTTCGACCAGTTCATCCGCGAGCAGATTGCCGGCGACCTGCTGCCCGCGGCGAACACCACGGAGCGCCGCCGTCAGATCACGGCGACGGGCTTCCTCACGCTCGGGCCGACGAACTACGAGGAGCAGAACAAGGATCAGCTCCGCATGGACATCGTGGACGAGCAGCTCGACACCATGGGCAAGGCGTTCCTCGGCCTCACGCTCGGCTGCGCGCGCTGCCACGACCACAAGTTCGATCCGATTCCGACCCGCGACTACTACTCGCTCGCGGGCATCCTCCGCAGCACCCACACGCTGCACAATTACACCGACAACGTCGCGCGCTGGGTCGATGCGGAGCTCCCGGTTGAGCCCGGAGCGGAGACGGCGCTCGCCGCCCACGCGGTTGAGGTTGCCGCGCTGGAGAAGAAAATCGCCCAGCTCCGCAAGACGGCGGGCTCCACCGCCTCCGCGGGCAAGGCCGTCGCGCTGGACACGCTGCCCGGCCTCGTCCTCGACGATCAGCAGGCCAAGATCGTCGGCGGCTGGCGCAGCTCGACCAGCGTGAAGCCGTTTCTCGGCGCGGGCTACCTCACCGACGAAAACGACCAGAAGGGCCAGCGCACGGTCACCTTCACTCCGGCCATTCCGCAGACGGGCGTCTACGAGGTGCGATTTGGCTACACGGCGCTGCCGAACCGCGCCTCGAATGTCCCCGTGACGATTCTCCACGCTGACGGCGAAAACACCGTGATGGTGAACGAGCGCGTGGCGCCGCCGCTCGACGGCCATTTCGTGAGCCTCGGCCAGTTTCGTTTCGAGAAGGACGGGGCTGGTTATGTGCTCGTCTCGACCGAAGGCACCGACGGCTTCGTGATTGTCGATGCCCTTCAGGTGCTGCCGGTCGAGGCCGCCGCGCCCGCGGTTGTGCTGGCCGGCACCGCCGACGGCCCCAAGCGCAAGGCCGCGAAATCCGTCGCCCTGCCGTCCGACCCCGTCGCGCGCAAGGCCGCTGTCGAGCTGCGCGCCCTCGAGGCCGACCTGAAGAAGCTCGTCGCCTCGGGCCCCAAGCGCGACGTCGCGATGGGCGTGCGCGAGGCCGTGGGCGAAATCGGCGACACCGAGATCCGGGTGCGCGGCATCGCCCGCAACCTCGGGCCCAAGGTCCCGCGCGGCTTCCTGCAGGTCGCGCCGCCGGCCACGGCGCCTCAGTTTTCCCCGACGGAAAGCGGCCGCCGGGAACTCGCCGACTGGATCGCCAGCGCGGAAAACCCGCTCACCGCGCGGGTGACGGTCAATCGCATCTGGGCCTGGCTGATGGGCGCGGGCCTCGTGCGCTCGGTCGACAATTTCGGCACGACCGGCGAACGCCCCACGCACCCGGCCCTCCTCGATCACCTCGCGCGGCGGTTCGTCGCCGACGGTTGGTCGGTGAAAAACCTGGTCCGTGCGATCATGCTGTCACGCACCTATCAACTTGCCGCCGCGCCCGCGCCCGAGTCGGCGCGGGTTGATCCCGACAACCGGTGGTTTTCGCACGCCGGCCGCCGCCGCCTTGAAGCGGAGGAAATCCGCGACACCATGCTCCACGTGGCCGGCCGTCTCGATCGCACGTTGGGCGGGCCCAACATCGGATCCGGCAAGCCCGCGCCGGGGGGCGCGATGGCGACGAGCGAATACGGCTATGTCTTCACCGACACCCGCCGCAGCCTTTACACGCCGGCGTTTCGCAATGCGCGCCTCGAGCTCTTCGAGGTCTTCGACTTCGCCGACATCAACGCCCCGGTGGCCCAGCGCCACGCCTCGGTCGTCGCCCCGCAGGCGCTCTACCTGATGAATCATCCCTTTGCGCTGGAGCAGGCGCGCCACGCCGCGGAGCGCACGCTGCGCGAGCCGGCGGCCGATGCCGCCGCGCGCATCGACCTGGCTTATCGCCGCACGCTCGGGCGCGCGCCCACGGCGGCCGAGCGGCAAATCGCGCTCCGCCACGTGGCCGACGGTTCGCCCGAGACCTGGACCGAGTTCCATCAAGCCTTGTTTGCGAGCGTGGATTTCCGTTACCTCAACTGATCGCTTTCCGCCGATGAACACCCCCATGCCCCTCTCGCGCCGCGCCGCCCTGCGCAACCTTGCCTGCGGCTTTGGTTACCTGGCATTCGCCGGCATCGCCGCGCAGGCCGCCGCGCGCTCGGCGGGCCGGCCGGCGCCGCACCACGCGCCGCGGGCCAAGCGCGTCATCTTCCTCTTCATGGGCGGCGGCGTCAGCCACCTCGACAGCTTCGACTACAAGCCGGCGCTCTATGCGCACGATGGCAAGATGATGGAGTTCCTCGACCAGCGTGCCATCGCCAAGACCGGCATGGGCGCGACCGGCCGCGTGATGAAGCCGCTCTGGGAATTCAAGCAGCGCGGCCAGAGCGGACGCTGGGTCTCGGAGCTGTTCCCGAACATCGCGAAGCACGCCGACGACTACTGCGTCGTCCGCTCGATGCACACCGAGGGCGTCGCGCACGGCCCGGCCACGCTGTTCCTCCACACGGGCACGACCAACATGATCCGGCCGTCGATGGGCTCGTGGGTCAATTACGGCCTCGGCACGGCGAACGAGAACCTGCCGGCGTTCGTGACGCTGAGCCCCACGCTCGCGAACGGCGGCCCGCGCAACTACGGCAACGCGTTTCTTCCTTCGGTCTTTCAGGGCACCGCGATCGGCCGCGCCGGGCAAAAGGCCGCCGAGGCCGGCCTGCGCAACGTCGGCAACCCGGCGCGCGACGCCGCCGCGCAGCAGCGGCACTTTGAGCTCGTGCGCGCGCTCAACGCCGAGCAGCTCCGCGCCCGCCCCGGCGACTCCGAGCTCGAGGCGGTCGCCGGCTCCTACGAACTCGCGTGGCGCCTCCAGAACCATGCGCCCGACGCGCTCGACATCTCCAAGGAGTCCGCGGCCACGCGCGCGCTTTACGGCATCGGCGAGGAGCCGACCGACGACTATGGCCGCCAGTGCCTTCAGGCGCGTCGCCTCGCCGAGGCCGGCGTCCGCTACATCCAGGTCAACTATTCGGATAACACGAACAACCCCGCGTGGGACCAGCACT
>JAEUHB010000040.1 GCA_016794665.1 Opitutaceae bacterium
AGCACCGCGTTTCGAACCACGGGGTCGGCCTCAAGATCGATGCCACCTCCGCCGCGGCGACCCCCGCCCCGCGGGCCCGCGCCACGGTGGCGTCGCGCGCGGCCGTCTTCGCCGCCTGAGCGCGGCCGGCCGCCCTCCCCCGTCTGACGCATGGATGCGATTTTGAAAGGCGACTTCGGCTCCGCGCCGACGAGTTTCCAAACGGTGCTGCTGGCGATGCTGCTGGCCTTCCTCATGGGCCAGCTCATCGCGTGGGTCTACATGTTCACCCACTCGGGCATCTCCTACTCCCGCTCGTTCGTGGTCTCGCTGATCCTGATGCCCGTGATCGTGGCGCTGGTGCTCATGGTCCTCTCGAACAACATGGTCACGGCCTTCGGCCTCATGGCCGTGTTCGCGATTGTCCGGTTCCGCAACATTCTCCGGGACACCCTCGACACCTCCTACGTGCTTGCCGCCATCGTGCTCGGCATGGCCTGCGGCACGCAGAAATTCTCCACGGCCATCATCGGCGCCGGGGTGATCATCGCGGTCATGCTCTACCTCTGGCTCACCTCGTTCGGCTCGCGCCACCGCTTCGACCTGGTGCTCAACCTCCACTGGGCACGCGCCACGAATGAGCTACCCGCGCTCGAGCGCCTGCTCCGCCGCCATAGTTTCCGCGCGCAGTGCGCCAACCAGCACTTCAACTCCACCGCCAACGGCACCGACCTGTCATATCGCCTCCTGCTGCGCGATCCGGCCCGCGTGGCGGACCTCATCCGCGAGCTCACACAGCTCCCCGGCGTCGATCAGGTCACGAGCATGAAGGCCGAGGACGAGTCGGAGGTCTGAGCCGATGGACGACGCCCTGCCTCCGATTCCCACGCCCGCCGCGCACGGCTGGCGCCGCATCCGCCAACAGATCCTGCCCGGCATCGTCTTCGCCGTCGGCGTCGCCGCGACGGCGGTCATCTGGACGCAGGCCGTCGCACCCACCACGATGATCGGCGAGGCCGAGACGGTGCGTGCCGAAGTGCGCAGCGCGCAGGCCGGCACGCTTACACAGGTGTCCGCCAAGCTCTTTCAGTCCGTGCGCGCCGGCGACACGCTGGCGCACGTGGTCGTGACCGATCCGCAGGTGGTCGAGGCTTCCCTCGGCGTCATCCGCGCGGAGATCGAGGTCATGCGCCAGACCTCGGAGTTGCGCACGCTGCTCGATTACGAGCGCCTGATGCTCGACCTCATGAGCGAACGCGTGAAGCTGACGACGCTCAAGTCGCAGCTCTACCAGGCGGAGAGCAATTTCACCCGCGCCAAGTCGCTCCACACCGGCAAACTCCTGACCGACGAACGCTTCGAGGAGGCGCAGAACACCCGCGATTCCCTGCTCGCGCAGGTGAAGGTGCAAACCGAGCTCGTGGCCCGCATTGATCCCGAGTTGCAACGGCTCGCATCGACGGCTGGCAACCTGCCCTCCCCCTCCGCCACGCATCCGCTCCGGGCCTCGCTCAAGTTGCAGGAGGAAAAGCTCCGCCTCACCGAGGCGCAGATGCGGCCCGTGGCGCTCGTCGCGCCCATCGACGGCATCGTGTCGCTGGTCAACCGCCGCGCCGGCGAGGCCGTTGCGCCCGGCGAGCCCATCTTTCAAATCACCGCGGCGGGCGCGCCGAGCATCGTCGGCTTTGTCCGGACGCCCGTGGGCACGCTGCCCGCGCCTGGAGCCGCGGTCGAGGTGCGCACGCGCTCGCTGCCCCGCCGCACCGGCACGGCGACCATCGCGCAGGTGGGCGCGCACCTCGAGCCCATCTCACCCACGCTTCTGGCGGCCCTGCATCTGCCGGTGACTGCGGTGCCGACCGAGCTGGGCGTGCGCGTGCACGTCACCGTGCCCACCGGGCTCGCGTTGCTGCCCGGCGAGCAGGTGGACCTCGTGCTCAAGGACTAGGGCCGGCGCCGAACGCCGTCCCCGGAAGCCCAAGCTACACCAGCTCGACTTGCCCGGGGACCGGAACGGGCGGGAAATGCCCGCCGCCGGCGGCGATGGTCTTGGGAAAGATGTCGAGCTTCGAACCCTCGAGCAGCCACTTCCACGAGAGTTCGCGGCCGGTGTAGGCCGACATGCGGCCGCCAATTGCAGTCAGCGTGCTGTAGGCGACCATTTCGCCCTCATTCAGCGGGGCGTTCTTGCGGATGCTTGCGACGAGATCCGTGTGTTCGACGACATAGGGATTGGGCACCGCGCCCTCGAATTTCCATTTCAGCTCGCCCTTGTGCGTCTTGATGAACGCCTCGCCGGGCTGATCCGTGAAGGACCAACCCTTGGTGCCGACGATGCGCTCGTTCACGCGCTGCGTTGATTTCGGCGCGTGGCGGCACTGGCTGGCGACCCGCGCACCATTGGCATACTCGAACTCGACCGCAAAGTTATCCCAGATGTTGCCCGGCTTGTTGCCGCGGGTCTGCCGCCCGCCCATGCCGTAGAATTTCACCGGGGGCCCGCCAAACGCCCAGTTCATCACGTCGATGTTGTGGATGTGCTGCTCGACGATGTGGTCGCCGCTGGTCCAATCCCAGTGATACCAGTTCCAGCACTGCCACTCGAAATCGCTCACCTTGGCGAGCCATGGCCACCGGAGCTGGCCGGTCTTGTCGTCCTTGTCGGTGCGCCCACGAAAGAACGGCTCGGTGCCATTCCAATAGCATTGCCCGCCGGTGAGCTCGCCCAGCTCGCCATCCTGGATGCGCTTGATCATAGCGAGGTAGCTCGACTGGTGGTGGCGCTGCAGGCCGCAAACGACCGCGAGGTTCTTTTCCTTCGACTTCTTCACCGAGGCCAGGAACCGCCTGACGCCCACCGGATCGACCGCCACGGGCTTTTCGCAGAAGATGTGTTTGCCCGCATTGACCGCGGCTTCGAAATGCGCGGGACGAAAACCGGGCGGCGCCGCGAGGATCACCATGTCGATGCCGGCGGCGAGGACCCTCTCGTAGTTATCGAAGCCGGAAAACTTCTGCATCCTTTGCGGAGGGAGTTTCTTGTCCGCCGCGAATTTCTGAATCGCAGCCTCTGCGCCGTCGACCTGCGCCTGAAACAAATCGCCGAGCGCGACAATCTCGATGCCAGGCGACGACTCGAGGCAGTTTTGCGCGGCCCCGCGACCACGACCGCCGGAACCAATGACGCCGACGCGGATGCGGTCGGAGCCCGAATTGGCGCCGAGCGCGCGCGGCGCGGTGAGACCGGCGGCGAGCGCGGTGCCAGTGGCCGAGAGTTTCACGAAGTCACGGCGCGACAGCGCCGGAAGCGAGACGGGGGAGGAAGGGTTCATGCGGGTAACGGGGATGATTGCGTTGACGGCGCAGCGGATGCGCCGCGTGGTAAGGGGCAGCGTGAACGCAAAACGCGGCGCTTGGCGACATCTCATTCGCTGCACGCCCGTCTGGCGCACACAACCCACTCGCCCCACCCGCCCGCGCAAGCCAGCGTCCCCGCGACACCCCTCCCGCCATGCTTCTCCCGCTTCGTCACGCTGTCGTTTCGTTTCTCGTGCTCTCGCCCGCCCTCGCCCAGCGCCCCGCGCCGCCCACGCGCGGCGCCGACGAGGATGTGAAGGACATCGCCGTCCGCGAGCGCGCCGGCCTCCTGCCCGGGCGTTACCAACTCCACACGGGCTGGGGCGTCACGCCCGCTGGCGAGCACACGCGCCTCCACGGCGACATGCCGCTCAAGATGATCGTCGCGCCGGACAAGCGCATGCTCGTCGTCGTCAACGGCGGCTACAACGACCACGGCGTCTCGCTCATCGATCTCAAGGCGCGGCAGACCGCGCAGTTTTTCCCGCTCAAGCAGACGTGGAACGGCCTCGCGTTCAGCCGCGACGGCCAGCGCTTCTTCGTCGCGGGCGGCGACAGCGGCGTCATCCACGTCTTCGACTACGCCGACGGCAAGGCGACGCCCGCCGCCACGCCGACGGTCACCGTGAAACCACCCGGCTCCGAGTCGCCCGTCTTCCTCGCCGGCATCGCCATCCATCCCAACACCGGCCAGCTCTACGTCTGCAACGAGGCCAACCACGAGGTCTGGGTGCTCAACGCCACCACGCTCGCCCACGAGCAGAGCATCGCTGTCGGCCAGCACCCGCACTCGTGCGCGTTCGGCGGCGACCGCAAGCACCTCTACGTTTCCAACTGGGGCAGCCGCAGCGTCAGCGTGATCGACGCTACAAAAAATCGCCGCCTCCACGATGTCACCGTCGGCCTCCGCCCCAACGACATGACCCTCGCGCGCGACGGCCGGCTCTTCGTCGCGTGCTCGGGCGACAACACCGTGCACGTCCTCGCCACCGCCAAGCTCGAGCCCGTGCCCGAGCCCGCCAGCCCCGCGCGCCGCCTCTGGGAAGGAACGCGCGAGGTCATCACCACCTCGCTCTACCCGCAGTCGCCCGAGGGCAGCACGCCCTGCGCCGTCGCCGTCTCGCCCGACGGGCGCACGCTTTTCGTCGCGAATGCCGACAACAATTCCGTCGTCGTCGTCGACATCTCCAACCGCCTCACCGAGGAGGCCGCCGAGCGCGGCGACTACCTTTCGATGGTCAACGGCTTCATCCCCACCGGCTGGTATCCCACCGCGCTCGCGGTCTCGCCCGACAACGGCACGCTCCTCATCGGCAACGGCAAGGGCCTCGCCTCGCGCGCCAGTTTCCCCGCGCTCGCCAAGACCCCGCGCACCGCCAACAGCCATGCGCCCTACGATCATCCGGGCCAGATTTTCGAGGGCAGCGTCTCGTTCGTGACCAAGCCCGACACCCCGCGCATGGTCGCCTACACCGAGCAGGTCCGAAAAAATTCCCCCTACACGCCCGAGTCGCTCACGCACGCGCCCATCCCGCCCGGCGGCGTCATCCCCGCCAAGGTCGGCGACTCGAGTCCGATCAAATACGTGCTCTACATCATCAAGGAAAACCGCACCTACGATCAGGTGCTCGGCGATCTCACCGACGCGCAAGGCCGCCCCTACGGCAACGGCGATCCGCAGCTCACGATCTTCGGCGAGAAGGTCACGCCCAACCACCACCAGCTCGCGCGCGACTACGTGCTGCTCGACAACCTCTACTCCAACTCCGAGGTCAGCGTCGACGGCCACAGCTGGACCGACGCCGCGATCGCCACCGACTTCAACCAGCGCTCCTGGATCATGAGCTACTCGCGGCACGGCAAGCTCGCCGGCAACGAGGAGATGGAGACGCCCGCCAACGGCTACCTGTGGGATCTCTGCCGCCGCCACGGCGTGAGTTTCAAAAACTACGGCGAGGGCGCGCAGCGCGTGCCCTCCGCCAACCGCGGCCAGTGGGGAAACCGCCGCAACATCCGCGACATGGACCTCGTCGATTTCTGGATCGCCGATTTGAAAAAAGCGGAACAGACCGGCGTCCTCCCGCGCTTCACCATCATGTCGCTCGGCGAGGATCACACGGACGGCACGACGCCCGGCCGCTTTGTCCCCGCGGCCTGCGTCGCCAGCAACGACATCGGCCTCGGCAAGATCGTCGCCGCCGCGAGCCGCTCCAAATTCTGGAAGGAGATGGCGATTTTCGTGATCGAGGACGACACGCAGAACGGCCCTGATCACGTCGACGCGCACCGCACCATCGGCTACGTCATCAGCCCGTGGGTGAAGCGCGGCTCCATCGACTCCACGCTCTACACCACAGCCAGCATGATCCGCACGATGGAGCTCATCCTCGGCCTGCCGCCGCTCACGCAATACGACGCCAGCGCCACGCCCATGCACCGCTGCTTCCAAAACGAGCCGGTCGTCGTCCACTACGACGTGCTCCAGCCGCAGGTGGACTTGCAGGAGAAAAACACCCGCCGCTCCGCCTTCTGGCGCGAATCTTTGAAGATGGATTTCACCGAGTATGACCGCGCCCCCGAGGACGAGCTGAACCGCATCCTGTGGTTCGTCGCCAAGGGCGACGTCCCCTACCCGACCCCGCGGCACGGCGCGATATTCACGCGGTGATTGATGTAGGGCCTGCACTAGCGGCCGGCCGCGGCACGCCCGTAAGCGGCGGCCCTACCGCTTGGCCGTCTCGTTCCAATAGATGATCACATTCTTCGTCGCGCGGCCCGCGGCGATGATGTCGGGGCGGCCGTCGCCGTTGAGGTCGGCGATTTTCAGATCCTCGACGGCCATCGCCTTGTCGTCCACGAGCGCGAGGCGCGTCCACTTCTCGCCGCTCGCATCGGTCGCGCCGTAGATGGCGACGCCGATCGAGTCGCCGGGACGGTTGTTGCCACGCCAACCGACGACGATTTGGTCGCTGCCGGTGCCGGCGAGGTCACCCGTGGCGAGGCCGTGGCCCTGGACGAGCTTGTCGAAGAGCACCGTGCGGCTCGGCGTCCAGTCGGCGCCCGCGGTGCCGGGCGTGGCGGGCGCGCGGTAAACGGCGAGGTCGGTGCCGTGCATCGGCTCGATGGTGGCGATGAAGCGCCCGCCGCCGGGCAAAGAACCGCGGCGCACTTCGCCGGCTCCGAGCGTCGTGACCGTGATGGGGGTCATGCGATTCGCCGCGGCTTCGACGGAGCGCACGCCCTCCTTGGTCGCGACGAGCAGTGTCTCCTCGCCGCTGCCGCCGCCGCGCCCGCCGCCGGCGGCGACGAGATCGAAATTGTGGGTCGCATGCAGCGGCGGCAGGTCGGCCCACATCGGCGCGGGACGGCTGGCCTCGCGCCACGGCCACTCGTAGCCGAGCAGCTGCACGCCGGCGCCGGCGTTGTTCTTGTTGCCGCGCCCGTGCAGCGGGAGCACCGCGAGGGAAAACGTGCGGTCGGCCCCGCGCACCCACCACATGCGGTGCGTGGTCGGCTCGTGCGGGAGCCGCCGCGGAGTCCAGCGCTGCGTGCGGTCCGCGGGCGCATCGAGCAGGAAGATCGCGCCGCTGCCGACGGTGTCGCCGGGATTCCACTCGGCGCCGACCGCGACCTCCGCCTTGCCGTCGCCATCGAGATCGCGCGCGGCGATGCAGACGTTGTCCTTGGGCGTGAGGTTCTCGGCCATCACGAATTTCTCCCAATTGGGCGCGCGATACCAAACGATCTGCTTGGCGTCGGCGAGCAGCACGTCCGCTTTTCGATCGCCATCGACATCCGCGATCGCGAGGCCGTAACCGATCTGGATGGCGGGATCGATCACTTGCGCGCGGAAGCGGAGGGCGGGTGTTTCGGCGGCGAGGAGCGGCGCGCCGGAGAGGAGGAGCAGGGGCAGGGTCTTCATGGGGCGAGGCGATAGCGAAGCAGCGCGGCGGGAAAAGTCCGGCAGAAAACGCGCGGCCTCAAGCCAGCGCCGCCACGACCGCGGGCAACTGTCGCAGCGTCTCGATTTGGAAGAATCTTCCGGGCGCGGCCGGCACCTCCTCGACGTGCTCGTGCGCCCAGAGCAGATGATAGGGCACGTGCACACCCGCGCCTCCGAGCGCGAGCACGGGCAGAATGTCAGACTTGATCGAATTGCCGACCATCAGGAACCGCTCGGGCGCAATCGCGTGGCGGCGGAAAATGTGCGCGTAGGTGTCGCGATTTTTTTCCGAGACGATTTCGACGGCGCCGAAGTGCGCGCCGAGCGCCGACTTCGCGAGCTTGCGCTCCTGATCGCGGAGGTCGCCTTTGGTGATGACAAGCAGGCGGTGCCGGGGAGCGAGCGCGGCGAGGATTTCAGCGGCGCCATCGAGCAGCTCCACGGGATGTGCGAGCATCTCGCGGCCGAGGTCGATGAGTTCCTGAATCTCGTCGGCGCTGATTTTTCGGCCGGTGAGATGGATGGCCGTCTCGATGGCGGAGAGCGTGAAGCCTTTCACGCCGTAGCCGTAGAGATCGAGGTTGCGCATCTCCGTCGCGAAGAGCGTTCGGTCCACCGTCGCGGCGTCGTGGTGCCGGGCCAGCAGCGCGCGGTAGCGCTCGTGGGAGCGCTCGAAGATGATCTCGTTGTGCCAGAGGGTGTCGTCGGCGTCGAAACCGATGACGAGTTCGCGTGCGGCCATGCGCGCGATTCAGCCCGCGCCCGCGCGCCGCGCAAGCGTGCAGGCGATCATGAAGAGGTCAGGTGCCAGTGTCCGCAGAGGGCACAGCGGTAGGCTTTGCGCCGCCGCTCGACGCCGGCGAGCAGCGCGGCATCAAGCGCGTCGCCTTGCGAACGGTAGCGACGCTTGCCGGTGCACATGCGGCGACGCTCGTCGGGCGTGGGTTTCTTCACCGCCCGGCCTCGTCGCGCAGGATCTTCGCATCGACCAAAAAGGGCCCCGCCGGGAAGACGCTCGCCAGCAGCACGAGCGCGGTGCGTTGCCACGGCCAGTCGCGGTCCAGCGCGGTGTGGATCGCAATCACGACGTAAAGCATGAACAGGACACCGTGCGCCATGCCGACGACACTCACGGCCATCGGAAAGCCCCAGACATATTTCAGCGGCATGGCCACCAAGAGCAGCAGGAGAAACGACCATCCTTCCCACCACCCGACCACGCGGAGCCGGCCCAATGACGTTTTCAGCGATTGCATGCTTGTTTGGTGTAGCCCTGCTCGTGAGAGCAGGGACTGGCGGAAACTCAAGCGTGCTTTCGTCCCGCTTCTCACGAAGCGGGCTACGACTCCGAAATGACGCGACTACTTCTTCACCTTGAGCTCAAGGACCCGCCCCGGCAGCCAGCCAGCGCGGCTGCGGAGATCGGTGGGGCGCGTGTATTCGAGCACGTAGAGTTTGCCCGGCGCCGCGATGTGGAGGTCGATGGGGCGGCCGAGCGGCGCGAGGAAGGTCGTCGTGCGCGCGGTCCAGCGGCCGTCGGAGCGACGCTCCATTTTCATCCGCAGGATGTCGAAACCGTGCTCCTCGTCGGGCGCGGGGCCGGCGAGAAACGCGCCCAGCCGGCCCACGAGGAAATTCTCGCGCTCCGTCGCGGGCCAGTCGCGGCCGAGCCACGTGAGGCCGGTGGGCGAACTGTGCGCATTGAAGGTCGCGGTCGGCTTGCCATACATGAGCGCGGCGGGGCCGAGGTTCAGGACCGGCAACACGTAGTTAGGATTCGCGGGCGGTGGTGGCACCATCGTGTGCTGATACCATTTATGCGACGCGGGCGCGTCGCCCATCTGGTAGGGGAAACCGTGGTGCGGCACGGGCTCGCCTTTTTTCGGCGGCGTAATCGCGTCCATCTCCTCGGGAGCGTGCGCGTCGGGGCCGTTGGAGACCGTGAACAAATTTCCCGCGCCGTCCCAGTTGAAGCTGTAGGCGTTGCGGATGCCGCGCGCGATGATCTCAATTTGGGGCGACGACGACTTGGGATCCATGCGCCACATGGTGCCGGTGGTTTCAGTCTCGCCCATCTTGCCGAGGTGCGGCATCGCGCCGGTCTCCCCGGCGTCGGTGCGCGATCCGCTGCTCACGTAGAGCAGGCCGTCGCGGCCGAAGCGGATGTCGGAGAGGCCGTGGTTGTAGGGGCCGATGCCCCACGGATAATTCGTGCGATACCACGGCTGCGGCGCGATCGGGTTGCCCTCGTCGTCAAACGCCGTGGTGCGCCAGATGCCGCACTCGTTGAGCACGAGCGGCTCGGCGGTCACGCGCTGGTTCACCGTGATCCAGAGGCGGCGCTGCGCGTCGAGCACGAGGCCAAGCGTCTGAAAATCGCCCGGCTTCACGCCCGGGAAATCCTTCGGCCAGAGAATCTGCTTCAGGTTGCCGCTCTTCGGATCGAAGCGCCACACGCTGCCGGCGATGCCGAGGATGTAGAGCGGTCCGCCGCGGCCGTCGCTCGCGAGGCGCGCACCAAAATCCGGCAGCCGCACCAGTTCGCTGATTTCCCAGCCGGCGGGCGGCGCGGGCAACGGACGGTAGTCGGCGGCGGCCTTGAGGGCCTCGAAGGTCTTGAAGTCCGCCGTCGCGCGCACGGCCGCGACGTTGTCCGCCGTCACGCGGCCGCCGGTATTGCCCCACGAATTGACGACAAACGTGATCACGTCCGCCACCTGCGCGTCGTCGAGGATGACGGGCGGCATCTGGCCGCGGAAGGTGCGTCCGTTGACGGTGATTTCCTCCTTGAGCCCGTTGACGACCGCGCGGATGGCGCCGCTGCGGTGCCGCGCGAGCCAGTCGGAGCGCGCGAGCGGCGGGTAAGTGTCGCCCACGCCATCGCCCGTCGCGCCGTGGCAGAGCGCGCAGTGCGCGACGTAGAGCGACTGGCCGCGCGCCATCGCGGCGGCGAGATCGGCGGCGGCATCGGCGGCGCGGAGCGGGAAGGAAGCGAGGACAGCCAGCAACGCAGGCAGGAGCGCGGAACGGAGGGGCATGGCGCGGCACGCTAGGAGCGCGCGCCCGTCGGTCAATCCGTGCATTTTCAATTCGCGCGCGCCCGCCGCTTTCGTTGCGCTTCGGTCCATGCCCCGCCTTCGCCTATTTCTCCTAGCCGCCGCCCTGCCCCTCGGGGTGCTCGCTGCCGACCGCAAGCCGAACTTTCTCTTCGTCTTCACTGACGACCAGCGCTGGGACGCGATGAGCGTCGTGCAGCGCGAGCAGGGCGAGAAAGGCCGCTTCCCGTGGTTCACCACGCCGCACATGGACCGGCTCGCGGCCGAGGGCATGCGGTTCCGAAATGCCTTCGTCACAAACGCACTCTGTGCCCCGAGCCGCGCCGTGTTCATGACCGGCCGCCACAGCCACCACAACGGCATCGTCAACAACCACACGCCGTTTGCCGCGACCAACGTCACGCACGCCACCGTGCTCCGCGCCGCCGGCTACGCCACCGCCTACATCGGCAAATGGCACATGGGCAGCCAGAGCGGCCAGCGCCCCACCTTCGACTATTCCGCGAGCTTCGTCGGCCAGGGCCGCTACGTCGACTGCCCCATCGAGGTGAACGGCGTCGCCACGCCGACCAAGGGCTGGGTCGACGACGTGACGACCGACTACGCGATCGACTACATGCGGAAGAACCGCGACCGGCCGTTCTCCATCATGCTCGGTTTCAAGGCCTGCCACGGGCCGTTTGATCCGCCGGAGCGCGCCAAGGATCGCTTCACCGGCGCCCGCGCGCGGACCGTGCCCAACATGGCCGTGCGCGCGATCTACCGCGACGAGGACCCGCCCGCCTTCACCAAGGGCCGCGCCGCCGTCGCCGCCGGGACCGACGTCGAGATCAACCTCGGCTACTTCCGCTGCATCTCCGCCGCCGACGACAACCTCGGCCGCCTCCTCGCCGCGCTCGACGAACTCAAGCTCGCCGACGACACCGTCGTGATTTTCTCCAGCGACAACGGCTACTACCACGGGGAGCACGGCCTCGGCGACAAACGCTCGGCCTACGACGAATCGCTGCGCATCCCGATGCTCGTGCGCTACCCGCGCCTGGTCGCGAAAGGCACCGTGCGCGACGAGATGGTGCTCAACCTCGACCTCGCCCCCACCCTGATCGACCTCGCGGGCGCGAAAGTCCCGGCCGAGATGCAGGGCCGGAGTTGGAAGCCGCTGCTCGCCGGGGAGCGGGCGCCGTGGCGCGAGTCGTTTTTCTACTGCTATTTCTTCGAGGCCAATTTCCCCACGACCCCGACCACCACCGCCCTTCGCACCCAGACCGCGAAGCTGATCAAATATCCCGGCCGCGAGGAATGGACCGAGCTATTCGATCTCGCGGCGGATCCGCATGAGCTGAAAAATCTCTGGCGCGATCCCGCGCACGCCGCGTTGCGCGCGAAGCTGAGCGCGGAATACGATGCGCAGGCGAAGACGACCGGCTTCCACATTCCCGACTACGCGGACAAGCCGGGCGACGCCGCGGCGAAAAAGAAGAGTAAGAAGAAGCAGCAGGAGTAGCGGACCCCGCCCGATCGGGCATGGACATTCGTAGCCTTGCGCCTCGGTGGCGCACCGGCCATCAGTCGCGCCCGTGCGCACAGTCCCGTGCGCGCCGGCCCGCCCCTCGCACTCGCGTGCGCGCGGCGATCCGTCCTTCCAGCCCCAACTCCCATGAAAACGCTCCGCCTGCTCGCGTCCCTTGCGACGCTCCTCGCCGCCTGCCTCACGCACGCTGCTGACTCGAAACCCATTGCCCGCGTCATGACGATCCTCGACGTGGAGACCGACGATCCCACGGGCTACGCCACGTGGCTCAAGGAATACAACGCGATCGCCAAGGCCAAGACCGGGCAGGACAACCTGCTGCGGGTCTTCCAGACGGTGTTTGACGGCAAGCGCACGGGCAGCGTGCGCGTGGCCGTGAGCAGCGGCTCGGTGGCCGAGCTGTCCAAGACGATGGCCTTGATCGAGGCTGACCCCGAGATCGCCCGGAACGTCGAGCACCTCCGCATGATCCGCAAGATGGGCGCCCGCGCGCTCTATCAGGCGGTGCGCTTCGAGGGGGCCAGCCCGCGCGGCGCGCACAACTACGTCACGTTTGCCAACGTTACCGACGAGGCCGGCTATCTGGCCGCGCTCGATGAACTGCGCGCGGTCTTCGACGGCGCCGGCCTCAAGGACGTGAAGATCTCCGCCTACCGCACCCTCGCGGGCCGGCTCGACCACACCCATCGCATCACGATCAGCGCGCCCAACGGCGAGCGGCTCGCCGCGTTCATGGACGCCGCGGCGACGAACCCCAAGTTCATCGACTGGCTGGCCCGCTCGGCGAAATTGCGCACCGTCGTGTCCAACACGACGTCGCGCGAGATCACCAGGTATTGAGCCAACGTCCCGTGGCTTCGGACCGCAGGGCCTCAGCTCGCTGAGGCCTTTTCGCCGCAACGACGGACGGGCATCGACCAAGGTCGAGCCCTACAAAATCCAACAGCCAACGGACGACCGCCGCTCCTTCACGCCGCGGGCACTTCCCAGCCGGGGCGGTAGCTCTTGGTGAGCAAAGCCTGCGCGGCGGGGTTGTTGGTGATGCGGAAATTCGCGGCGTCCCAGAGAATTTGCGGCGGCTGGGCCACGGTGTTGGTTCCGCGCTTGGGCACGACGGGGGGCGCCACCCGCAGTGCGACGTTGCCGAGCTGCACGGTCTCGGAAAGCGGCCCGGCGTAATGGAAGCCGCCGCTCGTGCGCTCCCCCGCCAGGATCGCGTCGATCCAGCGGTGGTGGTGGTTGAGGCCCTTGAGGTCCTTGGGATAGACGAAATCCTTGAAATTCTGCACCGGGTAGAGCCGCGGGCCGCCGACGTGCGGTAGCACCATGTTGCCCTTTTCGCCGATGAACAACGAGCCGGCGGCCGGCAGCTCGAGATCACCGGAGATGCCCGCCTGCTTGCGCGTGGGCTTCATCCCGCTATCGGACCACGTGAGCGCCAGCGTGGGGCCGGCGGTGAATTCGGTGCCGGGAAACGTGTAGCGCACCGTGCTGCGCGTCGGCCAGATGTGGCGGTTGATGCCGCTATGGTCGGCACTGATCGCGGTGGGCGCGGTGAGGCCGAGCGACGTGAAGACGGGATCGAAGATGTGCGCGCCGAAGTCGCCAAGGCCGCCGCCGCCGAAGTCCTGCCAGTCGCGCCAGGCGAACGGGTGGTAGACACCCGCATACGGCCGCGTCGGCGCGCCGCCGAGCCAGAGGTCCCAGTTCACGCCCTTGGGCACAGGCTCGGGGGCCGGCGGCTCGAGGAGGCGCGTGCGCTCATTGCCGGTGATGGAGAGCCAAGAGTGGACCTCCTTCACCTTGCCGATCACGCCCTCGCGGATCAGGCGCGTGGCGAGGCGATACTCGACCGACGAGTGGATCTGGTTGCCCATCTGCGTGACGACGCCCTTTTTCTCGGCCCAGAGGCGGAGCTGGCGGCATTCCCACACGGTGTGCGCAAGCGGCTTCTCGCAGTAGACGTGCTTCCCGCGGCGCATGGCCTCGACGGCGGCGAGCGCGTGCATATGGTCGGGAATGCCGACCGTCACGGCGTCGACCTTGTCCCCGAGGTCCGCGAGCATCGCGCGAAAATCCTCGAAGTGCGGTGTGCCCGGGTGGTCTTTGTCGGCCTTGGCGAAACTGGCGCGGTCGATGTCGCAGAGCGCGACGACCTTGAGCTTTGGGTGGGACGCGCAGCCGTGGAGGTCAGCGTAGCCGCGGGCGTTGACGCCGATGGCCGCGAGCTGGACGCGGGAATTGAGGTTGGCGGCGCGCACGACGGCGGGAAAAGCGGCGGCGGCGCCGGCGAGCGCGGATTTTCGCAGGAAGGCGCGGCGGGTGGTGGCGGACGAGGATGAGGACGCGGCGGTGTTCATGGGGCGGGGGGGGTTGAAGGTGAGCGTCCGCCGACCGCTTGCCGGGTCAAGCCCGGGGTGCGGGCGAGAAAAAGGGCGGGCCGTGAGGCCCGCCCTTGGGAAGAAACCGTGCTCGCGCAGTCGATTAGAAGCGGCCGGTGAGGCCGAACTTCACCGCCAGGGGGATCACATACATGTGGCGCGGGCGGGTGGAGTCGAAGATGTATTCCTGACGTCCCTCCTGCGCGAGGTTGGAGACATTGGCGAACAGGGTGCTGTTGCGGAAAACATCGTAGCGAATGCCCGCGTTCATCACCGTCCACGACTCGCGGAAGCGGTTGCCCGCCGCGCCCGGCGTCGCGTTCACGACCGGCCAGCTGCCGGTGTAGTTGACGTCGTAGGACGCGCCCCATTTCCCATAGGCGTAGAGCAGGCCGATGTTGTAGGCGCGGGGGATGAACCCAGCGATCGAGTTTGTCGAGAATCCGACGGTTCCGCCGAAATTCCCCTCCGCCCTGAGATAGGTGTAGTTGGCGCGCACGGTCAGGCCCCTCAGTGCTCCGGGCAGGAAGGTGAGCCGCTGCCGGAAATCAAACTCGAGGCCCTTGTAGGTCGCCGAGCCCAGATTCCGCGTCTGGATAATCTCGTAGCCCTCGTAGAGGCCCTCGAAGCCGTTGTCCGGCCCGGCGCCCACGAGCTCGCCGGAGCGCCCGGAAGCGCCGATGTAGTCGGTGATGCTCTTCCGGTAGCCTCGCACCGAAATCATGCCCGTGCCGCTGTAGTAATACTCGAGCTTCAAATCGACGTTCTTGCCGTTCTGCGGCTTCAAGTCGGGGTTGCCGAGCGAGACGGTGCGGTTCGCGTCACTCGCGGAGGGCGCCACGATCAGCTGGGCCAGCGTGGGCCGGCCATAGCTGGTGGACCAGCTCGCGCGGGCCTTCAGGTTGCTCGTGATGTCGTAGGCGAGGTGAATGCTCGGGAAGCTCTTCGCGTAGTCGCCGTCCTTCGACAGGCGCTGGTAATCGAGCGCCGCACGCTTGAAGTGATCGGGCTCGGCCGCAATCGCGGTCGTGCGGGCGCGGAAATAGGTGAACGTGTCCGTGGTCACCCACTCGCGGCGCACGCCGCCCAGCAGCGTCAGCGGTCCGAACCTCGTGCTCGCCTGCACATAGGCCGCGTCGACGCCCTCCTCGAGGATGCGGCGGTTGGTGTATTGCGAAGTCGCCGTGAAATTGACGTCCTCGGTCCACATCGCCGAGTTGCCGAGCGTGGTGCTGATCGCCGCGGGATCGACGATGGGGAGGCGCGGGCCGCCGTTGGCGCGCTCGAATTCGGTGACCGGCATCAGGCCGGTCACGGGCAAAACGGTGCCGACCGTGGCATACCACCGGCGCGGATAGACCTGCCGGTTGTTCACGCGGCGGTTCACCGTGTCGAGGCCCGCCTTGACCGTGATCGCGTGCTCCATCGGGAGGAGATACGAGGCGTTGAGGTTGGCGGCGACCTCGTTGGTGTCGGTGATGGTGTCACGCTTCGTGAGCACCGTCGAGGTCGGCGCCACCGGCTGGGTCGCTGTGGCCGCCGCGGTGGTGAACGCCGCGTAACTCGCGGGGTCGGTGACGCTCGGGCCGGCGGTCTGCGTGAAGACCTTCCCACGCGGGTTCGAGTAATCGAGCACGAAGCCGATCGCATCGCGCGTGCGCATGGCCACGGTGCCGCCCTCGCGGCTGGTGCCCGCGCCAGAATTCCAGTGCGTGTTGCTCCACCGGTAGGCGTGATCGACCTTCAGGCGGCCCCAGTTGTGCTCGAATACCAGCGTGCCCGTCGGGTTCTTGCTCGTGAAAGAATACTTCTGCGGGAAGAGGCGCATCTGCGCGGCGCCGACGGTATTGCCATTGACGACCGTCGTGGTCGGGCGGAACTCGATCCGGCTGTTTGTGTAGCCGGGCATGACCGACGCAGTGGCGACCGGGGCCGCGGGATTGAACACTGTCAGGTTGGCGGAAGCCCACGGGTTGACGTCCGTGTAGTTGAAGTAGGGCTCGGAGCCGCCGTTGTAGAGGAAGCGCAGCGAGACGCGGGTCGCGTTGGACCACTTGTAGTCCATGCGCGCGCCAAAGGCCGTCAGGAAGCGATCGTTGAGGCCGCTCTTGCGCGTGTAGTCGCGGAACTGGGCCGTCGGATTGGTCGTGGCTTCGTAGAGCAGGATGTCCCAGTCGTGCTGATTGAGCACTTCCTGATAGGAGGCGTTCACCATAACGCCCAGGTTGCGATCACCATTCCCGACGCTGAAC
Source organism: Opitutaceae bacterium (assembly GCA_016794665.1). Taxonomy (GTDB): domain Bacteria; phylum Verrucomicrobiota; class Verrucomicrobiia; order Opitutales; family Opitutaceae; genus ER46. The sequence goes on from JAEUHB010000040.1 coordinate 16,500, forward strand.
ACTTCTTGGTGGCTGACGCTGAAATCGGGACGCATGCCGCGCTCGCCGACGGCATGCGTCCGCTCCGAGGAGGACGGAAAGAAGCGCCCGCTCACCGTGTAGGTCGTGCGGCGCTTGTCGCGCATGTTGAGCGGCGAGGCCGTCTTCAGATTAAGCTGGCCGCCGAGCGAATCGGCGCGGCGATCGGGCGTCTGGCCCGCGATGATTTCGACGGCCTCATACTGCGACGCGGAGAATGAGTGCAGCGTCGCCTGACGCCCGTCGCCCCCAACGCCGGTCGAGGACATGCCATCGATGTTCAGGCGGGTGTAGCTCGCGGGCAGGCCGCCGATGCTGACATTGTTGATCAGGTTGTCCTCGTCCGTCGTGAAGGTGATTCCCGGCATACGCGAGACGAGCTCGCCGACGTTTTGGGTCGGAAGGATTCCCCACTCGTCGAACGCAGTGACGTTTTTCACGTTCAGCGCATTGCGCTGCTCCGTGATGGCGAGCGCCTGGCCTTCTTTCACCGTCGCCACGGTGAAGGCCTCCATCATGACCGCGTTGGCCGACTTCAATTCGGTGTCGAGGCGGGCGATTTCGCCACCGCGCACGGTCACGGAACGGCGGGTATCCTCGAATCCGGTGTAGCTGATGACCAACTCGTGCGAGCCGGCCGGCAGTCCGGAGATCGTGAACGCACCCGCGTTGTCCGTGAACTCGGAGCGGTTGAGCGCAGGGATCGAGACGACCGCGCCTTGGAGCGCGTTGCGCGTGCTCGCGCTGGTGACGGCGCCGGATACGCTGCCGGTGCCCTGCGCAAATGCCGATGCGCCGGCGACGGCGACGAGGAACAGGCTCATTGCGACGCGCAACAGCCGGGATAGCGAGGCCGGGCCTCGGAGGGGACGAGTGTGTTTCATGGGTTGTCTTGGGTTGCCGCCGATGGAACAGGCCGGCGACGGGCTACGGGTTCTGAGGACCAAATGGTGCGGCCTCGCCGCCACAGAGTCCACGCCGAATTGGCCGGCAGGGGCCGTCTGACTAAGGCTCCACCCGCACCACCAACGCCACGCGCACGAGGTCGAGCAACGCGACGGCATCCCAGTTCGCCAGGCGGAAACAACCGAGCGATTCGGTGCGGCCAATTTTCTCCGGGTCCGGTGTGCCGTGGATGCCGTAGCCGGGCAGGCTGAGGCCGATCCAGGCGAGGCCGACCGGATTGTTCGGTCCCGGCGGGATGATCAACTTCCGCCCGATTTCACGGGACTCCGGGTTGTCGGGAAAGAGCTCGGGATCAAAAGTGTAGTTCGGATCGCGCACGACGACGATTACGCGCAGCTCGCCGCTGGGGCGCTTCTCGACCTTGCGCGCGATGCTGACCGGACAATGCATCAGGATGCGCCCCTCGGCATCGAACGCCTCGAGCTCGTGCGCCGCAAGGCGCACGACAATCTCGGCGGCGCGGCCGGCAAAGGGCGGCGGCGCGACGTCCGGCAAGGCCAGCTCCGCCCCGGGCGCAAGCGCGTCCCAGTCGACGCCGGGATTGATCCGTTGGAGCAAACGCGGGCTCGCCCGGTGCCACTCGGCGATGCGCTCGAGTGCGGTCGCGTGCGCGAGGCCGGTCAGTTGGGATTTTCCGAGCCAAGTCGTCGGGACGGATTGCAGGCCCTCGAGATCAGAGGCGACTACGATGTGGCGCTTGAGGGCGGGCGCGCCCAGGCGCAGCAGCGCGCGCGTCGCGGCATCGAGCCGGCCGGACTCGGGCAATTCGTGGCGGCGCTGCCACGCGCGCACCGCGGCGGCCGTCTGCGGCCCCGCGATCCCATCGATGGCGCCGCACGAGAAGCCGCGCCGGTGCAGCTCCACCTGCAGCTCGAGATCGGTGGTCACGGGCGGATGCTCCGCCGTCGTTTCCTGCGCGAGCAGCGCCCAAGGCACCGAAAGCGCGACCAGACTGCAAAGCAACCGGGACATGCCGCCACCCTAGCGCACGCAGACGCGATTGAAAAGCCCGCGCCCGCGCAAACATGCCTCGACGCGCGCTCGCGCGCGTCCCACGCTGCGCCGTTCCCTTCCCTGCCGTGCCTACCACCACGTTATTCCGCCATGCGGGCGCGGGCTGCGCCCTCCTCTGGTTCGCCACCGCCGCGGTCGCCGCAAGCCGCACCGTCGACTCGCTCGCCGCGCTTCAGTCCGCCATCAACGCCGCCGCACCCGGCGACACCATCACGCTGAAGGACGGGGTCTACACGGCCGGCGCCTTGATCTCCGTGCGGCGCATCGGCACCGCCGAGCAGCCAATCACGATCACGGCCGAGACCATCGGCGGCGCGGAGATCGCCGGCACCCACGGGTTCCACGTCACGGGGGCCGCCGCACACATCGTGATCGCGGGCTTCAAATTCACCCATGCGGCCGGCAAGTGCACCGTGAGCGCCGGCACCAGCCACGTGCGATTCACGCGCAACACGTTTCAGTGCGGCGGCGAAGGCGCCTACCTCGCGGTGTCCGGCGACGACGCACAGATCGACCGCAACACGTTTCGCGACAAGAAGACCCCCGGCGCCATGCTGGCCTTCAGCGGCACGGGCGGGCAGATCGCGCGCCGCGCCTGGATCCATCGCAATCATTTCCACGACTTCGCCAATGCCTCGAACAGCGGCGCGGAGGCGCTGCGCTTCGGCCTCGGGGCACAGGGCCTCTCAATCGGCGCCGGCATCATCGAGCACAACCTCTTCGAGCGCTGCAACGGCGAGCAGGAGGTGATCGTGAACAAGAGCTCGGGGAACGTCTACCGCTACAACACCGTCGCGGACTGCCCCGCCGCGCAGTTTGCGCTCCGCGGCGGCAACGACTGCCTCGTCTATGGCAACATCCTCCGCAACACGGAGGGCCTGCGGATTTTCGGCGACCGGCACCGCGTGCATGGCAACTACCTCGAGAAGAATTTCGTCGGCATCGGCATCGGCAACGGCTCCGGCGAGATCGCCGACGGCGCGCCCGCCGCCACCGCCTACGACCGGCCGGACGACTGCGTCATCGCGTTCAACACCTTTGTCGAGAACCGCACGCACTACCAGATGAGCAAGCGCTCCCCGGCCGGGCTCGGCGCAAAGAACACGGTTTTTGCCAACAACCTCCTGGTCGGCGGCGGCGTCGCCGCGCGTATCGACGGGCCTAACCCCGGCGCGCAATGGAGCGGCAATATCGTCTGGAAAGTCGGCGGCGCCGGCGCGCTCCCGGCCGAGGGCTACATCTCGGCCAACCCCCAGCTGGCCGAGGACGCATCCGGCATCCTGCGGCTCGCCGCGGGCAGCCCGGCGATCGACGCCGCGAAAGGCGACCACCCGCTTGTAAGCGTGGATTTCGAAGGCCAGCCGCGCGACGGCGCGAAGGACGTGGGCGCGGACGAGTTCAGTCCGGCGCCCGTAGTCGCACGGCTGCTCACGCCCGCGGACGTGGGGCCCCAGTCGAAATAACGCCGCCAACGGCGGAAGCGGCGACGGCGACCCGGATTCGATCAAAAATACTCAGCGCGGTCGCCGGGTGTTGAGTTGAGCGATGAGGTCGGGAAACGCTTCGCGGATGGGCGACCCGGCAAGGAACTCAGCCGCGAGTTCCGCCCGCCCGCGAGCGCGCAGATGGGCGTAGACGTGCAACTCAAGCTGCGCACGCAGGCGAGCGGCCGCCTCCTCCAATCCGAAAAAGCCGAGCAGCTCGATCAGTGCCTCCGCGGTGGAAAATCGCCCGCCGTCCTGCTGCGCACGGAGCCAGTAGCGGCTCTTGCCCGTCATGCGCAGCGCAACCAGCCGCCCAGTCGGCGCAAGCACCCGCTGCATCACTGCGGCTTCGGCCCAAGCGCCGTCGAGCAGCAGCGCCTGCACCCGATCCGGGGCCGCGCCGGGCGGGGGCGGCTCGCCATGCGGATGCAGGATCCAGGTTTCGCGACCCGCGATGAGCAGATCGGCCGGGGCGGACGTCGTCGTGAAGCCCCAGGCATGCGGGCGCGCACCGGCGATCACGCGCGCGACTAGATTGCCGGTGCTGCTGGGCCGGTGGTGCTCGCGCTGGTGGATCAGGACCTCGACCGCGAGCGGAACGCGGATGAGGTCGGCCGCCGCGCAGACACACCAGCGCGGCGGCAGCCGGCATCCGTTGCAACGATCGCGGGCAGAAAGCGCGAGGCGGCGCATGTCAGGTTCGCGCCCCGCAGGGCAGGCTCACTTGATCGCGGAGAAATCGGCAGCGGTGAAATAGACCGATTCGACCTTGGTGGTGAGCCGGCCGTTTTTCTCGGAAGCCTCCTTGGCCTTCGCCCACACGGGATCTTCGCGGAAGCCTTTCCAAGAAGCCGCGGCGGCCTCGCGGCTCGGGTAGGCGAGAAAATAGATTAGCGTGTTGCCGGCGCCCTTGTCCGCGTCGGTCGGGTGAAAGTAACCAAGGTTCGTCATGCCGTGCTTGGCAAAGAGCGCGACGGTGTGGTTGCGGAAGCGCGCATCAAGATCGGCGAGCTTGCCCTCGGGCGCGACATAGGTGCGCAGCTCGAAAACGCGCTGGCCCTTGCCGGCGCCGGCGTTCATGGGCTTCGAGAAATCCGTGGCCGCGAGGAACAGGGTCTCGAGCTTGGCGACGATGCGTCCGTTGGCCTCGCTCTTTTTCTGGACGTCCTTCCACTCCGGGTCGGCGATGAAGGCCTTCCACGAAGCGGCGGCAGCCTCGCGGCTCTTGTGCTCGAGGAGGTAGACCAGCTTGGAGCCCGCGCCGTCCTTCTCGTCAGCCGGGATCCAGTAGCCGACGTTCACCATGCCGTGGCGGGCGAAAAGCTTGACGGTGTGGTTGCGAAAGCGGGCGAGCATGTCGGCCATCTTGCCGGGGGCCGCGGTGTAGGTGCGGAGTTCGTAGACCGGGGCCGCGGTAGCGGCCGGCGCGGCGGAAATGACGCCGAGCGTGGCGACGACGAGGAACGGGATGCGGAGGGATTTCATGGGGACGGTAGAAGGGTGCGATCGTTGCGCTGGCGCCGGGCGAGTCAATCCGAGGGAGGTTCGCGGCGGGAAGGAAGGACACCGCGCTCGGCGAGCTCGACCCGAAGCGCACGCACCTCGGCAAGGATCGCCTCCTCGCGCTCCTTTTCCCCTAGGAAATTGGAGGCGATGATGCCACTCAGCGCACCAAAAAGGCCGACGCCGCTAAACATCAAAAACATCGCGATCACGCGGCCGGCCGCAGTCACCGGATAACGATCGCCGTAGCCGACGGTGGTGATGGTCGTGACGCTCCACCACACCGCGTCGCCCGCGGTCTTGATGTTTGAGTTCGGCGACGTCTCCGCCAGCAGGATGCCCGTGGACGCAAACGTCACGACGAGGAACATCACGAGCGCCACGGTCGCCGCGCCGCCCCGGCGCCGCGTGACCTTCATGAGCGCGAGGAAGCGGTGGAGCGTGCCAATGCCGCGGATGAGCCGGATGACTACGAGCACCCGCACAAAGCGCCCCAAGCGCAGGAACCCGACGTTCGGCACGCTCGCCAGCAGGTCGATCCAACCCCATTTCATGAAGGCGAGCTTCGATTCCGCCCGGCGGTAGCGGATGACGAAATCGCAAAAGAACGCCGCGCACGCGATGTGATCCACCCAACGCAGAATGCGGGAAACCTCAGGCGGCAGCGCAAGAAACGCGTCCGCGGTGATCGCGACGAGCGCGAGGACCGACATCACTAGCACCGAGAATTGAAAGGGGCCGAGTTCCTCATCGGCGGCGAGACCCGGCGCAGGGGAAGACATGGCGGCGAAGGGCTGCTCCAGCAAACCCGGACGTCAGGGTTGTTTCGGTTGGCGCATAAACTCGACGTCAAACGATTGCTGCATCGCCGGCTGCGTGTATTGACCCGCAAGCCGATCTCCCTGCGCATCGTAGGTCAGCACGTAAGTC
>JAEUHB010000061.1 GCA_016794665.1 Opitutaceae bacterium
GACGAAACACTCCACCGCGCAGGCCGAGCCCGCGCTCACGATCGAGAAGGATGAGACGCTCTGGTGCACGCCGCGCGGCCACGTGGCCGAGGAGAAGCCGCGCAATCTCTGTTCCTTCACGCGCGAGGCCTCGCTCGCGGCTCGACAGAAACGCGGCAACGTCGACGGCGCCGCTCTGGAGAAGGCGCTTGCGACGGTCCTGAAACTTCCCGCGCGCGACGGCACCGCGCCCGAATATCGGATCCTGCGGCCAAGCGCGGGGCGCAACTATCCGAAACGTTTTGCGGGCACGTATGCCGTCGAGACCGAGGCGGGCATCCACGCGCTGGTTTACCGCCTGTCGGACGAACAACTCCTGTCGCGCCCGCCGCGCGGGGCCAAGCGCGCGGTGCTTTACGTCGCGCACCAGTCTGCCGACGCCGAGCTGCGCGACGAGGTGCTGTGCAAGGAACTCGTGAACGCGGAGCCGGCCGCGGCGATTTTCGCGTGCGACGTGCGGGGCATCGGCGAATCGCGCCCGACCACGACCGGTTCCGCGATCACCGATCCGTATGGCGCGGACTATTTCTACGCGGCGCACGGGCTGATGCTCGACTCTCCCTACGTGGGACAGAGGACGCACGACGTGTTGCGCCTGATTGATTGGCTGAAATCGTGCGGGCACACCGAGGTGCATCTCGCCGGCAAAGGCTGGGGCGCGCTCCCCGCGGCGCTCGCGGCCGTGTTGTCACGCGACGTCGTGCAGGTGACGCTGAAGAACGCGCTCACGAGCTACAGCGACATCGCCGAGGCCGAGGACTACCACTGGCCGCTCTCGGCGCTGCTGCCGGACGTGCTGCACCACTTCGATCTGCCGGACTGCTACCGCGCGCTCACGGCGAAAAGTCTCCGGCAAATCGAGCCGTGGGGCGCGCTGGCGGCGGGGAAGCGGTAGGCGCTGGTTGCCGCGCGGCAGGCCGACCGGGGCAACCCGGGCAGGGCGGAAAACTCCGGCGCGCGGGAGATGCGCGGGGCGGGGCTATTTCATGGCCGCGGTCGCGGGCTTCACGTTTTCCAAGACCCAGTCGCGGCCCTGCCGCGACATGAGGCCGGTGATGGCGTCGCCGGCCTTGAAGGCCTTCAGCGCGGCGGCGTCGACCTTGAACAGCATCGTCATCGCGCGCATCACGCCGGGAATCTCCTCGTGCTTCACCATGAAGGCCGATTGCTCGGCCATGACGGAGGTGATCACGCCGCGCAGCGGGTGGCGCATGACGGCAGCGGATTTCTCCGCGGTCTTGGTGTCAGCCGCGCGGAGCGCAATCGGCGTGCACGCGAGGAGGAGGAGGGTGGCGAGGACGGGAGTTTTCATGGTTGGATTTATGGGAGCGGGAAATGAGGCGAAGGCGTCGGGTTTGATCAGCCGGGGTGGGGGAAGGGCTCACGGAACGCGGGGCGTCGGCGCGAGAAGTCGGAGAAACTCCTCCGGCTCCCACTCCGATTCATCGGTCCGGTGGATGATCTTTCCGTCGGGGCCGACGAGGATGGTCGCGAGGGTGTGCTTGAAGACGTTTTTCCCGGGGATGACATACACACCGAATTGGCGGAGGAGATCGGCGATGGCTTCCTTTGAGCCGGTGAGGAAACTGAAATTCGTGGTGTCGATGCCGCGGGCGGCGGCGTAGGCCTTGAGGACGGGGGGCGTGTCGTAGGCGCTGTCGAAGGAGATCGAGACGAGCTCCAGTTCGCGGATGCCGGCCTGCTTCGCCGTGATCTGGAGGGACTGCATCTTGCCCGTGGCGGCCGGGCACATCGTGGGCACCGGGCAGCGCGTGAAAATGAAATTGAGGATCACGCGCTTGCCGCGGAAATGTTCGAAGCGGACGATCTCGCCGTCCTGGTTGAGGAGCGAAAATGCGGGCGCGGGCTCGCCAATCTCGCGGTAGGCGTGGCGCCCGCGGGAGTGGGTGTCCTGGCGGAGGGCGAGCGCGGCGGCGGCGAGTTCCGTCTCCTTCCGCGGATCCAGCACGTGGAGCCCGTCGAGTCGGAACTCGCCCGGCGCCGCCTCGATCATGCGCGCCGCGATGCGCTGGCCCTCGCGCAAGGCCGAGAGGTCGGCCGCGGGCGCCGTGAACTCCATCGCCATCGCGGGCATGTAGCCGGGGATTTCCTCGTGGTGGACGACGAGGATCTTCCGGGCGACATCGACGCGCAGGATTTCACCCCGCAGGTCGTGCCCGGGATCGCCCGGAGCGCGCGGCCGCTCGCGCGTGCAACCGCCGCCGAGGGCGAGGGCCAGGGCGATGGCAAACAAAGGGAGCGGCCGGGTGCGCGTGGGCATGGGCGGGATAACTCAGAGTTTTTCCAGCTCGGCCCAGGTCCACATCGTGGTGCGGGCTTTCTCCGCGGCGCGGATTTTCGTGACCGCCTCGGCGGTGACGGGGCCGGCCTTGTTGCCCCACTCCTGGCGCACGTAGGTCAGCACATCGGCGATTTCCGCGTCCTTGAGCTGCGGTCCGTGCGGGGGCATGATGTTGGTGTAGGTCACGCCCTTGACCTTGATCGGGCCTTGGAGCCCATGGAGCACGATGCGGATCAAGCGGGCGGGATCGCCGGCGACCTGCTCGGCGCCGGCCAGCGGGGGAAACACACTCGGCAGGCCGAGGCCCGTGGGCTGGTGGCAGGCGAAGCAGACGCGGGCGTAGACCTTCTTGCCTTCGGCGATGTCGCCGGGTTTTTCGGCGGCGACCGCGATGGGCGCAAGGTTCGCGGCCGCGAACAACGCGAGGGAAACGAGGGTGGTGTGGGTTGTTTTATTTCTCATGGTGGAAAAAGCGGGAGGAAGGTTGATGTGGTGATTCACTTTTGCGGGGGCGCAGCGGCGGCAGCCGGCGCCAGTTTCACGTCCTGCAGCACCAGGGATTCCGTCTGGCGAATCATGGTGGCGGCGATGCGATCGCCGGCGCGCGCGGCCTGGTGGGTGGCGGCATCGACGCGAAAATACATCGTCATCGGGGGCATGAAGCCCGGGATGTCGTCGTGCTCGATCAAGAGGAGCCGGTCGTCGGACGCCACCGACACGACGGTGCCTTGCAACGGGTAGCTGGTCGCGGCCGCGGTGTCGCGCGCGCGACCGAGCAGGGCGATGGCGACCGCGAGGCACGGCAGCGCAAGGAGGAGCCAGACGGGTTTGATTTTCATCGGAAAGCGAGGGTCAGGAAGGCGATGTTAGCCGAGCTCGGGAAACCAAGCGACCGGCGAGGGAATTGGGTGACGACGCAGAGGGAGTATGAACGAGCGCGCGGTGATGGAGAGCGACCGTGGGTGCGCGAAGGCGCGGTCGGCCCCGCTGCGAGGCGGGTGGTCTGAGCAGGCCGCGCGCGCGATTCGGCGCGGCGCGGACACGGCGGTGCGCTGGCGCGCTAGGCGCGCGGCGGGGGCAGCGGCGGCGCGGTGCGCGGGACGGAAAGCGCGGCGCTAGGCGCCGCGGACCAGGCGCCCGGGTCGGGCGCGAAAAACACAAAGGACGGCGCGGCGGGCACGAGCAGGACGACTTTCGCGTCGTGCTGGCCGCCGGCCGGAGCGGCATCGGCCGGCCGGCGCTTCGCCTGACTGACGATTTCGCAGACGCCGCACATCTCGCCGCCGAAGGTCTTTTTCACCGCTGCGGTGATCGACATCGTCTGCGAATGGTTCACGACCATGCGCGCCCAGCCGAAGACCTGCAGCAAATCCCACTGCACGCCGGTGGCGAGGAGCCACGCGACAAGCGTCAGCACGATGGGCAGGCGGCGATGCACGGTGGGGAAGAGGGCGGATGGCGGCGAAATGACAACGCCGCGCGCGGAGGCGGTGGGAGTTATTAGCGGGCGGGCGGGCGCGATGAGGCGTTGGAATTGTGCGCGGCGAGTAGCGGCGCCTCGCAGAACTCGAGCGTAAGCCGGGGGGCGCGAACGGGTGGACGCAGGTCCGCGGTCTTCTGGGCCGCCGGCACGAGCGCGCTTGGATCGAACGCCAGGATGCGCACGGCGTTTTGCTCGCTGGCGTGCGTCCACGACATCACGATACGGCCGTCCGGCCGCAGTGCGGCGCGCGGGAAACCGCTCGCCCGGGCCTGCGACGACTCCGCGACGAGCTGCGCGGCGGAGAGCGTGCCATCGGGGAAGAGGCGGCGCGCGTAGATGCCGGCGGCGTTTTCCGCAGTGCCGATCTCGAGCCAGAGGAAGAGGGCGGAGGAATCGGCGAGCATCACCGTCTCGATGCGGCCCATCGGGCGGCCGAGGTCGATTTGCACCGGGACCGTGAGCGTGCGGCCGCCGTCGCCGGAGCGGCGCGCCTGCACGCGGGCGACGCCGTCGGCGGCGGTGAACCACGCGACGGCGAGCGCGTTGCCGCGTGCGTCGGCCGCCGGGCCGTTGACGGGACAGGCCGCAATCTTCCATCCGTCATTGCGCAGCGGCTGGGGCTGGGACCAAGACTGGCCGTCGAAGATGGCGAACCGGTTGTCGCGAATCTCGTCGGCGGTGTGGCCGCGGTAGCCGACGAAGACGCGATCACCCGGCAGGACGGCGGCGGTGTTCTGGCAGCAGGTGCAGACATCGGGATCGATGGTCCACTCGCCGAGCTTGGAGCCATCCGGCGCGAGGAGGCGGGCGAGGAGCTTCATCGACGGCGCATAAGGGGCGTTGGGATTGCGGGCGGGGCGCGGGGCGTTGGGATCGCGTTTGGCGTTGGGGTCGCGCTTCGGGCGGGGCGCGGCGTTGGGGTCGCGGACGCGGGCGCTCTCCAGCCAGACGGCCAGGGTGCGGCCGCCGCTGAGCGGGGCGAGCGCGACGAACTCGTGGCCGAGGCGCGCGGGGGTGCGCCAGGTCTTGCCGCCGTCGGTGGAACGGGAACACCAGCCGTCGTAGCCGCCAGCGTCGGGCGCGT
>JAEUHB010000063.1 GCA_016794665.1 Opitutaceae bacterium
GGCAGCGCGATGCCGGGGTCGGGGAGTTTTTCGGGCCAGACGAAGGCGCGGGCGAAGGCAGTGAGGCGGACCACCACTTCGGGGTGCTCGGCCGCGACGTTGTGCTTTTCGCCGAGGTCGCGCTCGAGGTGGTAGAGCTCCGCGCCAGGGCCGCCGCGGTCCTTGACGTAGCCATAGTGGACGCGGCGATCGGGCAGCATGAGTTTCCACGGGCCCACGCGGACGGCGTGAAGTTCGTTTTGGACGAAGTAGTGGAAATGATCGCGGGCGCCGGCGGGGCTGCGGCCGAGAAGCAGATCGGTTTGGTCGACGCCGTCGAGGACGCGGTCGGCGGGCGGTGCAAAGCCGGCGAGGCGGCCAACGGTGGGCAGGAAATCCAGCGTGGAAAAAATCGCGTCGCTCACGCGGCCGGCAGGGACGCGGCCGGGCCAGCGGACGAGGCAGGGCACGCGGGAGCCGCCCTCGTAGCTGGAGCCCTTGGCTTCGCGGAGCGGGCCGGAACTGCCCCAGGCGATCTCGCCGCCGTGCTTGGGGCCGAGGAACGGGGCGTGGTTGCTCCAGGCGCCGTTGTCCGAGGTGAAGAGCACGAGCGTGCGTTCGCGCAAGCCGAGTTCGTCGAGCGCATCGAGCAGGCGGCCGCAGTGGTGGTCGAGCTCCTCGACGGCGTCGCCGTAGAGGCCGCCCTTGGACTTGCCATGGAAGTCGGCCGAGGCGCCGACGACCGAGTGCAGCATGGTGTGCGCGAGGTAGAGGAAGAACGGGCGGTCACGCGGGGTGCGGCGGAGCCAGGCGAGGGCGTGGTCGGTGTAGTCGCGGGTCAGCGAGCCCATGTCGTCCGTCTCGCCGACACGCACGGTGTTTTCGTGGAGGACGACGCGGCCGTTGTCGTTGGCGCCGAGCGCGCCGTAGTAGTAGTCGAAGCCCTGGGCGGTGGGGACGCGATCGGGGAGGGCCGCGCGGTTGGAGAGGTCCCACTTGCCGATGCACGCCGTGGCGTAGCCCTGTTTCTGGAGCAGCTCGGCGACGGTGATCTCGGAGGCGGGCATCGACCAGCCGCCGCTGCGGACGGGTTGGCGACCGGTCAGCAACGCGGAGCGCGCGGGGCCGCAGACGACCTGTGAGTAGAAGGCGGTGAAGCGCGTGCCCTCGGCGGCGAGTCGGTCGAGTCGCGGGGTGCGGAAGGCGGTGGCGCCATAGCTGCCGAGATCGCCGTAGCCTTGGTCGTCCGTGAAGATCACGACGATGTTCGGCGGCGGCGTGGAGGCGGCCTGCACGGCGCAAACCGAGAGGAGGAAGGCGATCAGTCGGCGGGCGTTCATGGGGCGCGACGTCTTTGGATCGAAGGGTAGGGTCGGCCGGCGATGAGGCGCTGGCCATCGGAAAAGCCCTCGGGCCGGGCGGCGAGTTGTTTGACCATGCGCGCGCGCCATGTCGCGACCATGTCGCGATGTGTCGCCACGGCCGCGAGGTTGCGCTCCTCGCGCGGATCGGCGGCGAGGTCAAAGAGCTGCTCGGCGCCATCGGCGGGACGCCAGATGAATTTGTGCCGGCCGTCGGTGAGCGCATGGAACGCCTGCGCCGGGCCGTAGGTGTTGGCATGCTCGAGGTGCAACGTGGCCCGGATAGGCGCAGCCGCTCCGCGCAACGTGGCGACGAGGCTCACGCCGTCGAGCGGCGGCGCCGCGACGCCCGCGAGCTCGAGCACGGTGGGCATGATGTCCTCGAGGCAGAAGGGAGCCATAGGGCGGGCGCGCGCGGCGAATTTCAGCTCGGCCGAGGCCGCGATGATGAACGGGATGTTGGCCGAGCCCTCGTAGGGCTCGCATTTGCGGAAATACCCATGGTCGCCGAGCAGCTCGCCATGATCGGTGCAGAGGATGATCACCCACGGGCGGCGGGCGCGCTCGCTGCGGGCGGTGAACTCGGCGATGAGGGGCGCGACCTGCGCATCAAGGTGCTCGATGAGGCCGAAGTAGCCGGCTTGCGCGCGGCGCAGTGTCTCGCCCTCGAGGCGCACGCGGTGCCCATTGCGGTCCCCGGCGGGCAGGAGGTTCTCCCAATTCACCCAGTCGCCGCGCGCGACCGGGGGCAGCGAGGCGGCGAGATATTTCTCGAACAAGTCCTGGGGAGGAAACAGCGGCGGATGCGGCGCGTAGAACGACGCCGTGAGAAACAACGGGCGGTCCGTCTCCGCCTCGGCCACGACCTGGCGCGAGCGTCGCGCGATCCACGCGGTGGGGTGCAGCGCGTCGGGCAGATCCCACGGCCTGGCTTGCCAAAAATTCGTGGTGAGCCCGAGCCGCTCGATGGTCGCGCGCACGCCGCCGGACGCGGGCGCGGCCGCCTTGAGCGCGCGGTCGTAGTCGTCGTCGTTGAGATAGGTGGAGCCGAGGAATTCCTGCTGGTAACCGATGTCCGGATTCGGCGGGTTCTGGTGCATGTTGCGGCCGACGAGCACGGTGGCGTAGCCGGCTTGCGCGAGCAGTCCGGGCAGGGTGGGGCGCGTGTTCTTGAACGGGGCGTAGCCGACGAGCCCGCTCGTCGCGGGGAAAGTCCCGGTCAGCAGCGACAGCCGCGCCGGGATGCACGACGGGCAGGTCGAGTAGGCGCGGCGAAACAACGCGCCGCGTTCGGCCAGCGCGTCAAACGTCGGCGTCTTCACCACCGGATGCCCGACGGCCGAGAGCGCGTCGCCGCGCATCTGGTCGGGCATGAGGATCAGGACATCGGGCGAGGCGGCGGCAATTCCGGCGCGCAGGCACAACACAGGCAGCAGCGCGGCGCACCAACGGCGGGCAGTGGTCATGGCGGGTAAGTTCAGTCAGTGTCCGACCGTGGCCGAAGTGAAGCGGGAACTCGGCTCCGGGCCGCATCCTTTTCTTGCCGCGGAGGTCGTGCTTGCCAATCTCCCGCCGCCCATGCCTTCACCCCGGATTCCACTGATTCTGACCGCCGCAATTGCCCTCGCGCTGCCTCGCGCTGCCCTTGGCCAAGGGTCGCCACCCCTCAACACCAACGACCCCGCGCTTGTGGGCCGTGGCAACCTCGAGCTCAATTTCGGCTTCGCGCACACGCGTTCGGCGGGCGGTCGCGACACGGAGCTGCCCATCCTCGACGCGAACTACGGGTTCAGCGACAAGGCGCAGCTGAGCTACGTGGTGTCGTGGCTGACTGCCCGGCCGGCGGGTGGCGGCCGGCAATCGGGCCTCAGCAACTCGACGTTGGGCGTCAAATGGCGCTTTTTGGACGGCGGAGAAAAAGGCCCGTCCGCGTCCCTGCACCCGCAGCTCGAGTTCAACAACCCGGGCTCCCGCGCGAAGTCGCGCGGGCTCGTCGACGATGGCGCTACGCTCACGATTCCGTTTCAGTGGCAGCGCAGCTTTGGCGACTGGACCGTGACGGCGGATGTCGGCCGCGCGTTTCACTTCAAGCGGGCGGACGACTGGCACGGCGGGGTGTCCGCGGGACGCCCGGTCGGGTCCACGCTTACGCTCGGCGTCGAGCTGTTTGCGGAGGCCGCGAAGCATCTGGATCGAAGCGCGCTCCTCCTCAGCTTCGCGGGCACCGTGAAAGTGGCCGAAAAGTCGGCTTTGCTTATCGCGCTGGGTCGCGAGCTGCATCGCCACGACGGCGACCGCGCGACTTTTGTCGGCTACCTCGGCTGGCAGGTGCAACGCTAGCAAGGGTGGAAAATGCGCGCCCCGTTCGCACGCTGCGCGATCCGAGCCCTGGGCGGGCTCGCCGCCCAGCTTGCGCTTGCTGCCGGGGTTGTCGCCGCCGATCTACCCTCAATCGAGGAGCGGTTGAGGCGCCTGGAGGCCGTCGTGGGCGAGTTGCGGGAGGAGAACGCCGCGCTGCGCCGTGAACTCGGGCAAGGCGCGCCGGCGGTGGCGCGGGCCGACAAACCCGTGGCGCCCGTTGCCGCGCCGTCGGTGCCCTCCGTGCGCCTCAGCGGCGACATCCGATTCCGCTTCGCGAGCACGATGTATCGCGCTCCCGAGGCCGCGACCCGCGATCAGCTCTACACGCAGCTGCGGGTCGGTTTTCTCGCGACGCCGGGCGGCGGCTTTGAGGCGGGGCTCCGGTTCTCGGCGGGTGATTTGAATCCCAACTTCGGCGGCACACCGGGTTCGGCGCAATTCTCGGCCGGCGACAACGGCTCCAAGAAACACGTCTTTGTCGATCAGGCGTTCGTGCGCTGGCGGCCGTCGCTCGGCGGCGACGCCAAGGCCGCGTTCACATTTGGGAAGAGCGAGAACCTCTTCTTCGTGCCGTCGCGCCTGCTTTTCGACAGCGACTACACGCCCGAGGGCTTCACGCAGGAAGTCACGCTGCCGCTTTCTGGCCGCCACCGCGCGTGGCTCGCCGCCGGCCAATACATGCTCGACGAGATCAGTGCCAGCGCGCGTGACCCGTGGCTGATCGCCGCGCGGGCGAGGCTTACGTCGCAATGGCATGAAGCGTGGTGGTCCGTCTTTGGCGCCGGCTGGCTCGGCGTCACGCATGCGGAGCAGCTCACCGCGGCGAACGTCGGGAACATCAACCGCGGCAACACCCGCACCCGTGCGGGTGTGCTCACGCACGGCTACCGGCCCTTCTACGCCGAGGCCGCGGTCACGCGCCTGTTCGACCGCGGGCCGGGCTATGCGGGGAAATTCCCCGTCACCTTCTCCGCCGATTTGCTCCACAACCCCGCCGCGCCGGCGCAGAACGACGCGTGGAGCGCCGGCGTCACCATCGGCAAGGCCGGCAAAGCCGGGCAGTGGGAGATTGGCTACCGGCGCCACTGGATCGAGGCGGATGCGTGGTGGGAGGAGCCGCTCGACGGCGATTATGGCGCCTACTACCGCAGTGTGCCGCCGGGTTGGAACACGGACGCGGCTTCCACCGCGGGTGCGCACGGCAGCGGCACGAACCTCCGCAACCACTCAATCCGCACGAGCTGGTCGCCGCAGGACTACCTGCTCTTCACCGCGAACCTCTTCCTCAACGACCTGATCAAAAAAGTCCCGTCCGGCGCGATCGATACCGCGGGCAAGCGTGTCCAGGTCGAGGGCACCGTGCGGTTCTGACGGCGGTGTGCGCCTTCTGGTGGCCGCCGAGCCGATGGAAGCGCTCAGTTTCCGACCACGAACTTCAGCGCGTATTGGGCGAGGTTGTAGTCGGCGATCGTGACGAGATAGTCGCGGCGGGCACGGGCGAGGTCGTCCTCGGCTTGGAGATCCTCGAAGGCGGCGCCGACGCCGGTTTCACGGCGCTGGCGCGAGAACGTGGCCGTGAGGTCGGAGGCCTCGAGCGTCTTGCGTGCGAGCTCGATCTGCGCGGCGAGGGACGCGAGGCGCGTGTGCTGCTCGACGACCTGGCGGCGGATAAGATCGCGGATCTTTTCCTGCTCGAACTCAACCTGGCGCTCGCGCGCCGCGGCCTCGCGCTCACGATTCTTGTCGAACAGGCCGCCGGGGCCGACGCGCCAGCTCACGCCGAGGGAGTAGTCGCCGCTGTAGCCGAAATCGCGGGTCCAGGTGGAGCCGGACACGCCGCCACCCAGGCCGCCGAGCGAGGCCTGCGCGCCGATCGTCGGCAGCAGGGGCCCCGTAGTCGCACCGCGGCGGAGAGCGCGCGCGGCGTCGAGGCGGGCGGAGGCCTCGTCGAGTTCCGGTCGCACGGCGAGGGCGCGCGAGATGAGGGCGCCGAGGTCCTCGGTGGGCGCGCCGAGCGTCATTGGCGCAAGCTCGGCGTCCACGGGCGCCAGCTCCACCGCGGGGTCGAGACGGAGAATCTCGGCGAGGCGGGCCGAGGCGATGCGTTGATCGGCGCGAGCGCGCACCAGCGTCAGCTCGGCGCGCTCGCGGGCGGCCCGGACGCGCGTGGCGTCGCCGCTGAGCGTGAGGCCGGCGTCCGCGGTGACGGCAATCTGCTCGGCGTGGCGGCTGGTGATGCGCGCGGCCTCCTCGGCGGCGATCACGCTGGCGCGCGCGCGGGCGAGCTCGAAATAGGCGGCGGCGGCGCGAAAGCCGGCCTCACGCTGGCGGCCGGCGAGCGCCGCCTCGTTGAGGCGGACGATCTGTTTCGCGACGAGGTTTTGGAAATAGGTCTCGCCGAGATCGAGCTGGGCGTTGAGCGCGAGGGCGGCGGCGGCCGACTTTTTGTCGGCGTCGAAGACCCGGCCCTCGACGTTTTGCACCCGGTCGTCGTGCTTGCGGAAAACGACCGACGGCGCGATCCACGGGAAATAGCGGGCGCGGGCGGCGTCGTGCGCGGCACGGGCCTCGTTGATTTTTTCGCGTGCGATCTCGACGTCGAGGTTCTTGGCGCCGGCGAGGCGCAGGGCAGTCGGGAGATCGATGGTGCCGGGGGCGGGCTCGGCGGCGAGGAGCGTGGATGCGGCAAGCAGCAGCCAAGTCGCGAGGTGTAGGCGGTGTGCCCTCACCCCGCTTGGCAGATTAATCGGGTGCATCCCGCGGGGTGGGGGCACCCCGCCTACATCCCGGAAGGCAGGATGGGCGCTCATTTCGCCTCCGTTGCGACCACGGCCTGGCCGGGGGTGAGAGGGGCCTTGCCGGGGATGATGACTCGCGCGTTTTCCGCCACGCCCTCGAGGATCTCGGCGTGGGTGCCGTCGATGAAGCCGTATTTCACCGGCACGCGCGAGGCCTTGCCGTCGGCGAGCAGGAAGACGAAGCCCGCGGCTTTCTCGCGCACGAGCGCGGCGGCGGGGATGAGGAGCGCGTTGGTGTGCTTCTCCACGCCGATGCGGGCCTGCACATACATGCCGGGGCGGAGCGTGCCGTCGGGGTTGGGCACGTCGGCCTCGACGAGCAGCGAGCGGGTGGCCTCGTCGAGCGCGCCGGAGTGGCGGGCCACGGTGCCGCGAATCGTGCGGCCGGGCAGCGAGTCGGTGGTGACGATCACCGGCTGGCCGGTTTGGATCCGCGCGGACTCAATCTCTGGCACGGGCACGCGCACGCGGACGATCGAGTAGTCCATGATCGTCACGATGGCGGCGGCGGTGGGATTGCCGCTCGCGGTGGCGGCGGGCACAAACGCGCCCGCGTCGAAGTAGCGCATGGTGACCACGCCGTCGAAGGGCGCGGCGATGCGGCTGTAGCGCATGAGCGACTCGTTGAGGGCGAGGCCGGCCTGGGCCATGGCGAGGCGGGCCTCGGCGGTGTCGGTCGCGGCGGGCGTGATGAGGTCGGGCGCCTTGGCGCGGGCGGTCTTGAGGCGACCGGCCTCGACCTTGGCGATGTTGAGCTCGGCCTCGTATTTCGCACGCTCCGCGACGACCTCGGGCATCTCGATCTCGGCGAGGATCTGGCCGGCCTTCACGGTGTCGCCCTTGTCGACCGCGATGGACTTGAGATAGCCGGCGACCTTGGCGTGCAGTGTCACCTGCTGGTTGGCGCGGAGCGTGCCGGGGAGCGTGATGAAGCGGTGGATTTCGCCGCGCTTCGGCGAGGTGACCTGGACTTGGGCGGCGGCGGGTGCGGCTGCCGGCGCGGCGGCGGGGCTGTATTGCGCGCGGACCGGCACGGCGGCGGCAATCGCACTGAGGAAAAAGTGGAGTTTCATGTGAATCGAAGGGGGTTGGGAAACAGCGGCGGGCGGTCAGCGGCGGGCGGCGGTGTGATGCACGCTCAGCGGATCATCGGGATCGAGGGAGCTGGAGCGGGTGCTGGAATTTTTCCGCAGCAGGACGAAGAACGCGGGCAGCACGAACAGCGTGGCCACCGTCGCAAGCGCCAGGCCGCCGACCACGGCGCGACCGAGGGGCGCGGTCTGGTCGCCACTTTCGCCCAGGCCCAGCGCCAGCGGCATCATGCCCGCGATCATGGCAAAGCTCGTCATGAGGATCGGGCGCAGGCGGCTGCGACCGCCGTCGACCGCGGCGGCGAGGGCGTTGCCATTTTGCACCCGGCTGCGCTCCGCGAACGTGACGAGCAGGATCGCGTTGGCGACCGCGACGCCCACGGCCATG
>JAEUHB010000084.1 GCA_016794665.1 Opitutaceae bacterium
CTCGAGCGCGGCGTCCTTCTCGATGTGCTTGCGGTATTCATCGAGCGTGGTGGCGCCGATGCAGTGCAGCTCGCCGCGCGCGAGCATGGGCTTGAGCAAGTTGCCGGCGTCCATCGCGCCGTCGGTCTTGCCCGCGCCGACAATCACATGGAGCTCGTCGATGAAGAGGATGATGCGCCCCTCGCTCTGCTTGATTTCGTTGAGCACGGCCTTGAGGCGCTCCTCGAACTCGCCGCGGTATTTCGCGCCCGCGACGAGCGCGCCCATGTCGAGGGAAAAGATGGTCTTGTCCTTGAGCCCCTCGGGCACGTCGCCACGGAGGATGCGCTGGGCGAGGCCCTCGACGATCGCGGTCTTGCCGACGCCGGGTTCGCCGATGAGCACGGGGTTGTTCTTCGTTTTGCGCGAGAGGATGCGGATGGTGCGGCGGATCTCCTCATCGCGGCCGATGACGGGATCCATTTTCCCCTTCCGCGCCTGCGCGACGAGATCGAGGCCGTATTTCTCGAGGGCCTGGTAGGTCGCCTCGGGGTTGTCGGTGGTGACGCGCTGCGAGCCGCGGATGTCCTTGAGCACCTTGAGGAGCTTGCCGCGATCAAGGCCGAAGCTCTTGAAGAGTTTCTTGAGCGCCTCGGGCTTGCCGACCTCGACGAGGCCGAGCAGCAGGTGCTCGACGGAGACAAAGTCGTCCTTCAGCGACTCCGCCTCGGCCTCGGCGCGGGTAAGCGCGTCGTTGACGGCCTGCGTGACGTAGACCTTGGAGGTGTCGACGCTGCCGGTGACCTTGGGGAGGCGTTCCAGCTCGCGCTCGACGGCCAGCTGCATGGCCCCCGGGCCGAGGTTCATCTTTTCGAGCACGCCGGGCACGAGTCCGTTCTCCTGCGCAAGGAGCGCGGAGAGCAGGTGCCACGTGTCGACCTCGTGGTGATTGAGGCGACGGGCGACGTTTTGCGCGTCAGTGAGCGCCTGGCGCGACATCTGGGTGAGCTTGGCGAAATCCATGATGATTCCTCCTTCGCATCCGGCGCGCCAGCCGGGCAACGCCGTTTCTCCTCTGAGAATAGCCGGCGGCCGGGGCACCCCGCGCCAGATTGAGCCGTCCCGCGGCACAGTCCGGGACACGATGCCCATCCTGGGGTTTAACGCGATCGGATGCGCCCCCACGGTCCCGCGGCGGCGAGGTCGCGACGCCTTGAACAAGCGGCGTGATTCAATTTGCACGCGGATCGCCCATCGGGTTCGATGCCAGAAGGACAATGTATCGCGCTTTTCGAGCCTTGGCCGGGTTCCTGCCGTTGCTGCTCGCCGCATCGGTGCGGGGCGCGGAGGCACCTGCGCCGTTTTCCGCCGCCTTCGCGCCACTGGATTGTGAAACCGCTGCGCTTTCGCGAGACGGCAAGCTGCTGGTCACTGTGATTCGGGCGAAAGACACGCTGACCGCGTATGTCACGGATCTGGATGCGATGACCGTGAAGACCTCGGTTCTGCTGACCAAAGATCTCCTGGGACACCGCGGCGACTCTCAGGCCCATTGGACAAGCTCTACGCGCATCGTGATCCAAATTGGCACACGCGATATTGTCGCCTTCGATGCCGACGGGACGTCAATCACCTGGCTCATCGACTGGCGAAAGGAGGGATGGTTTCGACCCGCAGCGGGCCGCGTGGACGAGCCATTCTACAATCCTTTTGATCGCTCGGCACCGCCACCAGTGGTCGTCGCCGATCCGAATGCGCGTCCGACTCCACTCCGCCGGGTTCGAATCGTGGCGTTTCCGGAAGCCGAGCCCGACTTTGTTCTTGTCGAAGGCATCGGCGGCCGAGACGTCGAGATCTATCGCATCCATCAGCGCACCGGCGTGCTCGAGACCATGCATCGGGAGACCGTGGATGGATTCGTGATCACCGACCGGCAAGGGCGCCCGCGATTACGTCATTTGAACCTCGGTATTCCTCATCGCTGGGAAGTGCGCCCCCACGATGGAAAACCGGGAGGCTGGGTTCCACTCGGCCGAAATCTCTCGGAGCCGGATGCCCAATCCTTCGACCTTTCCGTTGCAGCTATGTTCGGCACTCGGTCATTTCCCCTAGGCTTCGACGAGGACCCTAATCTTCTCTATGTCGCTTCCAACACTCGGCGCGATACTTACGGAATCTACGCGTTGGATTTGCGCACGGGTCGGCGCACGGCCTTTGCGCTCGAGCATCCGGTTTTCGATTTGGCCAGTCCGGTCAGTGGCACGGCTTCCTCGGTCTCGCTGCTGTCCGATACGAACCTGGTGTTCGATCGCGTCACCCGTGCCCTCACCGGCGTCCGTTACTTGGGACTGCGCTCGACCACGCTATGGCTGGACCCGGCGATCACGAAAGTGCAACGGGCTCTCGAGGCGCGGGCGCCGACGACCAGCGTGCAGATCGAGCATTGGGACACGGCACGCAGCCGTTTCTTAGTGCAGCTATTCAGCCGCAGCGATCCAGGCTCTTACGCGATCTTCGAACCAGCGACAGATCGGTTCCGCCATGTCGTGCCCCGTGGCCCCAAGGAATCTCCATTGCAGCCGATGCGCACGGTGCCATGGGAGTTCAAGCGGCCCGACGGTTCTGCACTCAACGGCGAAATTACGATGCCTGCACGCCCGCGAGCCAGCCCGGTGCCTGTCGCGGTGTTCTTTCGACCGACCGAATGGTCGCGGCAGTTTCTCCGCTACAATCCTCAGGTGGCGTCCCTCGCGCATCTCGGTTTCGCCGTGCTGGAAGTAAACCACCGCGGCCTCGCGGGGTTCGGCACGGCACATTGGATCGCCGGCCGTCTCAACCCGGATGCCGTCGCGGCTGAAGATGCCTTGGCGGCGGTCGATCACTTCACCAGTCGTCTCCGGCTGGACGGAGGAAAAGTGCTGTTCTTCGGCTACGGGGTCGGTGGATATTTCGCCATTCGGGCGGCGCAGTTGCACCCGGACCGGACCGCCGCCGTCGCGACCATGAATCCGCCGATAAACCTGCCGGAATGGATTTCGCCTTCCGTGACGCTTAGCTCGTCCAGCGGACTACTCTATGCCGCACGAAGGTGGTTCTTTGGCCCGGACCAGAAAGTCCGCCTGCAACACTCGCCCTTGCATCACGAACCGGTCGCGAAAATGCCGACGCTGATTGTCTCGAACTACGGTCCATCAACTTCCCAACAGGCGGATTTCGAAGCGCTGCGGAAAAAGACCTCAGCTGCCGGGGCTCGTTGCACCTTGAAAACGTCTCCATTGAAGGAGATCCCGCCATCCACACCGCCCGAGCGATGGCAGTGGTCGCCGCCTTTCTCGAACGCACGTTCCCGAAACAACCGGCAACCGGCGATTCACGTCCCCCTACTACCCCGCAGCCGCGTTAGAGCTCAAACGACGGTGGCCGCTTCGGACGAAAAATCCGCCTCAGCGGCCACAAGAAATGAAACGCCCGCCCCGCGCCGGCGTCTGACGGGGACATGGCCCTCAGTTCCCTCCGGCTCGCCGCAGCCGGCGCCCTTGTTGCATGCCTCGGTTGCGGCCTCGCCGCCCAGGAGGTGATTGTGCGCCGGGTCGCCGAGGTGGCCATGCCCCGCGCGGCCGACAGTAACAGCCCCGCCTTCTGGCGCGACGGCCGGCTGCATTGGTTCAACTCCACCGGCGGCCCCTACCTGCACGCCGGGCCCGATCAGTTCGGCCCGTGGGAGCCGCGGCCCACCCGAATGGCCGAGGCGCGGGATCAGCCGCACTGGATCGAGTCGGTCTGGTCCGACGACGACAACACCCTCTGGGGCTGGTATCACGCCGAGCCGATTGGGCTGGTGCCCGGCACCAGCCTCACGGCCCCCAACATCGGAGCCGTCATCTCCACCGACGGCGGCGCCACGCTCCGCGACCTCGGCGTGGTGCTGGCCTCGGGCGATCCCCTGGACCCGAACGCGAAAAACGGCTACTTTGCCGGCGGGCATGGCGACTTCTCGGTCATCGCCGATCGGGAGCGGCGCTACTTCTATTTCTTCTTCGACAACTATGCCGGCGCCGCCGCCACGCAGGGCGTGTGCGTCGCCCGCATGGCCTTCGACGATCGCCGCAACCCGGTCGGCAAGGTGTGGAAATACCACAACGGCGAGTGGCGCGAGGCCGGCGTGGGCGGGCGCGTGACGCCGATTTTCCCGGTGAAAAAAGCCTGGTCGGCCGCCGACCCCGACGCGCTGTGGGGCCCGTCGGTGCATTGGAACACCTATCTCAACTGCTACGTGATGCTGCTCAGCCACGCCGCGGGCGAGCCGGGCTGGTCGCAGCAGGGCATCTATGTCTCATTCTGCGCGGACCTCAGCAAACCCGAGACGTGGACGACCCCGCGCAAGATTCTCGATAAGGAAGGATTCCCCGGCTGGTATTTCTTCTACCCGCAGGTGATGGGCCTCGGCGCGGGTGGCACCGATACCCTCGCCGGCCAAGTGGCCCGGCTCTACGTCGGTGGCCTCTCGCGCTGGGAGGTCGAGTTTGTCGCCCCGGCGATTGCGCCCACGGCACTCGCCATCGCCGCGACGCCGGCCACGACCGTCGCCGCCGGCGCGGCGCTCACACTCCGGGTGAGCGGCATGGGCCAGCCACCCTTCACCTACCAGTGGCACAAGGATGGCGCACCGATTCCCGGCGCCACGGGCGCTGCCTTCACCCTCGCCGCGGCCGCGGCGTCCGACACCGGCGTCTACAGCGTCGTTGTCACCAACGCGCTCGGCTCGACCACAAGCCGCCCCGTGACCGTGACGGTCGACGTGCCGCCACCTCCGCCACCCCCGCCGCCTCCGCCGCCGATGGCGTTCCTGGTCAACCTCTCGATCCAAGGGCACCTGCTTGATGCCGACGCCGCCCAGCTCCTCGGCTACGTGGTGCGGGGCACCGTGCCCAAGCCGGTCGTCGTGCGCGCCATCGGGCCGTCGCTCTCGCGGGTCGGCATCGCCGACGGCGTCGAGGATCCGCGCCTCGAGCTGCTTGATGGCGCCGGCGTGCGCCTCGCGGAAAACGACAATTGGCTGACCGTCGACGCCGATGCCTTCACCGCGGCCGGCGCGTTTGCCCTCGCGGAGGGCAGCGCCGACGCCGCCGTGGCGCTCCCCATCCCGCCCGGCTCGGGCACGGCGCGCGCGCGCGCGACCAGCTCCGGCGCCCTGCTCGTGGAGCTCTACGATCCTCAGCCCTCCGAGGCCTCGCGCATAGACGACATGTCAGTCCGCGGCCGGGTGAGCTTCGGCTCGCGCGCGATGGTGGGCGGATTTTCCGTGGGCGGGACCGGCACGGTGCGCGTGCTCATCCGCGCGCTCGGGCCGCACCTCACACAGTTTGGCGTGGCCCAGCCGCTCGCCGATCCCAAGCTCGAGGTCTTCGACCAAGACGGCGAGAGGATCGCGGAGAACGACGACTGGGACTCGTCGCTCGCGCCCGTGTTCATCGCGGCCGGTGCGTCTCCGCTGGCCGAGGGCAGCACGGATGCGGCGGTCGTGGTGACCGTGACGGCCGGGCGAAGCTACACGCTCGCCGTGCGCCGCGACGACGGCGCCGCCGGCGAGGCGATGCTCGAACTGCACGCGTTGCGGTGAGGACTGACCGGTAGCCCGCCTCGTGAGAGGCGGGACGGACCGTGGGAAAACTCCCTTCGGTCCCTGCTCTCACGAGCAGGGCTACAATGCCCTCCGCGATTCGGTTGGAATTTTCCGTCTACGGCAGCTCGTAGATCTCGACGAGCGCCTCGCCCGTGCCGCCGCCCACGCCGGTGACCTGCGCGGTGTAGGCGCCAGCCGGGGCCGTCACCACGAGCGCCGCGTCCCGGCTGGTGGCGTCGGGGAGATCAAACGCCGCGACCGCGGCGAAAGCCGCGCGCACCGGCGCCGCGCCGCCCTCGGCCCAGTTGTCGTTGGCCGCGAAAAGCGTGCTGCGCGTGCCGTCGGCCAGAAAGAGCTCCACCCGCGGATCCGCAAGGGCGCCCGTGACGCCGAGAGCCGCGAGCCGCGGGCCCACACCGCGGATGAGCAGGCGCTTGGGCACATTCCCGCTCACGACGAAGCCCGCGATGAGCGCGTCCTCGCCGGTGCCAACGAAATTGCGCGCCGAAAAATTGGCCAGGCGCACCGCGCCGGCGCCCGGCTGCGCGTCGTAGACCTCAATCAGCGCCACGCCCGGGCGGCCCGCGGTGTCGACCACGTGAATCGTGCGGGGTCCGTCGATCGTTGCGAGCAACGCGGCGTCAAGGCTCGTCGTGTTGGCGAAATCAAAGGCTCCCGTCGCGGTGAAAGCCGCACGCAACGCCGCGATGCCGCCCGCGGCCGTCGCCCAGTTGTCGTTGCTCGCGACGATCGTGTCGGCGCCGTTCACCGTCGCGTGCAGCTCCAGCCGCGGGTCGGGCATCGTGCCCGCGACGCCGAAGGCCGCGAGTGCCGGGCCCGCGCCGCGGATGAGCAGCTGTTTCGGCCCGCCCACCGTGACCGCCCCGACGATCAGCGGTGTGCCGCCGGCCCGCGCCGCCGCGCGCACGGACATGTTGATGAGCGTGCCCGGCCGCGGCGCCTCGACCGCCACGCGCGCCATGCGGCTCGTGAGCGGGCCGTTGGCGTCGCTCACGATCACCGTGTAGTCGCCGGCATTCACCGCCGCCGCCGCTGTGATCGGCAGCGATGCCGCGGTCGCGCCCACGATCGCGACGCCGTTGCGGCGCCATTGGTAGCGGAGCGGCCCGCTGCCCGTCGCCTGCACGCTCAGGGTCGCATTCGCGCCCGGCGCGACGGTCGTGCTCGCCGGGTGCTCCGCAAACGCAACCGTCTCCGAGATCTCCAGCGGGAAGCCGTCTGCCCCCGTGTTCATCATCGTCGTCATGCGATTGGCCAGCGTGCTCGCGAAGAGCTGCCCGTCCTCGATCGTGCCCTCGCCGCGGCCGTAGTGGTAGGGGATCGCCACGCGCGCCCGCAGATCGAGCGCGGCCTCGACCGCGTCCTGCACTTGAATCATCGTGAACCGCTGACCGAGCGGCAGCAGCGCGACGTCGACGGAAAATGTGCGCATCTCGGGGATCCGCTCGGTGTCGCCCGACGCGTAGACGCGCACGCCGCCGACGTTGATCACGTAGCCCACGAAATTCATCACGCGCGGATGCCCGGGGTTGGGCCGGACGAGATTATACATGGGGACCGTCTCAACCTCGACGCCGCCGATGGTGAACCGCTGGCCGGGCGTGACGGCGTTGATGGTGACGCCTGCGGCGGCGAGAGCAGTCGTGAGGGCCGGCACCCCCGCAGGCGACGAGTAGATCACCGTGCCGGGCTTGCGGATGCGGTTGATGGAAGCGAGCTCCTGATGGTCGCCGTGGTTGTGCGTGATGAGGATGAAATCCGCGTCGGCCGGCGCCGTCGCCGGCAGCACCGCGGGATCAACATAGATGATCGGGCCGCCGGTGACTTCGATTTTCGCGGTGGCGTTGGTGACCGGGCCATTCACGTGGAGCCGGCCGACGACTTTGGCGGCGGCGGGAGAAACGACAAACGCAGCGGCGGCGGCCGCGAACAAGGCGAGCGGGGTCTTCATCGCAACAATCAGGAACAGGTTGGGTTTAAGGGTAAGCCGGACACCATGCACGCCCCGCCCCCGCGCGCAACTCCATGGGTGCGTCACGCCTCGCCAAGCAGGCGCCGGAAACGCGCGCGCAGCGCCGGCGCATCGCGCACGCGCACGATCGCGCCGCGCACGTCGATGAGTCCGGCGTCGCGCAGGCGGGCAAACGTCCGCGAGAGCGTCTCGCTGCTCGTCGCCAGCTCCGCCGCGAGCACCCGCTTGGTCGAGCCGAGCGTCACCTCGGCCCCGCCCGCCGGCGGGCAGCGCTGGACCAGCCAGTTGAGCACGCGCGTCTCGGCGTCCTTGAGCGTGAGATCGTCCAGCATGCCGACCAGCACGCGCAAGTGGGCGCTCATCGAGCCGAGCATGCGCAGCGCGAGGTCCGGCCGGCCCGCGAGGAGCTCGAGCATCGGCTGTTTGGGCAGGAGCAGCACGCTGCTGGCCTCGACGGCACGGGCATCGGCGGGATAACCGGTCGGCGAGGCCAGCGCCGCCTCCGCAAACGTCTCGCCCGGGCGGAACACATGGATCACCTGCTCGCGGCCCGCGGCGCTCACGCGGTGGACGTTGATCGCGCCGCCGCGCACGAGGAAAAATCCCCGCGACGGCTCGCCCTCGCGGAACAGATACTCGCCCTTCGCCAGCGTGATCGGCTCGGCCAGCGCCGCGACGCGCCGCACATCATCGGGCGGCAGCCCTGAAAACAACTGCGCGCAACGCAACGATCCCTCGAGGCCGGTAAGGCGGAGTTCCGGCGTAATGGGCTGCTTCGGAGCGGGCACGCGGCGACTCAACGACCCGGGACAGCCCTAGTCGCGCCAAAAGTTCACCGCCCACCCATCGCTGCGCCGCTCGATCGAGGCCCACCAGCCCTCGCTCCGCAGCAGCTCGATCAGCGGCGCCGGCAAGAAGGGCGCGATGACGGTCAGCCCCTCGCCCGCCGCCAGCGATTCAAGGCGCGCCCGGATCGCGTCGAGCGGCTCCGCGCCATGCGCGAGCAGCGGGCGGACATCAAGGGTCTTGAACACCGTGGCGTGCATGCGCGCTCCTCTCATTTCCCCTTCCCCACCGCAACGACCGCCTGCGCCGCCTCGTCGAGGCCGCCGCCCAGGCCTTCGCGCCGGTGGACGATCTCGCCCTCGGGGTTCAGTATCGTGATCAAGTTCGAGTGCGCGAAATTCCCGCTTGGCTCGCGGCGGTATTTGACGCCGAGCAGTGCGGCAAGTTCGGCCACGGCACCGCTGTCGGCGCGCAGCAGCATCCAGGCGCCGTCGAGCGCGCGCTGGCGCCGGTAGTCGGCGAGCGCCGCGGGCGTGTCGCGGTCCGGGTCAAACGACACCAGCACATAAGCCGCCCGATCACGCAGCTCCGCCGGCAGCCGCCCGCGGATCGCCTGCATGTCGGTCACAAGCCGCGGGCAGGCGTAGCCGCACGAGGCGAAGAACATCGCGAGCACCACAGGTCGGCCACGCAGCGCGGCGAGCGGCAGGCACTGGCCGGTGTCGCTGCAAAACGTGGCGTCGAGCTGGTAGATCGAGCGCGCGGAGACCGGGCCGGCAGGTGGAGCTTCCTTGCAGCAATCCTCCATGGGCGGCGGCGCGGCCATTGCGGCGGCGGCGAAAAGGACGGTGCAGAGCCAGGCGGTGGCCTTCATGGCGAGGAATCCTCGGGCACGTCCCGTGCGCAGCGGAAGCCGAGCGACGTGGTGGTATGGCGGGCGGTGAGCGACGAGCGCAACGCGAGCCGCATGAACGCCGCGTAGTCCCCCGGATCGCGCGAGCCCACGGCCCCCGCGCCGCAGAACAGATCGCGATCGAGGCCGCTGTCCCCGCGCGACTCGCCGGTGACCATCGCGGTCGAGAAATCCTCGACCCACTCCCACACGAGGCCGTGCAGGCCGCGCACGCCGTTGAAGTCGGGCCGCGCCCGCTTCGCATCCGGCAGGATGGCCGGGACCGGCCAGGCGATCCATTGCTGCACGGCGTGCTTCAGCTCGGGATCGTTCTTGCCATCGGCGCGGGTGAAGCCGGCCGCGGCCGCGAGTTCCCACTCCGCGGTGGTGGCCAGGCGCTTGCCCGCCCAGCGCGCATAGGCCCGCGCAGCGAACCACGACACCCGCACCACCGGCGCGCACGGCGGCGCGAGCGGTCCAAGCTCGAGGTCGCCGGCCCAGTGTTGCAGATAGGCCTCGTCCGTGAAAACCGGAGCGATTCGTGAGCGGCGCCATTTGGGCTGGGCGGTCACAAAGCGGAGGAAGTCCGCGTTCGTCACCGGCCGCTCGTCGAGGAGGAAGGCGGCGACCGCGACGCGCTCCGGCTCGCCTGCGGCGCGCAGCGGCGGCGCGTAGTCACCGGCGGGGATGCGCACCATCTCGGCGGCGGGCGCGGCGGAGATCCCAACGAGCGACAGCACCACGCAGGCCATGATGGCGCGCGCGCCCGACCAGTCCCGCTTCTCACGAAGCGGGCTACGGGCCGATCGCCGCCCGCTCGGTAGCCCGCTTCGTGAGAAGCGGGACGGCTCACTTGTCGGCCACGTCGCGTTCATGCGTTCTCCTTTCCTCGATTCGTTCAGCGCGCCTCGTTGCGGACGTTCTTCACCTGCGCGGCGGTGAAGGCGTCCCCGGTGTTGCCCCAGCTGTTGAAGACGTAGGTCAGCACGTCGGCCACCTGCGCATCGCTGAGCGCGGCTTCCTGCGGCGGCATCATGCTGTCGTAGGTCTTGCCGTTCACGGTCACCTTGCCCGTCATGCCCTTGAGCACGGTGCGGATCGCGCGCTCGCGGTCGGCGAGCATGTAGTCGGCCTGGGCCAGCGGCGGGAAGACATTGGGCAGGCCGTTGCCGTCGGCTTGGTGGCAGGCGAAGCAGAGGCCCATGTAGACCTGCTTTCCCTTTTCGATCTGCGCCTCCTTGGTGAGGCCGGCGATCACGGGGTTGGCCTTGATCTCGGCGGCGATGCGCACCTGCAGCGCGGCCTCCCGGCGCGCGGCCTCCGAGCCCGCGTCGGCCTGCGCCCCGAGATACACCGCGTCGATCTCCTTGCCCGAGTAGATCACGCGGTTCTCGGGGCCGTCGACCTTGAGCATGCCGAGCGCGCCCTTGTTGAAGGCCCGCGACAGCGAGTGATCGACGAGGATGTAGGTGCCGGGGACGTCGACCTTGAAATCCACGATCGCCGAGCCGCCGGCGGGCACCATCGTCGTCTGCACGTTCTCCTGCACAAACCGCGTGCCGCCTTCGGGCCAGACCCGGTCGAAGATCTCGCCGATGACATGGAAGGACGAGGTGATGTTGGGCCCGCCGACGCCGAAGTAGAGGCGCACCTTTTCGCCGACCTTGGCCGTGATGGCCTTGTCGCCCACCAGCGAACCGACGGCGCCGTTGAAGAGCACATACGGCGGCCGCTCGTCAATCGACTTGGCGAGATCGAAGGCCTGCAGGCCTTCTTCGCCGAACTTCCCCGTCGTGTAGAACTCGCCCTGCATCACGTAATACTCGCGGTCCACGGGCGGCAGGCCCTCCTTGGGCTCGACGAGGATGAGGCCATACATGCCGTTGGCGATGTGCATGGGCACGGGCGCAGTCGCGCAGTGGTAGACGTAAAGGCCCGCGTTGAGCGCCTTGAAGGTGAACTGCGACGCGTGGCCCGGCGCCGTGAAGGTCGCCGCCGCGCCGCCGCCCGCGCCGGTGACGGCGTGAAGGTCGATGTTGTGCGGCACCTTTGAGCTCGGGTGGTTCTCGAGGTGGAACTCAACGACATCGCCCTCGCGAATGCGGATGAACAAGCCCGGCACCGTGCCGCCGTAGGTCCAGAAGCTGTAGTCGACGCCGTCGGCCAGCCGGGCCACGAACTCGCGCACCTCGAGGTGCACCACGACCCGCGCCGCGTGCTTGCGCGTGATGGGCGGCGGCACCTTGGGCGGCGCGGTGAGCACAGCCTGCTCGACCGGCAGGGCGAGCACCGCAGGGGGCAGGATAACGGGGCCCTTGGCCGCACCCGCACCTTCGGCGGCAAGGAGCGGCCCGCGCCCAAGGCCAAGCGCAAGCGCCACGGTGGCGGCGGAACCAACGAGGAGAGGAATCGTTTTCATAGGGCGGCTTTGACGCGCCCCAGCCTATCCCACGGCGCCGCTGCCCGCCTTGATGCGCGTCAAGCTCCCGCGCGCTAACGCCCGATTTCGTAGATCTCGACCAAGCCCACGCCCGGCCGCGCCGGCTGGTCGAGCGCCGGGTCGGCCACGCGCAGCTCAAAGGGCCGCACGACCACCGTGTAGGCGCCGGGCGGCAAGTCGGCGAGCACGCACGGCTCGCGGCGGTTGGGCGGCGCGAAGCCCGTGGCGGCGATTTGCCTTTCGCCGTAGGTCGTGACGGTGGGGAAAAAATCGTTGATCGCGCTCGCGCCGCCCGTGGCGCCCGTGCTCCAGTCGTCGCCGCGGAGCACGAGCTCGCCGGCCGCGTTGCGCACGTCCATCTCCGGATCATCGAGCACGCCGGTGAGGCCGAAGGGCGCGCGGCCGAGCGACGGCCCGAGCACACGGATGAGGATCCGCTTGGTCGCACCCGGCTCCCCCTGCACGACGAAGCCGCCAATCATCTCGCGGCCGCCGCGGGCAGCGTAGCCACGGGTCGCCAGATTCACGATGCGCGTCGCGTTCGGGCCGGCTTCGTAGGCCTCGACCAGCACCGGGCCCGCGGGGCCGCGCGCGGGCTCGATGATCGCCGTGTAGGCGCCCGGCGGGAGCGTGAGGAGCAGCGCGGCGTCGGCGCTGCCCGTGGCCAAGGGGAACGCACCCGCACGAGCGGCCGCGGCGGCGGTGTCGGCGCCGGACCAGTCGTCGTTTTCCGCCACCATCGCCGCGCCGGAAAAAATCCGGAGCACCGGGTCGGCCAGCGCGTCGGCAACGCCAAACGCACGCAGCGCAGGGCCGGCGGCGCGCACGAGCATGGGCTTGGGCACGGGGCCGGTGACGACGAAGCCCGCGATCAGCACCTCCTCGCCGGTGCCGACCACCGCGCGCGTGGCGACATTGACGAGCGTGCCGGCGGCGGCGGGAGACTGCGTCTGGAGGCGGTAGGCCGCGGCGGCGAAGGCGGTGCGCTCGATGGTCTGCGCGTTGTCCGACTCGCCCGGCAGGCCGGCCGCAATACCGAACGGCCGGCTCGCGGGCGCGGGCGCGGTGATCGCGGGGTTCGAGAAGAACGCGAGCTCCGTGCCCGGCGGATAGGCCATGATGTCGCGATACTGGCGGCCGTCGGCGCCGGTGAAACGGTAGCCGTAGCTGAAGCCGAAGGCGCCGGGCGTCCCGCCGGAATTGGCCCGATCGTGCGCGCAGCCAAGGAGGTGCCCGAGCTCGTGCGGCAGCACCGTCGTGCCGGCCAGCTGGCCGTGCTCGACGACGGCAAAGGCGAACTGCTCGTCGGTCGGCTCGTCAAGGTTGCCGAGGATGTAGCTGAGGCCGCTGCTCACGAAGTCGCGGCGCGCGAGCGCGAGGCACACGAGGTCGGCGCCCACCGCGTCACGCAGCGCGTGGATCTCGTCCATTTTGCCGTCGCCGGTCTTCTCCAGCGCCGTCAGCGCTTCGTCCTGCACCCGAGATCCCGGGCTGGCCGCCTCGTCGTAGAGAGTCTCGGCGATGCGCACGAGCTTCACCCGGGCGGAAACAAGGCTGGCGGCGAGGATGTCGTTGGTGCGCGCGACCGCGAGGTCGAACCCGCTCTGGATCGCCGCCGCGCGCGCCGCGCCGCTCATCGTCGGCAGCACGGCCTGCGTATGCAGCATGAGCAAATGGACCTCGGCACGCTGCGGGTTGTCGACGGCGGCGGCCCTCGTGGGAACGG
Source organism: Opitutaceae bacterium (assembly GCA_016794665.1). Lineage (GTDB taxonomy): Bacteria > Verrucomicrobiota > Verrucomicrobiia > Opitutales > Opitutaceae > ER46. Next base: position 13,440 of record JAEUHB010000084.1, read on the forward strand.
CTGCGGCGGGCTTCGAGCCAAGCGAAGCCGCGCGCGCCGGCAGCCGCTCGCCGCCGCACGGGAGCACGAGCGAAGGATCGACGCGGAAAAACTGCGCGAGCTCCGCCGTCGCCGGGCGCAGCACGAACCGCCCGAGCACCGGGTCCTCAAGCTCGGCGCTGAGGAAACCCTCGCTCCACGCGAAGCGTGCGCGGCTGCCCGCGCGGCCTTCGATCGCGCCGGCGCTCACAAATCGATCCGCGCCCAGCATCTCGCTGTCGTCGATCACGACCGCGAACTCGCCGCCGCGCGGCAGCGGAATCGTGAGGCGACCGACGCCCGGTGCCTGCCAGAAGGGCGAACGCTTGCCGGCGGCCAGCGCCGCGTCGATGCGCACGTAGTGGATCTCGCGCGCGGGCGCGGGCAGCGCCGCATCGAGCACCGCGGCGTCGGGCGGACGGACGAACTCGATCAATTGCGGTGACGCCGTTCGCATCGCCACCACCGGCTCAGCCCCGGCCGCGGTGCCACTCGAGCGCACGTCGCGCACTTTCCTTTTTTCCGCCGCGGTCGGCGCATGCCGCGCCGTCGGCGCCGGGCGCCCCCACTGCCACGCGACCAACGCCGCGGCGGCGGCGAGCAGCACGGGCGATATCAGGCGGAGGCGCGGGGTGGTTTTCGGCATCGGGGCGCGGCGACGGAGACGTCGCGCGCGGCGAACAGTTCCACGGCCCGCCGCGGACGCAACTCCGCCCGCCACGCCGCAGCCGTTTTCACGCGGCCGTCAATTCTGCGGCGCCGGCTCCACGAGCGTCCGCTCGTGGTCGGGGATGTCCACCGACAGCGGGGCAAACGCGCCCTGCTTCACCTCCGGGTAAGGCGTGTCGTAGCCGCGCACGTTGTGCCAGACGATGCGGTTGAGCCGCTCGGTGGGCGCGGCGTCAGGCACGTCGAAGCGCATCCGGGCCGAGTCCTCCGCGTCGCGCCGCGCCGGGCCGTTGAGCACGGTGGCGCGGGGGTTGACCTCGTCGAGCGACTGCGCCGGCACGACCGCCGTGTAGGGCGTGAAGTCCGCGGCCGAGTGGAAGCTCGCCCGCATGTCATTCGCGATGAGATCAAACAGCGACATCGTCGGCAGCCCGAGGATGAGCTCGATGGTCTTCGAGATGCTGGGGTGCGCGTAGAAGGTCGAGTCCACGTGCCCGCGCCGCACATACGGGCTGATCGCGAGCGCGACGGTGCGGTGGCCGTCGACGTGGTCGACGCCGTTCTGCGCGTCGTCCTCGACCACGAAGATCGCCATCTTCTTCCAGAACGGCGAGCGCGTGAGGCCCTCGACCACCTGGCCGAGCGCGAGGTCGTTGTCGGCGACCATCGCCTTGGGGGTGTGGCCGCCGGGCGTCGTGCCGTTGGTGTGATCGCTCGGGAGCTGGAGGAAGACGAGATTGGGCATCTTGTTCGCCGCCTCCCATTTCTTGAGCTCGGCAAGGAACAGCCGCGCGCGCACGACATCGGGGATGTTGGTCGAGTAGCCGGGGAAACCGCGCACGAGCACGCTGTCGAGCGGCGGGATGGGCGACTTGGTATTCCAGCGTCCTTCAAACGCCTCGCCCGCGCGCCATTGCTCGAGCAACTGAGGCCGCGTGGGATCGCCGCGGGCGTTGGTGATGCGCGGCGCGAACTCGCCGAAGACCTGCACGGTGCGCTTCGCGCGCAGCGCGTAGTCCCACATGAAGCCGCCCGAGGCATAAGCCACCGGATCGGTGCCGTCGAACGGGTAGCTGCGCCCCGCCCAGCCGGGCCACATCGCGTAGCTGGTCTCGCTAGCCTGCGTGATCCACTGGTGGCCGTCGCCGCTGTTGCCGCCCGAGGCGTAGAAGTTGTCGAGCAACACAAACTGGTCCGCGAGCCGGTGGTGGTTGGGCGTGACGGGCTCGCCAAACATCACGAGCGACGGATCGCCGTTGCCCTTCTTCATGGCGCCGAAGACCTGATCGTAGGTGCGGTTCTCCTTGATGACGTAGACGACGTGCTCGATCAGCGACGGGTCGCCGGCGCGGCGCGGGATCGGGAGCGGGGCGACCGGCTGCTTGCGCGCGGCGGAAACGGCGGCGGCCGCGGCGGCCCCGGGGAGTTGGAGGCGGTTGTTCTCGGCGACCGCGGTCGTGTAGTCGGCGAGCTGCGCCGCATCCGGCACGGGCACGACGCTCACGGTGCCGCGGTAGGCGTGCACGTAGCGCTTGGCGGCGCCGTCGCGCGAGCCGGAGCCGACGCCGAGGAGCGTCGACACCGCGAGCTGCGCGCCATCGGCGCTGAGCGCGAGGCCGTTGGGATACCAAGCCGTGGGAATGAGGCCGCGGATCTGGCCGCTGGCGGTCGCGACGACGGCGACGGCGTTGATCCCGCCGCAGGCGACGTAGAGCGTCGCGCCGTCCGCCGTGACTGCGAGCGCCGTGGGCGCGACGCCCGGCATGGCGGTGGCAAAGGGCCGCAGCGTGATCGTGCTGGCGACCTTGTCGGTGCGCGTGTCGACGACGGACACGGTGTCGCTGTTGCCGTTGGCCACGTAGAGCCGCGCGCGCGGCTCGTCCCACGCCAGCGCCGTCGGGTGCAGGCCGACGCTGATGGTCGCGACCGCTTTCTGCGTCCCCAGATCAATCTTCGTGAGCGTGCCGGTGGAGGCGATCCCGCGCTCGTCGATCACGACCTGATCGGCATTGGCCGCGAGGCCTGTGGGCGCGGTGCGATCGCCAGGCACGGCCACGCGGCCGGCCCAGTTGCTCACGTAGGCAAACGTGCCCGCCGCATTCATTGCCACCCCCACGGGCGCAATGCCCGTCGGCACGGAAGCGAGCGTGCGCCCCGAATCGACATCCACGATCGCCGCGACGTTGCGCGCGATCACCGGCACGACCGCGAGGCGGCGGCCCTGCCCGTCGGGGCGATTTGCCACGGCAATCGCGCCCGTCGGCTGCGCGCCGAGGCCGCCGGTCACGAGCCGCAGCGCGTCGCCCGAGGTGGTGAGCAAGCGCACCTCGTTCGCGGATGCCGACGTGAAATACGGCCGGCCCGCGGCGTCGACCGTGAGGCCCTGGATGCCGGGCTTGGCGCCGGGCAAGGTGGCGTTGACCTCCGGGTCGTCGGCGCGGACCCGCGCGGCGGGCGCGGCGCCGAGCGAAAAGGAGCGCACGACCCGGTTGGCCCGCCAATCGAGGCAGATCAGGCGCGTCGCGCCGAGCGCCCACACCTCGCCGGGCTGCGTGCCGAAGGCGACCGCATACACGCGCGTATCAAAGACGCTCTGCACCCCGGCCGGCGTGATGGCCTGCCGCGTGACGACCACGCCGGGATCGGCGACATTGCGCACGACAACGGGCTCGGCGGCGACAAGCACGCCAGCGGCAACAAGGCTGGGAATCACGAAGCTGAGGCAACGGGAGGCAATCATGGCGGGGCGAAAAATGCCGCCGGCCGATTCCGACGACGTTTCCGGTCACGCTGAGCGCGCCTCCAGCGACCGCAAGATCAACGCAAGCCAGCGATCAGCGCGCGCAGCTGCGCAGCGTGATCGGCGGTGTCCACTTTTTCGGCCACGGCGAGCACGGTCCCGTTCTTGTCGATGACGTAGGCCGCGCGCGCGGGTCCGAGGTAGGTTTTGCCATACATCGACTTCTCGACGATGGCGTCGGCGGCCTTGGAGAACAGGTCGCCGGGATCACTCGCGAGGGTGTAGGCGATTCTCTTCTTCGCGGCGTATTTCAGGTGGGAGCCACACGTGTCGCGACTGATGGCGACGAGGTTGTAGCCGGCCGTGGCGAATTCCCCGGCGTGGGCCGCGAGACTGTCATTCTGTTTGTCGCAGCTCCCCGTGTTGTTTTTCATGTAGACTGAGACGATCGTGCGCCGCGTGAGGAGGTCGGCGAAGGTGACTTCCTTCTGCGCGCCGTCCTGCACGATTTTGAGCCTGAAGTCGGTCTTGAGCTTCTTTCCGGAGGCAATCATTGGCCGCCGAAGGAGTAACGCGACGCCCCCGGGTCAAGCAACACGGTCGTTTTTCTGTCCCGAAAACTCCTGCGGCTCCGGCTTTGACGCGCCGATGAAAACCTCCCAACGTCGCCCGCCAATGAAGTCGGTCAAGGTCCCCGCCCTCGAGCTTTTCCTTCACGAGATGATCCCCCTCGCGAAGGCCATGGGCGTGGGCGTGGAGGTGAGCGACGACCGCGCGCTCACGCTCACGGCGCCGAAGGAGCAGAACAAGAATTCGCTCAACACCGCGTTTGGCGGCAGCCTCGTCTCCCTCGCCACGCTCGCCGGCTACGGCGTCGTCTGGGAGCTGATGAAAAACGAAAAGGGCGCCGACAAGACCGAGTGGCGCATCGTCGTGAAGGAGAGCCGCGCCGCCTACCGCAAGCCCGTGCTCGGCGACCTCCGCGCGATCTGCGAGCGCCCCGCGCACGCCGCGATCGCGGAGTTCAAGGAAGCCCTCTCCCGCTACGGCAAGGCGAAGCTCAAGCTCCGCGCGCGCGTCATCGAGTCGGGCGAGACCGCGGTGGATGTGACCGCGGCGTTTGTGGTGACGCGGTAGTTCCGCGTCGGTAGGGCGGCGACTCCGCTCGCCGCCGTCTCCCATTGATGCGGAAAAGGCGCGGACGGAGTTCGCGCCCCACCCCGTCAGATGTGCTTCGAGTCGGCCTCGTCCTTTTTCACGTAGCCGGTCTCTTGTCGCTGGTGGTTCACGGCGTTTTTCTTGAGATACGCCTGATAGACATCGTCGGCCGTCATGCCGAGCGTCTGCGCGAGCGAGACGAGGAAGTGGAAGAGGTCCACGACCTCGACCTTGGCGTTCTGCTCGTCGAACTTCTGGTATTTCGCCCACCACTTCCACGGCACGCTGTCGATCAGCTCGGCGGTCTCCTGCTGCATGGCGCGCGTGTAGTTCAGGATCCACTTGGCCTTTTCCTCGTCTGTCGGCGGCGGGAGGTTGACGCCGATGCGCTTGTTCAGGCCGTCCTGCATGCGGAAAATTTCCTCGAGTTTGTCCATGGTCGCCGACGCTGCGAAGCGCTCAGGTCGGTGGCAAGCCCCTCCTCGGCGCCCGGCGGAATTTGCAGTTGCCCCACCGGGTGCGGCCGGCGACCCTGTTTCCTTCCTGCATCCGTCGAGCACGTCCAACCGCGCTCCCGATGCGCAACCAACCCGGCTGCTCCCCGCCTCCGCGGGCCGAGCGCCTCCACCAGAGACAGAAAGAACCCACATGTCAGAAACAGAAAAGTCCGCCACGCCGAATCCGGCCAATGCGGACTTGCTCGCCCCGGCGCCCGCGCCGGCGGACAGCGCAGCAGTAGCCGCCCCGGCCAGTGTCACGCCTCCCGCCGGCACGTTCGGCGCGACGCGCGGAGCCGGCCTCGCCCGCGGCAAGGCCAAGCGCCCCGCCGCCAGCGCGCCCGCGGCCGCTGCCGCCCCCGCCGGTTACAAGCCGTCGGCCTTGGCGGTCATCACCCCGCAGTCCGAATACAAGAATCCGTTCACCGGCGAGACGTCGGTGAGCGCGCCTCGCGCCAACGAGCCGGAACTCCCGGCCGCTCCCGCTCCCACCCCAGCCCCCGCTTTCAACGAGGCTCCGGCTCCGGCGCCCGCTCCTAGCGCGGAAACCCCGGCCCCGGCCGGGGACGCCCCCAAGGCCGAGCTCAACATCCTCCCGCCCGAGGCGCCCAGGCGCGCCCAGACGCGCTGGGAGTCCACGCCGCCCGCCGGCGACCGGGTCGACCAACGCCCAGCCTTCCAGCCACGCGAGCGCCGTGAGCACCGCGAAAACCGCGAAGGCGGCCGCGAGGGCCAGTCCTTCGATCAACGCGAGGCGCGCCAGCCGCGCGATCCCCGCGATCAACGCGAGCCACGCCAGGCGCGTGAACCGCGTTCCTTCGAGCCCCGCGAGCCGCGTCGTGATGACCGCAGTGGCGAACCCCGCAGCCACGGCGAGCACCGCCGCGATGGCCGCGAAGCGCCGAAAAAATCGGGCGGCTTCTTCGGCTGGCTCAAGGGACTCTTCGGCGGCAAGCCGAAGGACGCCCCCGCCGGCGACACTCGCCGCGACGGCCGTGATCGCGGCGGACGAGGCGGCGAGGGCCGCGGTCCGCGCGGCGAAGGCGAACACCGCTCGCACGGCGGCGAACACCGCGGCGAAGGCGACGGCCAGCGCCGTCGTCGCCGTCGCGGCGGCCGCGGCCGCTACCGCGGCGAAGGCGGTGGCGATCGCGGTGACCGCGGCCCGCGTCCCGAAGGCCAGGCCGGCGGCGGCGCGATCTAAGAAATCGCCCGCAATAATCCTTGCCGCGCGCACCCGCGCACGAGCATCACCAAAGGCGCCCGCACCCCGGGCGCCTTTTTCTTTTCCCGCCCCCGCGGTCCGGGACGCTCAGCTCTCAACTCTCAGCTCTCAACTTTTCCTCGATGGCCGATCTCATCGTCAACGGCGGCAAGCCCCTCAGCGGCGTCATCACGCCCTCCGGCAACAAGAACTCCGTGCTGCCGATCTTCTGCGCGACCTTGCTCACGGACGAACCCGTCACGCTGAAGAACGTCCCCGACATCACCGACCTCGACAAGCTCGTCACTTTCTTCCGCGCCCAGGGCTCGCGCATCGAGTGGAACCGCGACAAGGGCGTGATGCGCGTCGATCACTCGACGTTCCGCAACGCCCTCGCCAACGACGAGCTCCCGCAGGACATGCGCTCCACGGTGCTGCTTTACCCGGCGATGCTGCATCGCTTCCGCAAAATCAGCATCCATGCGAACGCCAAGGGCTGCTCCCTCGGCGTGCGCGAAATCGATCCACACCTCGAAATTCTCCGCGCGCTGGGCGCCGTCATCAACGCCGGCGAGCCGCTCGTGATCGCGCTGCCCAACGGTTTCACCGGCGCGCGCCACTGGCTCGATTACATGTCGGTCACCGTCACCGAGAACTTCGCGATGGCCGCCGCGCTCGCGAAGGGAAAATCGACGCTCGTCAACGCCGCCAGCGAGCCCCACGTGCAGGACCTCTGCGCCGCGCTCGTCGCGATGGGCGCCAAGATCAAGGGCCTGGGCACCTCGATGCTGGAGATCACCGGCGTGAAGAAACTCCGCGGCGCCACCATCACCATCAATAGCGACTACCACGAGATCGTCACCTTCCTTGCGCTCGGCGCGATCACCGGCGGCGAGGTGAGCGTGAAGAAATCCCTCCCGCACCACTTCGATCTCATCACGCGCGCGTTCGCCAAGCTCGGCGTCGTCGTCGAACACGACGGCGACACCGCCACGGTCCGCCGCAACCAGAAGCTCGTCGTCGAGACGCCCTTCACCGCCAACCTGCTCACGAAGATCGAGGCCGCGCCGTGGCCGTATTTCTCCGTCGATCTCCTGCCGCTCATGATCGCGCTCAGCACGCGCGCCGAGGGCACGGTGCATTTCTGGAACAAGGTCTATGAAAACGGCTTCGCCTGGATGCCCGAGCTCGCGAAGTTCGGCGCGCACGTGATGACGAGCGATCCGCACCGCATCATCGTCTTCGGCAACCGCCCGCTGCGCCCCGCGACCGTGGACTCGCCCTACATCATCCGCGCCGCGGTGGCGCTCGCGATGGTGGCCGCCGCGATCCCCGGCCGCTCCGTCGTGCGCAACGCCGAGATCATCAAGCGCGCCCACCCCTGCTTCGTCGAAAACCTCCGCAGCCTCGGCGCGGAGCTGGAGTGGAAGTGACGGGATTTTCGATTCTCGATTTTGGATTTTCGATTTCTGCTTAGCCCGACCTCTGACTTTCATCCGCGCCGTGACCCAATCGAAAATCGAGAATCCAAAATCGAAAATGCCGCCGCTCGCTGCGGCGACCGGCCTTGGCTACATCACGAGCACGCTCGCCGCGCCGGTCACTGCGGCGGAGGCCGCGCTGCGCCCGCTTTCGTTTGCCGATTTCACCGGGCAGCCCAAGACCATCGAGCGCCTGCAGGTCATGGTCGGCGCCGCGCGCAAGCGCGGCGAGGCGCTCAACCACATTTTGCTCTCCGGCCCGCCGGGCCTCGGCAAGACCACGCTCGCGTTCATCCTCGGTCACGAGCTCGGCAAGAGCGTGCGCGTCACCTCCGGTCCCGTGATTGAGAAGGCCGGCGACCTCGCGGGGTTGCTCACCAACCTCGAGGAGGGCGACATCCTCTTCATCGACGAAATCCACCGCATCCCGAAGACGGTCGAGGAATACCTCTACTCCGCGATGGAGGACTTCCGCCTCGACATCATGATCGACCAGGGGCCCAACGCCCGCAGCGTGCGCCTCACGATCCCGCGCTTCACGCTCGTCGGCGCCACCACGCGCGCCGGCCTGCTCACCGCGCCGCTGCGCTCGCGTTTCACGCTGCAGACGCGCCTCGACTACTACGACCGCCCCACGCTTGAGGGCATCGTCCAGCGCAGCTGCGGTCTGCTCAAGGTCCAGATCGATCCCGGCGGCGCCGCCGAGATTGCGACGCGCGCCCGCGGCACGCCGCGCGTCGCCAACAACCTGATCAACTTCTGCCGCGACTACGCACAGGAGCGGGCCAAGGGAAAAATTACGCAAGCCGCTGCCTCCGCTGCGCTGGAGTTGCTGGAAATCGACGCCGCCGGCCTCGACGAGATGGACAAGCGCATGCTCCGCGTGATGGCCGAGAACTACCGCGGCGGCCCCGTCGGCATGAGCACGATCGCCGTGGCCGTCGCCGAGGAGGCCGAGACCCTCGAGGAAGTCCACGAGCCGTTCCTCATCCAAGAAGGCTACCTCCAACGCACCCCGCAGGGCCGCGTGCTCACGGCGAAGGGATACGCTGCCGTCGGGTTGAAGGCGGCCGGCGGCGGCGAGCAGGGGTCGTTGCTGTGAGGAATCCTTTAGTGGCGGGTTTCCCGCTACCGGTTGTCATAAGTGCGATGGCAGCCCTTGCTGTGACCGCCACAACTCGCCCTATGAAAATACGATTTGTTCTCGCTGCGCTTGCCCTCGTTACCGGCCGCTTAGCTGGTGCAATCCCAGAAAATGTCTCTGGTTTCATCTACCGTGAGTCACGAACTTTTGGACGTGATTCGTCGTCGCAGACATATTTGCTTGATGCAAACGGACGGTTTTCTGGCCTCTACCAATACTTTCGAACCGGAGGTAACATTCTCGCCCCTGCGTCCACGCTGGAGCAGTCGGGCACCTACACCTACAGGCAAACAGACGCTAGAACTGCAATTTTGGTATTCGCTAGTGACACAAACTCATCGCCAGTGACCCGGACACTGCGCTTCGACTTCGATACGACCGGGTTGGCTGTCGCTTCGGTAACCACCGAAGTCCTCGGTGGTTCGTTTACCTTGATTCCGATCCGATCAAGCGCGCCCCTGCTCAACTGCTCCAACCGGTCATTCGTCCGCGCAGGCGGCACAGCCTACAGCGGATTTGTGCTCAACTCATTCGGCGCGGTTTTAGTGCGCGCCGTTGGCCCAGGCTTAGCCGCCTTTGGGGTTCGCAACGCGCTGCGCGACCCAAAGCTCGCGGTTGTCACTGCCGAGCGCAACGGCGTCATTGCCGAGGCCGACGACCGTCGTCCCGAATCGGTCGAAGCTGTCCGCCGCGTCGGCGCGATACTTGGGGCGTTTCCGTTAGCGGAAAACTCAAAGGACTCCGCCATGATTATCCAACTTCTCCCCGGCGCCTACATCGCCCAAGCCTCCTCGGTTGATCCAACTGACGAAGGAGAAGTTCTGGTTGAGGTTTATCTTCTTCCCTGAATCCACCGAGTCAGCCCGGCTCGCTTATCGGCCGGTTAAAGTCTGGCCTGAGCCTCGCCCACGCGCATCGTCTCGCGCCATGCACTTTCGCGCCTGCCTCCACGCGCCGCTGCTCGCCCTCGCTGCTTCCGCCTTCGCCGCCTCGTCCGTCGAAAAATTCCAGCAGCTCGACCACCTGCTCCCCTCACCCACGCCGCAGCGCAATGCCGCGGGCGCTCCGGGCGCCGCCTATTGGCAGAACCGCGCGGACTACGCGCTCAGCGCCACGCTCGACGAGAAGGAGCACCGCCTCACCGGCAAGGGCACCATCACTTACCACAACGCCTCGCCCGACTCGCTCACCTACCTCTGGCTGCAGCTCGATCCGAATTTCTTCTCGCGCGACGCCGACTCGCGCACGCTGGCGAAGCCGCCCGCGGATCCCGCGAAGTTCCCTTACCGCACGCTCGAGGAACTCGTCACCGCCGAGACGTATTCCAGCGACCTCGTGGTGAGCGAGGTGCGCGACGCCACCGGCCAGCCGCTCAAGCACACCATCGTGAAGACGATGATGCGCGTTGATCTGCCGGAGCCGCTCGCGCCGGGCGGCAAGTTCGCGTTCTCCCTCGCGTGGACCTACAAGCTCAACCCCTGGAAAGGCTCGGCCTTCCGCACGAGTTACGAGCTCCTCGACGACGGCAATCCGCTCTACGTTATCGCGCAGTGGTTCCCGCGCCTGGCGGCCTACACCGACTACATGGGCTGGCAGCACAAGCAGTATCTCGGCACCGGGGAGTTCACCCTCGAGTTTGGCGACTACGACGTGAACCTGACCGTGCCTGCCGATCATGTGGTCGCCTCGACCGGTGCATTGATGAATCCCGACGCCGTGCTCACCGCGGCCCAGCGTGACCGCCTCAAGCAGGCCGAGACCGCCAAAGCCCCCGTCTTCATCGTCACGCCCGACGAGGCCAAGGCCCTCGAGAAAAACAAGCCCGCCGGCACCAAGACCTGGCGCTTCCGCGCGGAGAACGTCCGCGACTTCGCCTTCGCCAGTTCGCGCCGTTTCATCTGGGACGCCATGGGCGCGCCCGGCCACACGCACCCGCCCACGCCCGCTCGCAGCGGCCTGATCACCGACCGCATGTATCGCGCACCCGTGATGGCGATGTCGTTTTATCCCAAGGAGGGCATGCCGCTCTGGGACAAATACTCGACCCACGCGATCGTCCACACGCTGGACGTCTACTCCAAGTTCTCCTTCCCCTACCCCTATCCGGTCGCGATCTCGGTGAACGGCGCCGTCGGCGGCGGGATGGAATACCCCATGATCTGCTTCAACCGTCCCCGCCCCGAGCCCGACGGCACCTACGCGAAGCGCACGAAATACGGCCTCATCGGCGTCGTGATCCACGAGGTCGGGCACAACTACTTCCCGATGGTCGTCAACTCGGACGAGCGCCAGTGGACGTGGATGGACGAGGGCATCAACTCGTTCGTGCAGATGCTCGCGCAGGAGGAGTGGGAGAAGGACTGGCCGCAGTCGCGCGATGCCCGCCTGCTCACGCCTTATATGCGCCGCACCGACCGGGTGCCCGTGATGAGCAACTCCGAGTCGATCGCCGACCTCGGCTTCAACAGCTATGCGCAGCCGGCCGTCGCGCTGAATATCCTCCGCGACGTCGTGCTCGGCCGCGAATTGTTCGACCACGCGTTCAAGACCTACTCGCGCCGGTGGATGTTCAAGCGCCCCACGCCCGCGGACTTCTTCCGCACGATGGAGGACGCGGCCGGCGTCGACCTCGATTGGTTCTGGCGCGGCTGGTTCTACAGCACGGACCGCGTGGACCTCGCCATCGACCAAGTCCGCTGGCTGCAGCTCGACTCGCGCGATCCCGCGATTGAGAAACCCAAGACCGAGGCGGAGAAGAAAGCACGCCCGCTCACCACCACGCGCGAACTCAACGCCGCCCTGCCCAAGCGCATCGAGCGCTTCCCCGAGCTGCGCGATTTCTACAACGATCACAACGAGGCGACCGTGCTGCCCAGCGACAAAAGGAAGTTCGAGGCGCTCGTAAAGGAACTCGCCGAGGCCAAGATTGATCCCGCGCTGCTGAAGACCCCGCGCAATTTCTACCTGATCGATTTCGCGAACGTCGGCGGCATCGTGATGCCCCTCCCGCTGCGGCTCGAATTCACCGACGGCTCCACCGAGGAATTGAAGCTGGGCGCCGAGCTCTGGCGCTACGACACCCGCGCGTGCTCGAAGCTCATCATGACGACCAAGCAGCTGAAGGCCGTGACCCTCGACCCGCGCGATGAGCTGACCGACACCAATCTCGAGAACAACTTCTGGCCGCGCCGCCTCGTAAAGACGCCGATGCAGCTCCATCGCGACGAGCCCGAGAAGAACCCGATGCGAGAGCTCACCAAGCCGCCCGCGACGAAGTAGCCGGCGCCCGGAGCTTTTCCGACTCGCGGCCCCACGGCGTCGGGAATCTTGAGGTCCACCGATCGAGCTAGCCCGTTAAATCGGGTTTGAACCACCCGCCCCGCTTCGCTCTCCTCGCGCACCCATGCCCCACCTTCCCCGCCTCGCCCCGCTTTTCCTGCTCGCCACCGCCGCGCTCCCCGCCGCCGAGGCCCGCGATCCGGCGACGCTCGCCAACACCCTCTGCGCCGGCTGCCACGGCCCGACGCTCACCGGCGGCACCGGCCCCAACATCCTCACCGAAAAACTCAAGCACGGCACCGACGACGCCAGCCTACTCCGCGCCATCCGCGACGGGTTTCCGCAGACCGGCATGGCCGGACTCGGCGCCGTGCTCAGCACGGAGGAGCAGACCGCGATGGTCGCCTACCTGAAGCAGCAGGCGCGCGCCTACGCGCTCGGCCGCATCCCGTTGCCCGCCATCCCCGCGCCCGCCGTGATCAAGAGCGAGCGCCACACGTTTCGCCTCGAGACCTTCACGCCCGGCCTCGACACGCCCTGGGGCATCGTCTTTTTGCCCGACGGCTCGCTGCTCGTGAGCGATCGCATCGGCCAGCTCCGCGCCATCGCCAAGGACGGCACGCTCAACCCCGAGCCCATCCGCAACACGCCGAAGCCCTTCGTGCGGCAGGACGGCGGCTACCTCGATCTCATCGCGCACCCGGGCTACGCGCAAAACGGCTGGCTCTACCTCGCCTACGTCGAGCTCGGCGAAGATCGCACGAAAAGCATGACGGTGATCGTCCGCGGCCGCGTGAAGGCCGGCGCATGGGTCGACGAGCAGCTCATTTTCCGCGCGCCCCAGAAATTCTACTACACCGACACCAGCCACTACGGCTGCCGCTTCCTCTGGGATCCGACGGGCAACCTTTTCTTCACGATCGGCGAGCGCGGCACCGCGACGGACTCGCAGGACCTCACCAACCCGCTCGGAAAAATCCACCGCATCAAGGACGACGGCACCACGCCGCCCGACAATCCCTTCATGAAGCAAGCCGGCGCGTGGCCCACGATCTGGAGCTACGGCCACCGCCACCCGCAGGGCCTCGAATATCATCCCGTGACCGGAAAACTCTGGGCCACCGAGCACGGCCCGCGCAACGGCGACGAACTCAACCGGATCGAGCCCGGGAGGAACTACGGCTGGCCGCGCGCCTCGTGGGGCCAGGTGCAGTTCCGCGAGACCATTGGCGGCGTCTTCGCCCCGGGCACCGAGCAGCCGATCGTGCACTGGTCGCCCGGCATCGCGCCCTCCGCGATCGCGTTCGTCACGAGCCCGCGCTTCCCCAATTGGAAAAACAATCTGCTCGTCGGCGGCCTCGTCGGTCGCCAGCTCCGGCGCGTGGTGACCCAGGGCAACTTGGTGGTGCTCGAGGAAATCCTCTTCACCGATCAAGGCCGCGTGCGCGACGTCACCATCGGCCCCGACGGCCTGATCTACCTCGCGATGAACGCCCCCGGCCGCATCGCGCGGTTGGTGCCCGTCGAGTAGGGCCGGCGCTTGCCGCCGGCCGCGGCTGCCGACGAGCGGCAGCCCTACCGCGTCACCAGCGGCTTCAGCCCCCGCTCAATCTCCGCCCGCTGCGGCTCAAGGAACGGAGGCAGCGCCAGCTTCTCGCCCAGAGCGTCCATCGGTTCGTCGGCGCCAAAGCCCGGCCCGTCGGTCGCGATTTCGAAAAGCACGCCGCCCGGCTCGCGGAAATAGAGGCTGCGAAAATAGAATCGGTCGATCGGGCCGTGGGCGTGCGCGCCGGCCTCGGCGAGTCGCGCCGCCCACGCATCATGCTGCACCCGGTCCGGCGTGCGGAATGCCACATGGTGCACCCCGCCGGCACCCGGCCGCGCGGGCGCGGCACCGGGCTCGACCAGGACGTGCAACTCGGCCTGCGGCCCGTCGGCGCCCATCTGAAATACGTGCGCCTCGCGATCCACGCCGTCCTGCGGCCAGGCATAGTCGCGCACGCGCTTCATGTTCATAAGCTGGGTGAGCACGCGCTCCGTCGGCGCCAGCGCGGGCACGCTCATCGCGATCGGACCCAGCCCGGTGATTTGGTGCTCCGCGCGCACCGGGCTTTTCTTCCAGCGGTGCGGGATGACCGGCGTGTCGTCGGCCACCAAGGAAAGCCGCTGCCCCTCGGGATCCTCAAGATCCAGCACGGCGCGGCCGTCGCGCCGCGTGATGGGCGCGTGCTTGACCCCAAGGGTGCCGAGGCGCGTCTGCCACCACGCGAGGCTTGCCTCGCCGCCGACCCGCAGGCCGGTCGAGACGACGCTGCGCGCGCCGCGGCGCTCGCGCGGCGCCGGCCAGTCAAAAAATGTGATGTCGGTGCCAGGCGAAGCATCCCCGTCGGCGTAGAACAGGTGGTAGGCGGAGGTGTCGTCCTGATTCACGGTCTTCTTCACGAGGCGCAGGCCGAGCGTCTGCGTGTAGAAGGAATGGTTGCGCGCCGCATCCGCGGTGACGGCGGTGAGATGGTGGAAGCCGGTTAGCTGCATGGCGGCATCATGCACAACGCACGCTAGACGTCCAATCGCCCAAGCGCGGGCGGCTCCGTCGGGGCACCTTCCGGAGCCGGAGGGTTGAAATGCCGGCCGAGCATGTCGAAGAGCTGCGGCAGGTTGAACGGCTTGCCCAGCACCGCCGCCGCGCCGGCCTCCGTGCCCGCCTTGATCACCTCCGCCGAACGCGCGCCGGACATGAGCCAAACCGCCAGCGGTCGGCCCGCGGCCTCCGCCTGCGCACGGAGAGTGCGGCAAACCGTGACGCCGTCCACCCCGGGCATGTGCACGTCCACCATCGCGCCGTCGACCACGTTGGTCGCCGCGAGCGCGAGCCCCGCCGCGCCGTTTTCCGCGACGAGCACGCGGTAGTCGCGCCGCTCGAGCAGGAGCCGCAGCGTCTCGCGAACGGAGCGTTCGTCGTCGATGACGAGCAGCGTGCGGGCAGGCGGCACGGGCGTGGTTGCAGGGGGAGTTTCCATGCGATGTCAGGGCAGGCAACGCGCCCAACCCCGCGTCGTCCATCCCGATCATGCGGGCATTCCCCCATAAAGGTTCCGTCAAAATCCTCCACTTGCGCGCCAGGGGTCCGATGTCTTCCGCGGTTATGTCGTGCCCGTTGCGAATGAGAAAGTTGCCGCCTGTCCTGCTGGCGGCCACGCTCGTCGTGGGTTCCGCTGCGGCGGCGCCCACGAGCAGCCCGAACGCGCCCGCGTTTGCCGCTTCCGGCCTGCGTCTCAGCGAGGTGCTGGCCTGGAACACCCGCATCGCCAATGGCGCGACCTTCCCCGACATCATCGAGCTGCACAATGCCGGCGCCGCCGCAATCGACCTCGCGGGCAAGAGCCTCACCGACGACCCGCTGCTGCCGCGCAAATTCGTCTTTCCCGCCGGGACCACGATTGCCGCGGGCGGCCACCTCGTCATCTACGCCGACCTCGACACGAAAGCGCCCGGCCTGCACACCGGCTTTGCCCTCGACTCCGAAGGCGACCTTGTCCGCCTCCTCGACTCGCCCGCCAACGGCGGAGCCGTGATCGACTTCGTCGAGTTCGGCTTCCAAGTCCCCGATCACTCGATCTCCCGCACGGGCGCAAACGGCGAGACCTGGGCACTCACGTCCCCGACCTTCGGCGCCGCCAACGGCCCCGCCCTCGCTCTGGCGGCGCCCGACGCGGTGCGCCTCAACGAATGGGCCGGCAAAATCACTTTCCGCCTCGATCACGACATGATCGAGCTCTTCAACTCCGCGGCGCAGCCCGTCGCGATCGCGGGCGTGCGGCTCACCGACGACCTCACGCGCCCGACGCGATTTGTGTTTCCCAAACTCAGCTTCATCGGCGCCGCCGGCTTCCTGCCGCTCTACGGCGCGGATTTTGTGTTCGGCCTCGACGGCGATCAGGAGACGGTGACGCTTGCCGGTGAAAACAACGAGCGCATCGACCAGATCGTGATCACCCAACAGGAGGCCGACAAGTCCGGCGGCCGCAATCCGGATGGCACCGGCCCGTTCGCGGTCTACGACCCGCCTACGCCGGGAATGCCCAACGGCACGCCTCTGCCAGCCGCCTATCGCCGGCTCCTCGACAAACTCCGCATCACGGAAGTCATGTATCAGCCCGCGGGCTCAAACAGCGATCACGAGTTCATCGAGCTGCACAACACCGGCGGCCAGCCGCTCGACCTCAGCGGCGTGCGCTTCACGAACGGCCTCGAATACACTTTCCCGGCGGGCACGATGCTCGCGCCGGGCGCCTACATCGTCGTGGCCGACAAGCGCACCCCATTCCTCGCACGCTACCCGGCCGCCGCCGCCACGCTAGCGCCCGGCGAGTTCAACGGTGCGCTCGACAATTCCGGCGAGACCCTCGCGCTCACCCTGCCCGCGCCATGGGACGTCCACATCCTGCGTTTTCGCTACGAGGCCACGTGGTATCCGTCCGCCTCGGGCGCCGGGCGATCCATCGTGATCGGGTCGGTGGAGGGCACGTCGTCCAAGGACTGGGCCACGCGCACTTCGTGGCGCGCATCGAACGCGATCGGCGGAAGCCCCGGGGCGCCCGATCCAGCCGCGCCGATGACCGGGACCGCCTCGCGGCTCTCGAACCTCTCCGTTCGCACGTCGCTCGACGGCGGCCAGACCCTGATCGTCGGTGTCGTCGTGAGCGGCGGCTGGCGCAATGTGCTCGTGCGAGCCGCCGGCCCGGCGCTCGCGACCTTCGGCCTCGGCAACACCATGGCGGACCCGCGCCTTGAGCTCTATCAAGGCTCCGCGCGCGTTCTCGAGAACGACGACTGGCCCGCCTCGCTGGCCGCGACCGGGCAGAGCGTGGGCGCTTTCCCGTTCGCGCCCGGCAGCCGCGACGCCGGCTTCGTGCAGGGCATCGAGGGCGCGCGATCCATTCAGGCGCGCGGCACCGGCCCCGGCACCGTGCTCGTCGAGGCCTACGACACCGGCACCGGCAACACGCCACGCTTCGTGAACCTCTCCGCCCGCAACCGCGTCGGCACCGGCGACGACATCCTGATTGCGGGCTTCAATCTCACCGGCGCCGGCATGAAGCAGCTCGTGATCCGCGCCGTAGGGCCGAAGCTCGCGGCTTTCGGCGTGGCCGGCGCGCTCTCGGATCCGAAGCTCGAAATCTACTCCGCCAGCGGCGCCAAGGTGGCCGAAAACGACAACTGGACGCCCACGCTCACCGGAGCGTTCACGATGGTGGGAGCCTTCCCGCTCGACGCCGGCAGCCGCGACGCCGCGCTGATCGCGACGCTCGGCCCCGGCAGCTACACGGCTCAGGTCCGCGGCGCCGATGGCGGCACCGGCGAAGCCCTGATCGAGATCTACGAGCTGCCCTGAGTGCCCGGCAATAAGCGCTTGTGCAGCCGCGCGCCGCGCCCGCATCGTGGGTGCGATGACTCCGCCGCGAACAATTCGCGGCCAACCTGTCCGTCGCACCTCATGACCCCCTCAACCCTTGGCGCGGTCCTCCGCGCGCTCGCCGCCACCATCATCACATTCTCCGCGAGTCCGGCCCGGGCGGCCGAAGGCGCCACCGGCAACATGACCGGCCGTGTGACCAACCCCGCCACCAGCGGCGTAATCGAGCGAGCCCGCGTCACCGTCGAGGGCACCAATCTCGAGGCATTCTCCGACGCCGACGGCTACTATCGCCTCGGCGGTGTGCCCGCGGGCACGGCGCGCGTGCGCGTGACGTTTAGCGGGTTCCCCGCCGCTGCCGGTGAGGTCGCCATCGCCGCGGGACAGACCACGACGCGGGATTTTGAGCTCATGCCCCAGGGGGCGGCGCAGGCTGGGCAGGTGGTAAAGCTCGACGACTTTGTCGTCGCCACGTCACGGGAGATGAGCGGCGCCGCGCTCGCCATCAACGAGCAGCGCTACGCACCCAATATGCGCACCGTCCTCTCGACCGACGAGTTTGGCGACATCGCCGAGGGCAACGCCGCCGAGTTCCTGAAGTTCCTGCCCGGCGTGAACATCGACTACGCCGGCGGCAACGCGCGAGACGTCTCCCTGAACGGCGTCCCCTCCGACTATGTGCCGGTCACGCTCGACGGCTTCGGCCTCGCCAGCGCAGTGGGTGGCGGCGCGGGCGGCACCTCACGCGGCGTCGGCCTCGACCAAGTCTCCATCAACAACCTCTCGCGCATCGAGGTGTCGTTTTCCCCAACGCCGGACTCGCCCGGCAACGCCCTCGCCGGCACGGTGAACCTCGTCCCGCGCAGCTCCTTCGAGCGCATCCGCCCGTCCGGCAACTTCAGCGCGTATTTCATGCTCCGCGACGACATCAAGCACTGGGGCCGCACGCCGGCGCCGCGCCACCCCACGCGCAAAATTCATCCCGGCTTTGACTTTTCCTACCTCGCTCCGGTCAGCCGCAAGTTCGGCTTCACCATCTCCGCGGGCCTCAACCGCCAGTATTCCGGCGAGCCCCAGGTCCAGAACACGTGGCGCGGCGTGCAGGCCGTCACCAACGGCGGCACTTTTCCGAACACCTCCTTCGACCGCCCCTACCTCTCCGCCGTCAGCATCCGCAACAGCGGCAAGGACACCAAGCGCAGCTCGTTCGGCTTCACCGCTGACTACCGGCTATCCCGCGCCGGCCGCCTCTCGTTCTCCTTCACGTATTCGACCTTCAATGTCCTCATCAATCACAACCTCCTCACCTTTGACGTCGGCCGGGTGAACCCCGGCGATTTTTCCCTCGCCGCCACGCGCGGAGCCGCCGGCCAGGGCGTGCTCACGCTCGCGACCACCGGCGCCGACCGCTCGAACTGGACCGTCATGCCGTCGCTCGTGTGGCGCCACGACGGCCCGATCTGGAAGCTGGATGCCGGCTTCGCCTATTCCCGCGCCAGCAATCGCAACCGCACCGGCGAATCCGGTTTCTTCGACACGACCACGTCGCGCCGGGCCGGCGTCACGATTGGATTCTCCGATATCTTCTACCTGCGGCCCAATACCATCACCGTCACCGATGCCGCGGGCGCCAACGTCAATCCCTACGCTCTCTCGAACTACGTCGTCACCGCCGCGACGAACAACACGCGCGCGACCGACGACATCAAGCGCACGCTCTACGCCAATGCCCGCCGCGATTTTTTCGGCGCGGTGCCGTTCTCCGTGCGCGCGGGCCTCGACTTCCGGCAAAGTGAGCGCGACCAGCGGTTCTTCGTCCCTCAGTTCACCTATGTTGGCCGCGACCGTGCGGGCAGCACCACCCTCACCACGACGACCGATGATCACGCGCTGCCTTTCCTCGATCCGAGTTTCTCCGACCGGCCGCCGCACTACGGCTTCCCCAAGTTCCAAGGCGTCAGCAGCGAGCTGCTCTACAACCAGTTCGTCGCCGACGCCGGCTCGTTCACAACCAACGCCAACACCTCCTACCGCAACCTCGTCACCAATTCCAAATTCGCACACGAACTCATCTCGGCCGCCTACCTGCGCACTGATTTCCAGTTCCTCCAAAACCGCCTCAAGCTCGTCACCGGCCTGCGCGCCGAGCAGACTAACATCTCCGCCGCGGGCCCGCTCACCGATCCCAACCGCAACCTCCAGCGCGACCCCCAGGGCCGCCCCATCCTCGGCGCCAACGGCCGCCCGCTCCCGCTGGTGCCCGCGACCGACGCTCTCGGCGTCTCGCGCCTCACGTTCATCGACCGTGCGGCGCTCGCGGAGAAAGAATACCTGCGGCTCTTCCCCAGCATAAATGTCGGCTACAACCTTCGCGAGGATCTGATTCTCCGCGCCTCGTATTACACCTCCATCGGCCGCCCCGACTACAACCAATACTCCGGCGGCGTCAGCCTGCCCGATCCCGAGAACCCGCAGCCCGGCGACCAAATCACCCTGAGCAACGCGAGCATCAAGCCGTGGAGCGCCCGCACCGTCAACGTGCGTCTCGAGTATTATTTCCAGACCGTGGGCCAATTCACCCTCGGCGCCTTCCGTCGCGACTTCGAGAACTTCTTCAGCAACGCCCAGCCGCTTGCCAACGCCGACGAACTCCTCGAACTCTACAGCCTCGATCCGCAGGTCTACGGCCGCTACCCGATCGTGACGCAATTCAACCTGGCGAGCACCGTCCGCATGCAGGGCCTCAATGGCAGCTACAAGCAGGCGCTCACCTTTCTTCCGCGCTGGGCGCGCGGCCTCCAGGCTTTCGCCAATTTCTCCGTGCAGCACCTCCTCGGACCGGACGGCTCGACCAATTTCCCCGGCTTCGTCCCCCGCACCGCCAATTGGGGCCTGAGTCTCAACCGCGAGCGCTACGGCCTCCGCGCCAATTGGAACTACCGCGGTCTCCAGCGCCGGGGCGCCATCGCGAGCACTGCCACCAACGGCATCGAGCCCGGCACGTTCACGTGGTGGTCCAAGCGCCTCTACCTCGACGTCAACGCCGAGGTTTATTTCTACAAGCGATTCGCCCTCTACGCCGCCATCCGCAACATCGGCTCCGAGCCGGAGGACATCAAGGTGTTCGGCCCCAGCACGCCTGCCGTCGCGCGCTTCCGCCAGCGCATCGACTACGGTTCCCTCTGGAGCTTCGGTGTGAAGGGCACCTTCTGAGCCGGCGAGCGCGGAGCCCGTCTCTCAATACTCCCGCTTCGTCTCGATCCCCGGCCGCGGCACGGGATATTTTCCATCCGGCCCGGGCTGGAGCGGGGCCGGCGAGTCGGCCGTCAGCGTGTCGAGCCCTGGCGCAAACTCGTGCTCGCAGTTGAGCATCTGGTCGAACGTGATCACCTGGCCCGTGTGCGCCGACATGCGGCCCATCGAGGTCACGAGGCTCGCCTCCACGCCGCGCTTCACCTCGTTGTAGGGCCGGTCCGCGCGAATCGCGCCCACGAGATGGTCCCACTCGAGTTGGTAGGGATTTTTCTCCGGCTGCGGAAACGCCCACGCCACGTCGGCAGGGTTGAGCGTGTGCCCGCGGTAGATGCGCGCCTTCGAGGGGATGTGGCCCTTCTCCGAGATGATCGCCATGCCCTTGGTGCCGTGCGCCGTGCTCGAGTGGTCGTTGACGCAGCCGGTGATGCAGCGGCCCTCCATGTAGAGCTTGGTGCCGTCGGCAAACGTGTATTCCGTCGAGTAGCTGTCGAAGTTCTGATCGACGCTGTCGCCGCGGTAGTGGCGCCCGCCGACCGACTGCGCCTTCACGGGCCACGCGCCCTTCATCCACGAGCACTCGTCGATGTTGTGGATGTAGAAGTCCGAGTAACACCCGCC
This sequence comes from Opitutaceae bacterium, assembly GCA_016794665.1. Taxonomy (GTDB): domain Bacteria; phylum Verrucomicrobiota; class Verrucomicrobiia; order Opitutales; family Opitutaceae; genus ER46. The sequence continues at coordinate 34,919 of JAEUHB010000084.1, forward strand.
GCCCGACCACATGAACGAATGGAAGCGCTGGACTTGATACATCAGGTCGCTGATGCCCTCGGGCTTCGGCGGCGACTGGAAGAACCCGATCGGCCCGTGCATGCGATAGGCGCGCATGAGCAGGATTTCGCCGAGCTGGCCGTCCTGGATGCGCTTGGCCAGCTCGCCGCGGCCCTCGCAGTGGCGGCACATGAGGCCGACGCCGACCTTGAGGTTTTTTGCCGCCGCCTCCTCGCCAAGCGCGAGCATCCGCTTGCTCGTCGGGCCGTCGGCCGTGACGGGCTTTTCCATGAACACGTTCAGCCGCTTCGCGATCGCGTAGCTGAAATGCACCCAGCGAAACGCCGGCGGCGTCGCGAGGATCACGATGTCGCCGGGGCGCAGCGCATCCATCGCGGCCTTGTAGGCATCGAGCCCGAGGAAGCGCCGCTCCTCCGGCACGTCGACCTGCTTCCCCACCTGCTGGTGCTTCGAGAGCCGGTCGAGCGAAGTCGCGAGCCGCGGCGCAAACACATCCGCCATCACCGTGAGCCTGATCGGTCCGCTCGTCGTGGAGAGCGCCTGCGTGGCCGCACCGGTGCCGCGCCCGCCGCAGCCGATGAGCGCCACGCGGATTTCGTCGCTGTGCGCCGCATGCACGTGGGGCAGCGCAACGCCCGCCAGCGCCGAGGCCGCGGCGTAGCGGCCGGAGCGGCCGATGAAATCACGACGGGAAAGATCAACCGAGGGGGAGGGCTTCAGGTTCATGGCGGGGAAGATTCCGAACGGGGTTCGCGCGAGAGTGAGCGCGAGGAGCGTTTCGCTGGCGAGCGCGAAGCGGGCCGGCGATTTCGACGGTTGCACGCGCGGAGCGCGCGTTGTTCGCTGCCACAAATTCCCGCCCCGTCATGAAACGTATTCTCGCCACCTGCTTCCTGCTCCTTTCTCCCTGCCCCCTTCTCCCGGCGGCGGAGCCGCCTCCGCGCCCCAATATCATCCTCATCTTCGCCGACGACCTCGGCTGGCGCGACGTCGGCTGGCAAGGCACCGACTTCTACGAGACCCCGCACCTCGATCGGCTCGCCGCGTCGGGCATGGTCTTCACCAACGGCTATGCCGCCGCCGGCAATTGCGCACCGAGCCGCGCGTGCCTCCTCTCCGGCACCTACACGCCACGCCACCACGTGTATGCGGTCCAAACCACGGACCGCGGCCCAAAAGCCGCGATGCGGCTCGTGCCCATCCCCAACCGCAGCGGCCTCGCCCAGGCCAACATCACGATTGCCGACGCGCTCAAGGCCGCCGGCTACGCCACGGGGATTTTCGGCAAGTGGCACCTCGACGGGCCCGAGGGCGCCGAGCCTGGCGAGCAGGGCTTCGACACCGTGCACCAGTCGTATCACACGTGGAGCGACGCCAAGGCCGACGAGCCGGATAACCCCAAGGGCATCTTCTCGCTCACGCGCGGTGCCATCGACTTCATCGATCGCAACCGCAACCGCCCGTTTTTCCTCTACCTCCCGCACTACGCGATCCACACCGGGCTGCAGGCGCGGCCCGAGACGCTCGCGCGCTTCGAGAAAAAGCCGCGCGGCGCCCAGCACGGCGATCCGCTCTACGCCGCGTGCCTTTACGATCTCGATGCGGGCGTCGGCCAGCTCATGGCCAAGCTCACGGCGCTCGGCCTCGAGCAAAACACGCTCGTCGTCTTCACCTCCGACAACGGTGGCACGCAGAAATCCTCGCAGGAGCCGCTCCGCGGCAACAAAGGCGGCTACTACGAGGGCGGCATCCGCGAGCCCTTCATCGCGCACTGGCCCGGCGTGATCAAACCCGGCAGCCGCAACGACACGCCGATCATCAACGTGGATTTGTTTCCCACATTTCTCGCCGCCGCCGGCGCGCCCGTGCCTGCGGGAAAAACCCTCGATGGCGAAAGCCTCCTCCCGCTCTTCCGCGGCACCGGCCCGCTCGCGCGCCAGTCGATCTTCTGGCACTTTCCCGGCTACCTCAACGACCCCGTCATCCGCGGCCGCGACCTCGACGTGCGCACCGGCTTCCGCTCGCGCCCCGTGAGCGTGATCCGCCAGGGCGACTGGAAACTGCACCTCTTCCACGAGGAGTGGGTGCTCGACGGCGGCCGCGAGAAAATCGCGACCAACAAGTCCGTCGAGCTCTACAACCTCGCCGCCGACCTGGGCGAGCACCGCGACCTCGCGGCGACCGAACCCGCCCGCCGCGACGCCCTGCTCAACGATCTCCTCGCGTGGATCAAATCGACCAACGCCCTCGTCCCCTCGCAGCCCAACCCCGCCTACGATCCCGCGACCGCCAACGCCGCGCCCGCGGGCAAGAAGATCAAGAACAAGGCGAAGCCGTAGGCTCGGCGCGGCCTTGCCTCCTGCGCGAGCCTTCAATGGAGCGGCGGCAAGAGCGCCGACACTTCGACATTGAGCGTCGGGCGTTCTGCGTTGAGCGTTCCTCCGCTCGCCCCATGCCCGCCGAAGCCAGCCGCGCCGTCTTTCTCTCCTACGCGTCCCAAGACGCCGAAGCGGCGCGGCGCATTTGCGAGACGTTGCGCGCCGAGGGCGTCGAGGTCTGGTTCGACGCCGACGGTGGCCTCGAGCACGGCGACGAGTGGGACGCGAAGATCCGCCGCCAAATCAAAGACTGCGTTCTCTTCATCCCGCTGATTTCGGCCAACACCCAGGCCCGCGAGGAAGGCTACTTCCGTCTCGAGTGGGACCTCGCCGCCGAGCGCGCCCGCACCATCGCCAGCGGCGTGCCCTTCATTCTCCCCGTCGTAATCGACGACACCCGCGAACCCGACGCCCTCGTGCCCGACCGCTTCCGCATGGTGCAGTGGACACGGCTGCCCGGCGGAGTGGTCCCACCGGAGGTGAAGGCGCGCTACCTCAAGCTCTGGTCGCATCGCATCGGCGCGGCGAAGCAGTCCGAGTTCGGATCGACGCGCCCCCTCGCTGGAAAGGACGGCGAAAGCACCCCCTCCCCGATTCAAGCACCGGGCCGACGCCGCATCCCGGCTGCAGCGTGGATCTTCGCGGCCGTGACACTCACCGCCCTCGCAGGCTTCGTCGCACTGCGGCCGACGTCGCCGGCCAAGGCCGCAAGCCAACCGTCCACTCCCGAAAAATCTGCCCCGCAGCCCAAGCCATCGCCGGCCCTTTCGCCCGCCCGCGAGCTGGTCGAAAAGGCCCGGGTCCTTTACGAACCTTGGGACCTCGCCACGAAGGACGAGCTCATGATGGCGGACCAGTTTCTCAAGCGCGCCACGGAGTTCGATCCCACCGATGGTGAAGTCTGGGCTCACCAAGCGCTCGTCTCGTGTGCATTTGTCGCCATGTCGGTCACGCCAGACGACCGCCGCGCCGAGATGCGCCTGCAGGCGGAGCGTGCCTTCAAGCTTGCCCCCGACTCCGACACCGCCCGCTTCGCGCGGGCCTTTGCGATTCGCCTGGAGGGCAAGCCCGGCGCGCGGGAGGAATCGATTTCCATCTTGCGCGACGTTGTCGCCCGCAATCCGGAAAATCGACTGATGCTCCGCGTCCTTGGCTATCCATTGACCTCTAGTGACGAGACCAGGGAGGAGGGGCTTGCTTTGCTGCGCCGCGCGGCCGCGCTCCCCGGCGGCGACGCGGTCGCGGAGTTCAACATCGGCCAATCCTACATGTATGGCGGCCGCAACCCGCGGGAGGCTCTCGCCGCGTATGACCGCTCGCTCAAACTGGCGCCCCGCGCTCACCGCACGCACAGCTCAAAAATTGAACTGCTCCTCCGTTGGGGTGGCGATCTCCCCGCCGCCCGGCAAGCGCTGCGGGAAGTCCCGGAGGCCGCGCTGCGCGAGGACCGCGTCATCGGCATCGCCACGCGCGTCCTGCTGGCGAATGGCGAACCAGGCGAGGCACTGCGCCTCCTCGGCTCCGCCTATCCGTATCTGAGCGCGGCCTTCTTCACCGGCCCGACGCCCTATCTCAAGGGCCTAGCTCACCGGCAGGCCAACCGCCCCTCGGCGGCCGCGACCGAATGGAAAGTCGCACTGAAAGAGATTCAACGACGTCTGGACGCCACCCCAACCGCCCGGATCGAACTCGCGCTGAAAGCTGCGACTCTCGCTCAGTTGGGACGCCACGACGAGGCCTCAGAAACGCTGAAGCTCTATGAGGAACTTGTCCCCGAGAGGAGCCGCAATGATCAACGTGTCCTCATCGTGAAAACGCTGCTCGGCCGCATCCCGGAGGTCGTCGCAGCCATGGACGCAGGTCTGCTTCGTTCGCAATCCCAGCGCACCTACATGGCTTATTTCATCCTCTTCGATCCCGAACTCGCCCCGCTCCGCGCGCATCCCGCCTACGCCGCTCTCGCCGAGAAGGCCCGCGCCGTCTACGCGGATGTGCAGTTGAAATGAGCACCGCGAAAGCCAGCGTCGGGTTTGCGAGCCGCGCCGGGCGGCAGGACACGCGCCCGACCCGCCTTCGCTGCACCGCCCTGCCCTGCATTCGGTCGGACCGTTTGCCAAACCCGCCAAACTGACCGCGCCACCGCCGCAGCCGGCAAGCGTCCCTAAAAAACCACGCCCCTCGCCTCCCATGCTCCGCCTCGCCGCCCTTTTCCTTCTTTTTTCTTCCCTCTTCCTTCTGCGGGCGGCGCAGCCGCCCGCGCCGGCGCGCCCCAACATCCTCGTCGTCGTCGCCGATGACCTCGGCTACGCGGACCTCGGCGTCCATGGTGGTCGCGACGTGCCGACGCCGCACCTGGATGCCCTCGCCCGCGCCGGCACGCGCTTCACCAGCGGCTACGTGAGCGCGCCGTATTGCAGCCCCTCGCGCGCTGGCTTCCTCACCGGCCGCTACCAGACGCGCTTCGGCCATGAGTTCAACCCGCACGTCGGCGACGAGGCCACGCTCGGCCTCCCGCTCGCCGAGCGCACCATCGCCGACCACCTGCGCGCCGCGGGCTACGCGACCGGCCTCATTGGCAAGTGGCACCAAGGCTTCAGCGAAAAGCACCACCCGCAGTCGCGCGGCTTCGACGAGTATTTCGGCTTCCTCGTCGGCGCGCACAACTACCAGCTCACGCGCGAGGCCGCGCCGAAATTCGGCACCGCCGGCTCGCAAAACCTCATCTACCGCGGCCGCGAGGTGCAGAAGCTCGACGGCTTCGCCACCACACTCTTCACCGACGAGGCCATCGCCTTCACCGACCGCCACGCCGCCAAGCCGTGGTTCCTCTACCTCGCCTACAACGCCGTCCACACCCCGCTCGAGATCGATCCCGCGGTCGCCGCCCGCGTGCCCGCCACGATCACGGATCCCGCGCGGCGCGGCTACCTCGCGCTGCTGCTCGGCCTCGACGACGCAATCGGCCGGGTCCGCTCACACCTGGAAAAAACCAACCGCGCCAAGGACACGCTGATCCTTTTCTTCAGCGACAACGGCGGCCCCGGCCGCCGCGGCTTCTTCGCCTACAATGCCGCCGTGAACACTCCGTTCCGGGGCGACAAGGGCCAGGTGCTTGAAGGCGGCATCCGCGTGCCGTTCTTCGCCGCTTGGCCCGGCCGCATCCCGGCCGGCCGCACCATCGATCATCCCATCATCGCGCTCGACATCTTGCCGACCGCGCTCGCCGCCGCCGGGGCACCCCAGCCCGCCGGGCTCGACGGCGCAAACCTGCTCCCGCACCTCACGTCGGCCACGCCGCCCGCCGCCGCGCCGCACACGGATCTCTTCTGGCGCTTCGGCCCGCAGCGCGCCGTGCGCCGCGGCCAGTGGAAGCTCGCCGACTGGCGCGACTTCGGGGCCAAGACCCAAAGCGGCTGGCAGCTCTTCGACCTCACCGCCGATCCCGGCGAGGCCCGTGATCTCGCGGCCCAGCAGCCCGCGCTCGTCCGCGACCTCGCCGCCGCGTGGGAAAAATGGAATTCCGGCAACGCTGCGCCCATCTGGCGCGGCACGCCCAACGAGGACCCCGCCGGTCATCCGCCCGGCGCCGCCGCCAAATCTCCGAAGAAAAAATAACCCACTACCGCCATGCACCGCCTCATCCTGCCCATCCTTCTCATCCTTCCCATTCCACTCATCCGCGCGGCCCAATCAGCCGCCGCGCGCCCCAACCTCATCATCTTCTACTCCGATGACCTCGGCTGGGGTGAGACCGGCGCCCAGGGCAACCGCGAGATCCCCACGCCGCACACCGATTCGATCGCGAGCAACGGCATCCGCTTCACCAACGGTTACGTCGCCGCCACGTATTGCAGCCCGTCGCGCGCCGGCCTCCTCACGGGCCGCTACCCCACGCGCTTCGGCCACGAGTTCAACAGCGTCGCCAACACAATCGGCCTGCGCTCCGACCAGGTCACGATGGCCACGCGCCTCAAGGCGCTCGGCTATGCCACCGCGGCCGTCGGCAAGTGGCACCTCGGCAGCCAGCCCGAGAACCGGCCGACCAAGCGCGGCTTCGACGAGTTCTTCGGCACGCTCAGCAACACGCCGTTCTTCCACCCGACCAACTTCATCGACTCGCGGCTCTCGAACGACGTGCGCGAGGTGACCGATCCGAATTTCTACACGACCGACGCCTACGCCGAGCGCGCCGTCGATTGGATCGAGAAGAACAAGACCAAGCCGTGGTTCCTCTACCTGCCGTTCAACGCCCAGCACGCCCCGCTGCAGGCGCCGAAGAAATACCTCGACCGTTTCCCGAACATCACCGACGAGAAGCGCAAGCTCTTCGCCGCGATGATGGCCGCGATGGACGACGCCATCGGCCGGGTCATGGGCAAGGTTCGCGCCATCGGGCAGGAGGAAAACACGATCGTCTTCTACATCGCCGACAACGGCGGCCCCACCCAGAGCACGACCTCCGGCAACGGCCCGCTGCGCGGCTTCAAGATGACGACCTACGAGGGCGGCCCGCGCGTGCCGTTCTTCGCGCAGTGGAAGGGCCGGTGGCCCGCGGGCAAGACCTACGATTTCCCGGTGATGAACCTCGACGTGCTCCCCACGATTATTGCCGCCGCCGGCGCGAAGCCCGAGGCCTCGTGGCAGCTCGACGGCGTGGACCTCGCGCCCTACGTCACCGGCGCCAACGCCGCGCGCCCGCACCAGACGCTCTACTGGCGCTACGGCCCGCAATGGGCGATCCGCCACGGCGACATGAAACTGGTCGTGTCCCGCGGCGGCGGCAACAAGCCCGAGCTCTACGATCTCGCCGCCGACATCGGCGAATCCAAGGACCTCGCCGCCGCGCAGCCCGCCAAGGTGAAGGAACTGCAGGCGCTGTGGGACAAGTGGAGCGCCGAGCAGGCCCCGCCCAGCGCGCCAGACGCCCCCGCCGGCAAGGGGAAGAAAAACGCCAACAAGAAAAAGAAATCACCGTGACCCGCCCGCCATGCGCCCGTTCGCGTTTCTCGTCCTTCTCCTTGCTCCCTTCTCCCTCCTCCTCGCGGCGCAGCCGCCGAACCTGATCATCTTCCTCGCCGATGATCTCGGCTGGGGTGATCTCGGCGTGCAGGGGCATCCGATTATCAAGACGCCGCACCTCGACGCCTTCGCGAAGCAGGGCGTGCGCCTCACGCAATGCTACTCCGCCAGCGCGGTGTGCAGCCCCTCGCGCTCCGCGATCCTCACCGGCCGCACGCCGCATCGCAACGGCGTCTACACGTGGATCGCCGAGCGCTCCGAGGTGCACCTCCGCCCGTCCGAGGTCGCCCTGCCCCGCCTGCTCAAAGGCGCCGGCTACGCCACCGCGCACAGCGGGAAGTGGCACCTCAACGGATTGTTCAACGACCCCGCCCACCCGCAGCCTTCGGACCACGGCTACGACTGGTGGCTCGCCACGCAGAACAACGCCGGCCCCTCGCACGAGAACCCGTCGAACTTCGTCCGCAACGGCCAGGCCCTCGGCCGCCTCGAGGGCTACGCCGCCCCGCTCGTTGTCGAGGAGGCCGTCGCGTGGCTGAAATCCAAGCGCGACCCCGCGAAGCCTTTCTTCCTCGCCGTCTGGACCCACGAGCCGCACTACCCGATCAAGTCCGACCCGAAGTTCAAGGCGCTCTATCCCGACCTCGCCGACGACGTGCAGCGCGAGCACCACGCCAACGTCACGCAGATGGACCATGCCTTCGGCCGGCTCATGCGCGCGCTCGACGAACAGCGGCTCGCCGACTCGACCCTTGTCTTCTTCACGTCCGACAACGGCCCCGAGGGCAACGGCACCACGACGCCCGGCCGAGGCTCGACCGGCGGCCTCCGCGGCCGCAAGCGCGACCTCCACGAGGGCGGCATCCGCGTGCCCGGCCTCGCCCGCTGGCCCGGCCGCATCGCGCCCGGCACCGTCAACGACACGCCCGTGATTGGCAGCGATCTCTTCCCCACGTTTCTCGCCGCCGCGAGCCTCGCCCCGTCGTCGGATCGGGTCATCGACGGTGTCAACGTGCTGCCGGTCCTCACCGGCGTCGTAAGCCATGTCCCGCGCCCGCAGCCGCTCTTCTGGCGCCTGCACATGGCGCCCAACGCCAAGATCGCGATGCGCGTCGGGGACTGGAAAATCCTCTGCGACGAAAAGCTCGCCGACTTCGAGCTCTACAACCTCGCCGCCGATCCGCACGAGACGACGGACCTCAAGGACAAGGAGCCGTCGCGCTTCGCCGCGCTCCGCGAACAGCTCGTGCAGCACAACGCCGCCGTCGAGGCCGAGGGCCCCGACTGGTGGCGCCGTCTCAGCCCCAATGGCGGCGCCGCGATCAATCCCGACGCGGACGCGGCGAAGAAGAAGAAGGCCAAGAAAAAATAACGAAGGCGGCCTTCCGGCCGCCTTCGCGTTTCGTTGGATTGTAGCGACTGGGAACTCAGCGATGGCCGGGAGCGTCGTCCTTGCCGCCGCGGCCCTTGCCACCCTTCTTGGTGTCGCCGCCGCGGTCGTCACCCGCGTCGTGGTCGGCCGGATCATCGGCGCCGCGGCCGCGACCGCGCAGGCCGCCGTGGTCGTCGCCCAGATCGTGATCGAGCGGATCGTCGGCGCCACGGCCGCGGCGGAGGCCGCCGTGGTCATCGCCGAGGTCGTGGTCCGCCGGATCATCGGCGCCACCCCGGCCTTTGCCGCCGCCCTTGTTGCCGCCCTTGTCGTCGCCGGCATTGTGCCCGGCCGGGTCATCCTTGCCGTTTTTCGCCGAGCTAAGCGGAGTGCAGACCAGAAACGTCCCGGCGGCGGCGACGAGCGCCAGCACCGGACGGAGTTTTGTCAGGTAGGTGTTTTGCATAGCGCCTACAGAACTGCGCGCCGCTTTGCTTTTGCCGAATCCCATGTCGTAACGGAGCTGTGACCGGAAATCGCGCCGCGACTGACGATGGGCGCCGGCCGGTTCGATGTTGCCGACTCGCGCCAGGTCCAGTCGCCTTGGCGTGCCACCCCCATTCCCGAAATGCGCGCCCCCTTCCGTTTGTTCCTCATCGCTGCCCTGAACTGCAGCCTATGGCTTGCCGCCGCGCGTGCCGCCGCCGCGCCGCGGCCACACATCGTCCTCGTCATGGCCGATGACATGGGCTGGGGCCAGACCGGCTATATCGGACACCCGTTCCTGAAGACCCCGCACCTCGACGCGATGGCCGCCGCGGGCCTGCGTTTCGACCGGTTCTATTCCGGCGGGGCCACCTGCTCGCCCACCCGGGCGTCCGTCCTCACCGGCCGCACGCCCGATCGCGGCGGCGTGCAGGAGCACGGCTACGCCCTGCGGCTGCAGGAGAAGACGATTCCGCGCGCGCTGCGGGCCGCGGGCTACGCGACCGGGCACTTTGGCAAGTGGCACCTCAACGGCTACCGCGGGCCCGGCGCCCCGATCCTCGCCGGCGACACCCACAGCCCCGGCGCCTTCGGCTTCGACGAATGGCTCTCCGTCACCAATTTCTTCGACCGCGATCCGATCCTCAGCCGGCGCGGGAAATTCGAGGAGCACAAAGGCGACTCCTCCGAAATCATCGTGCGCGAGGCGCTGGCATTCATCGGGAAAAGCCGCGCCAGCGCCCCCGCGAAGCCCACGTTCAGCGTCATCTGGTTCGGCTCGCCACACTCGCCGTATGGCGCGAGCGACGCCGATCGCGCGGCGTTCGCCTCGCAGCCGGCCGCCTCGCAGCACCACCATGGCGAACTCGTCGCGATGGATCGCAGCATCGGCGCGCTGCGCCAGGGCTTGCGTGATCTCGGAATCGCGCAGGACACCCTCCTGTGGTTCTGCTCCGACAACGGCGGGCTCCCGGAATTCCGGCCCTCGTCCGTCGGCGGCCTGCGCGGCAACAAGAACACGCTCTACGAGGGCGGCCTGCGGGTGCCCGGCATCATCGAGTGGCCGGCCGTGATCAAGCCGCGCGTGACGCTTCACCGTGCCGGCGCCGTGGACATTTTTCCCACCCTTGCGGAAGTGGCGGGCCTGCCAGCCGAGACGCTGCTCCGACCCATCGACGGCGTGAGCCTGCGGCCGCTCTTCGCCGCCGAGACCACGCCGCGGGCGAAGCCGCTCGGCTTCCGTCAGACCCGCCGCGCCGCCTGGATCGACGGCAACCTGAAGGTCGTGACGCCGGACGTCTTCGCCGCGCAGAAATTCGAGCTCTACGATCTCGCCGCCGATCCGCTGGAGGCACACGACCTCGCGGCGGATCGGCCGGCGGAGCTCGCGCGGCTGCGGGCGGCGCTCCTCGCGTGGCACGCCGGCGTGGAGGCGAGCGTCGCGGGCAAGGATTATCCCGAGGGCCGCGTGAACGCCGGCGAACCCCCGCCGCGCTCCTGGTATGAGACGCCGGAATACGCCGCCTACCTCGCCGCCTGGCGCGCGCGGCCGGAGTTCGAGCCCTACCTCGCGCCCAGCGCGAAGAAGAAAAAGAAGCAGCCGTAGCGGCCCGCGCCGGCGCGCCGCGCTTCCCGCCTCCGTGACCACGATGCCAATGCCCTTGATTCCCAGGCTGCCGCGCCTCGGCCCGCTCATCGGCGCCATGCTGACGGCGGGCGCGTTGCAAGCCGCGGCCCCGCTCCCGGCTGAGCTGCGGCCGTTCTTCGCGCCCCCGGCCGAGTTTGCAGGCCAACTCGGCGGCTATCCCTCACCGCTGAAATTCTACGATGGCCGCCCCGTCGCCGCCGCCGCCGACTGGCCCGCGCGCCGCGCGGAAATCCTGAAGACGTGGCACAATCTCATGGGCCCGTGGCCCGCACTGCTGGCGCGCCCGCGGATTTCGTTTTCCGAAAAACAGACGCGCATCGACGGCGTCGTGCAGCAGCGCGTGGAGCTCGAGGTGGTGGCGGGCGTTTTCCAGCACGGCTTTTTGCTCATGCCGCCGGCGCGCTATGCCGGGCCGCGGCCGGCGGTGCTCGTGCCGTTCTACGCGCCCGAGGTGAGCGTGGACTACGACGGCCCCGGCCCGATCAGGGGGCAGGCCGCGCGCTACTACAAGGACGGCAGCCGGCCCCCGCCGCGCGACTTCGCGCTGCAGCTCGCGCGGCGCGGTTTTGTCACGCTCGCCATCGGCACGCCGGGCGACGACGCCGTGCAGCCAGCCAGCCATGGCCTCTCCTCCCAGCCGCTCAGCGTGCTGGCCTACATCGCGGCCAACGCCCACACCGCGCTCGCCCAGCGGCCCGAGGTTGATCCCGCGCGCATCGGCGTGATGGGGCACTCGTATGGCGGCAAGTGGGCGATGTTCGCCTCCTGCCTCGACGAGCGCTTCGCCTGCGCCGTGTGGTCCGACGGCGGCGTGGTTTTCGACGAGACCCGCACGGCCGTGAACTATCAGGAGCCGTGGTATCTCGGCCTCGACCCGCAGACCAAGCGCCCGGCTCGCGGCCTCGTCACGCCCGCCAACCCGCGCACCGGCGCCTACAAGGAGATGATCGCGCGCGGCCACGATCTGACGGAACTGCACGCGCTGATGGCGCCGCGGCCTTTCCTCGTCTCCGGCGGCTCGGAGGACGGCCCGGCGCGCTGGGTTGCGCTCAACCATGCCGTGGCGGTCAACCGCCTGCTCGGCCACACAGACCGCGTGGCGATGACCAACCGCCCCGCGCACTCACCGACCGACGAGTCCAACGCGCAGGCGTTCGCGTTTCTCGCGCATTTTCTCCGGCCCTGAGCAGGCGCCGGCCGCGGCCCTCGGCTGGCTATCCGCCGGCCACCGGCTGCGTCCACGCGCACTCAAACTCGCCGGCGACGCTGCCGTTGGCCTTGGGCTTCGAGGACGTCACCCTGGCGCGGACAAAAATCTCGTCGCCCTTGAAGGCGTAGCTGGCGCGCGCGCCTTTCACCTCGGCGAGCACGGCGCCGATGTCCTTGCTGTAGCGGCGGTGCGGCACGGTCTTTTTCGCCGCCTCGTCCTTCGGCGGCATAATCTCGCTGCGCGGGTCGAAGCCGCGGCGCGTCCCGAGGAAGGTGATCGTGTAATCCACCCCGGCCTCGGCCTGGACCTCCACCTCGAGCTTGCCCGCGCCGCGGCGGACGTCGGCGAGCGTGACGCCTGACGAAGCATAAAAGTCGCCCGCCTCCATCGCCGCGATGAGCGACTCGGCGGTGAGGTGGCGCGCGCGCACCATCACCCAGCCGCGGCCGGGGTTGCTGCGGCCGATGAGCATCTGGTGGTAGTGGTGCGAGTCATCGGTGCCGACGCCATACATGAGCGGCAGGTTGAGCTCGGTGAGGCGGCGCGTGTTGATCACATCCCACATCTGCTCCATCGAGAGCCGCGTGGCGTCGCCGGCGTTGTTCACCCCGGGGTGGCCGTTGTAGACCTCGAAGAAATTCTCGCCCTTCACCTGCATGAGTTCCTCGGCGGTGATGCCCCACACGAAATTCGGATGGTTGATGTGCGGCAGCATCGGGATGCCCGTGGCCTTGCGCTGCGCGTGCACGGCATCGATCACCTGCTGCATGACCTTGAGCGCGTTGTCGCCCTCGGCCTTCTCGACGCGGTCGCGGACGTTGGTGAGGTTGATGTGGACGGGGCCGGTCATCTCGGGCGTCGTGTCCGTCTTGGGGCGCACCCACTTGGAGGTGATCTCCTCGCCGGGGATCATGAGGAAGCGGCCGGGCTCCTCGAGGAGCGAGCGGTATTCGTTGAGGGGCTTGAGGCGCACCTCCTTCTTGCCGGCCTGCTCGCGCTGCTCGACCCACGTCGGGCCAAAGCGCTTCAGGTATTTCTCCAGCGTCTCGCCGGCGCCGCGCGCGGTGCGCTCGCCCTTGGCGACGTTGGGCGCGCCGAGCGCGAGCCAGCGGGTGCCCTCCTCGAGGACGTTGTGCTCCGACATCGCGAGAAAATGCCAGCCGTTGCGCTTGAACCAATCCGCGATCATCTCGGGATAGTCGTCGCCATCGCTCCAGAGCGAGTGCGTGTGGAGGTTGCCCTTGAACCAACGCGGGGCCGGATCGGCGGCGAAGACGGAGGCGGCGAGCAGCGAGGCGAGGCAGGCGAGGCGGAGGTTCATTGGGGGGACGGGATTGCCGCGAGCAAAGCGCCGCGTCCGCCGATCGCACGAAAAAACTCCGCCACGGCTCAGCGCGGGGCGCGCGCCGGAAAGTCACGCCGGAACCTCGCGAGCAAGTCCTCCTTGCGGCCCCGGAACAGGTAGAGGCGGCCGCGCACCTCGGCCGTCTCGCCGGGGCGCAGCGCGCCAAGGCGCACGCATGCGTGCAGGCAGCTCCACGGGTTGTGCCCCTGCACGGACAGCCAGTCCGCCCAAGCGATGCCGGTCACCCACTCGCCGTCCTCGGACTCGCGCACGAGCAGGCCCGCGACGGAATCGATCTCGGAAGTCGGCCATTTCGCGGTGAACGGGAACCATCCGCGGTCAGCCGCGCCGGCGCGATCAACCGCGGGGCGGAGCCCGGCGTTGAACTGGATGGAGCGCGAGACGAGAGGCGTGAGGCCGTCCCGCGCGAGGAAGAACGTCCGCGTGCGCCGCGCGTCGGCGAAATTGCGGTTGAGCGGAAGCGGGCTCGAGGGGTTGGTGCCGGGCACCTGCCCGGGATTCCAGCACGGGATGATGCCGGCAAGCTCCGGCCAGGCGTGCGCGGTGCGGTTCGTCACGCGCACGAGCAGCTCGGCCCCGTCGGCGACGGCGCGCAGGGTGAACCGAAGCGCGGGCGACTCGGCGGCCGCCTCCGTGCGCGCGGCGTTGAGGGTGCGCGCGAGCTGGTAGGTGCCCTTCGAGTGCTGGCCGGGCTGCATCGCCCCAAACATGTTCCACTCGTAAATCCAGAGATACATGTCCGCCGCCGGCTGGCCGGGCACGCGCAGGCCGAACCCGCGCTCCCACTCGAACAGCTCCGGCGCGGCGGCCGCCCGGGCCGCGGCGCCGGGGAGCAAGACCAAGGCCAGCATCGCCGCGGCCGGCCGGGCTCGCCGGGCAATGGGACCAATTGGGTTGCGACAGATTGCACGCATGGGAGTTCTCCGGGGCCGGATCGCGCCTTACCCGCGCGCCGGCCGCGCACCGCACCTTGCGAGGAAATTCGCCGTGATTCGCTGCACGCGACCGTCGGCGCCATGCGGCCGCGCCCAGTGCGACCACGGCAGGACGAAGCCGGGCGGCGTCGCGAGCCCGATGCTCCAGTAGATCGTGGCGGCGTTGAAGACCCAGTTGCCCTTCGGGCCCGGGTAGATGGTCGCGGCGTAGGTGGTCTTTTCCCCGCTGCCCTTGATTGCCTCGCCGGCCGCGACGACCTCGAGGCCGGGAATCGCGCCAGGCGCGCCGTGAAATTCCCATCCGACGAGGCCCGGGATCGCGTCGCCGTCCTTCATGCCGGTGCCGTCGAACAGCCAGTGGCGCGTGTTGGTCGCGGTCCAGTTCGCGGAGCCGTTGGCGGGATTCATCGTCTGCGCGCCGACGAGCAGCTCCTCCGGCGGGCCGTGGCGCTCCCACTCCGAGTGGCGCGCACCCGCGACCCCGTTGGGGCCGCCAAGCACCGGCCCGCCGAAGAGTCCCTGGCGGTAAAGCAGGCGTCCGGCGCGGCCGGCGCCGTTCGTCTTGTGCAACGGCACGACGCCGTGGACGCTGTTGCCGCAGAGGAACGCCACGCTCATCCCGCCCGCAATCGCGCGCTTCACGTTCTCATACATCTCGACGCTCCAATACTCATCGTGGCCGATGGACAGGAAACATTTCGCGCGCGCGAGGCCCGCGGCGTCGGCATGCGTGTCGAGGCTGGCCCAGTAGGTGACGTCGTAGCCGTGCTGCTCGAGCCAGAAGCAGAGCGGGAATTCCCAGAGGAGGAACGAGCCCGAGCCCTGCGACAGGATGTTGTCCACGACCTGCGGGTATTTGCCATAGGGGCGGTCGTAGCTGACCATCGTGTCGGGGCCCCACGGCTTCGGCGGCGGGTCGCTGTCGTAGAGCGAGAAGGAGTCGGGCCACTTGTTGTAGGCCTGCCACGTCGTGTCGCTCGTCTGGAAAAGCAGATCCGCCTTCCGGTCGTCGCGCACCACGAAGATCACGTAGCTCTGGTGGCGATGCGCCGCGCACGAGAGTTTCCCGAGGTAAACGCCGCTCACCCAATCACGCGGGATTGCGACCCGGGCGGTGCGCTCCCACTTGCACTCGCGGAGGCGCCGCGCGCCGACGGGCGGCAGCGGCTGCGGCTTCGCCGCAAACGGCCCGAGGCGCGCCAGGTGCCGGCCGCCCTTTCCGCCGTAGTAGCCCATGCGGTAGAAATCGATGTGCACCTGCGTCGGCTGGTCCGTGCTGACGAACACGTCGATCTCGCCGCCGGCGCGGACACTCGTGTGCGAGCAGTAGCCCTCGATCGAGGGCGAGCGGAGGCTGGCGGAGCGGACGAACGTGAGCTGCCAGTCGGTGGTGCCGGGCTTCGCGTTCTCGGCGACGATGGCATTCGCCGCGGAGGCGGCGCGAGCGGGAGCCGCGATGGTCGCGCCGAGCGCGGTGGCGACGCCGGCCTTGAGGAGGTCGCGGCGCGTGAACGAGGCGGCGGGGAGTGTCATCGGGAAATTTCCGCGCGCTCCATCGTGCGCAGGTTCCAGGCCGCGGGGTCGAAGCGCGCGCGGGTCTCGGCGGCGACGGGATAGCCACCGGCCTGCGCCTCGCTGTCGATCACCCGGCCCGTGCCGTCGCGCGCCTGGCGCACGATGCGCGCGTCGATTGCGTCGCGGTCCCACGGGCGGGCGCCGGCTTCGGCACCGACCCAGGCCTCGACCTCCGCCGCCGGGATCGCCACGACGCCCGGCGGCCAGTAGACCGGCGCATCGCGCCGGCGCAGTTTGCCCGGCGTGCGCCCGTCCTCGAACACCAGCGGCGCGGGCGCGCCCGCGCGATCGAAGGCGAGGTTGTCCGCGCCGTGCCACTCGAGGTCGCCAAGCCCGCCGAAGCGGAAGAGCGGCAGCTGCGGCGGCGAATCGGGGCCGTGGCGCAGCACGTTGCCCGTGACTTCGTTTCGCGCGACGACGATTTCGCGCCCCTGCCACACCGCGGTCATGTGGTAGTTCACGGCGGTGCCGCGCGGGTTGTAGATGAAGTTGTTGATCACGGCGACGGAGGCGCCGCCCTTGATCTCGGGGTTGCGGTTCACGTTGCTCGCGTAGAGGT
The DNA here is from genome assembly GCA_016794665.1 of Opitutaceae bacterium. Taxonomy (GTDB): domain Bacteria; phylum Verrucomicrobiota; class Verrucomicrobiia; order Opitutales; family Opitutaceae; genus ER46. The sequence goes on from JAEUHB010000084.1 coordinate 51,488, forward strand.
TCGCATAGATCAGCACCTCGCTCGCGTGATCCATGATGAGCGTGCCCTTCGAGTGCTCGTCCTTGGCGTGCGTGGCGCGGCTCAGGCCCTCCGCGATCAGGTTGTGGCTGAAGGTCACGCGCTGCGACGCCGCCCGCGCCCAGTCGGCCGGCGCGGCGCCGGGGAAAAACTTCCCGCCCACGCTCAGGTTCTCGTCGACGGCCCACGTGAGCGAGCAGTGGTCGACGATGATGTTGCGCGCGCCCTGCGCGGTCGTGATGCCGTCGGGCTCCCAGCCGCTCTTCCGCGCGCGGCCCGCCGTCCCCGGCCGCACGCGGATGTGCCGGATGACGACATCGCTCGCAAATATCATCAGCCCGCCGCGGATGAACGTGATGCCCGGCGACGGCGCCGTCTGGCCCGCCACCGTGAGAAACGGCTCACGCAGCTCGAGGACGCGCCCATCGAGGTCGATCACGCCGCCGACCTCGAAGACCACGACCCGCGGCCCGCGCACCGCGACCGCGGCGGCAAAGGAGCCGGGGCCGTCGGCGGCGAGCGTGGTGACGCGCACGATTTGCCCTCCGCGCCCGCCCGGGGTGGCCGCCGCCCAGCCGACGGCACCGGGGAAGGCCGGCTCGGCCGCGGGCATCGCGCCCGCGGCCGCCAGCAACAGAGCGATCATGCGGAGGGCACGCATCGCACGCTCAGAGATCGAACGTCACCGTGAGGATGAACTGCCGTGGATCCACGATGCGGAAGACGCTCGGCGAGCCGTCCGGGTTGGCCTTGATGGCCTGCAGGCGCCCGTCCTCGAGCACGTTGCGGACGTTGAGCTGGACGGTCGCGCCGACCTTGTTCGCGAAGAGCCGCGTGCGGTAGGTGGCGAAGGCGTCGAGGTAGAGGTTGCCGCGGTCGAAGATGGGGCGGTTGACGTCGAGCTCGGTGATCGGCGTGGGCAGGCGCTGCACGCCGTGGTAGCCGATGGCGCCCTTGTCCTCCCAGCGCGCGGCGCCGCCGACCTGGAGGTTTTTCAGGAAGCGCCGGTCCGTGAGGCCCGCGAGGCGGTAGCTCGTGAGGAGGTTGGCGCGGTATTGCCGGATCTGCGGGCGGCTCTTGCCCTCCCCGGCCTGCGCGAGCTTCACGGGCGCCTCGACGGCGTCGCGGAAGTAATCCGCCGCCGTGCGGACGCCCGCCGTCACGTCGTAGTCCGAGGTCCACCAAGGGCGGCCCGTCTCCGGATCGCGGATGCCCAGCCAGACGGGCATGCGCGCGCGGACGTAGTCGGTGATGCCGGGAGCGACGCGGGCGTTGATCGATTCCTGGCGGGTGAGGTTGAACTTCACCGACCAGACGCTGCTCGGCGCGAAAAACACCTCGAGCTCCTCGCCGCGCGCGGTGATGTCCTCGGTCTCGGCGAGGTTCTCGCCCGCCTGCTTCGCGATGAACGCCGGGTCGAGCTGGGCGATGCGCGCGACCTCGGCGGAGACCTGCGCGGCGGACCACGACGGGTTGGCGCGCTGCACCCAGCCGGTGGCCTGCGGGATGAGGAAGAACGGCGTCGTCGCGCGGTTGGGCGTGTCGAAGTCGATGCCGCGCACCCGCGCGGCGAGGGTGGCGGACTGGCCGTTGCGCGTCCGGAGCTGCTTCGTTCGGTAGTGGTTCACGCGCGCGACGAGCCGTCCGCCGAGCAGGTTGAGCGAGAGCCCGAAGTCCTCGCCCTCGCCGCCCGGATCGGACACGGGCTGCTGCAGCAAATCGGTCGCGGCCTCGGCGGGGAGGAAGCTGTCGGATTTGCCCGCGTGGAGGCTCAGCCAGCGCAGCGGCCGCGCGACGAGGCTCGCGGTGCGCGTGACGCCCTCGCCCATCGCCCAGTCGCCCGCGGCCCACTGCTCGAACCGCGCCTGATCGATGCTCGCGCCGTCGGCGAGGAACGCCAGCGGCAGGCCGCCGCGGTTGTGGTTGCGATCCTGGCGCACGCCGAACGCGGTCACCACGCGCTCATTGAGCAGGAAGCTCTGCAGGATGGCGCCCTCCGTCTTGAGAATCTGGCGGTTGTTGCTGCCGCCGGCGCCGGCCTGCGCGGCGGGGCCAAGCGTGGCGGTCTCGGTCACGAGGTTGGCCGGCGTCGTGATCGCGCCGTTGAGCCCGATCGCCTCCACCGTGCCCCAGCGATAAGGATACGCGCCCCACTTGAAGCTCGCGGGGCCGTAGTCGACGTCCTGCCCCACGTTGTCGCCGACGTAGAAGCGGAAGTAGTTGTTGGTGATCGCGCCGGCGGTCGTCGCGCGCTGCGCGCCCGCGGCGATCCACGGGTGGCTCGAGACGATGGCGTCCTTGTAGCTGAGGCGGCGGGCGATGTTCTCCTTGTATTCGCCGTAGGCGGAGACCTGCTGCATCCCGAGCCAGCGGAGCGCGCCCTTCTCCTTCCGCAGGTCGAGGCGGTAGGCGAGCTGGGCGCGGTAGGTCTCGCGGAGCAGCGGGTTCTCGTAGGAGGTCGGGATCCACAGGCCGATGTAGGGGCGGAGGAGGTTCGGATTGGCGCGGCCGTCGGGCAGGAACTCGTTCACGTCGACGTAGAGCGCGCCCACCGCGCGCTGGCTCGTGGGCCCGCCCGCGAGATCGCGGCGGTATTTTTTCGAATCCTCCCGGAAGAAACCGAGCTCGAGCCCGAGCAGGTGCCGGCCGTCGTCCACAAAGATGTGCTCGAGGGTCGCGGTCGCCGTCTTGGTCGACTCGTTGAGGTGGTTCATCGCCGCGAGATTGATCGACGTCCAGTCGTAGGTGCCGCGGCTCGTGACGGAGAGATCGTTGAAAAGCCCGACGCTGGGCAGGCCGTAGACGAGCTCGACGGGCGAGTTCGTGTTGGCCTGGCCGCCGACGAAGCCCTGGTTGCGCGCGCCGGGGTTGGGCGGCGTGAGGCTCGCGACGCCCTCGGGCTGGCCCCAGAACGTGATTGCGCCGTCGCGGTCCACCAGGACGAGCGAGTTGGTGCGGCCCGAGCCGGTGGTGTTGAAGAGATACGGCGGCAGCGTGGCGACGCCGAGCGCCCCGCCGGTGAGCGTGCCGTTGAAGCGCATCTGGCGCGACTTGTTGTTGTAGGTCGGCGACCCGGCGGCGCGCCACGCGGTGAGGGTGTCGCGCGGCATGGTGACGTTGGCGCGGTTGCCGGCGATGCGGTAGGACTCGAACGTCGCCCCGAGCGTCGTGCGCCGAAAAGGCCGGTAGCGCACCATGCCGTTGAGCCGCACGGTGTCGGTGCCCGACGGCTTGCGCGGCGAGGCGTCGCGCTGGAAGACGGTGCTGGCGCGCAGCGCGAGCGTGTCCTTCCGCAGCACGCGGTTCACATCCACGCTGCTGCGAAAACCCTCGTAGCTGTCCGCGCGGAACTGCGCCTGCGCACGGTCGCGGGCGAGCTGGGCGGCCGCCGGGATCACGTTGACCGTGCCACCGGCGTTGCCGAGGCCGAAGAGGCTCGCGTTGGGCCCGCGGCTGATCTCGACCGCGTCGATGTTGACCGCATCGAGCGGCACGCGGCCGGTGGTCTCGAAGCCGCCCCGCGCGGTGTTCGCGGCGCCGATGCCTCGCACGCGGTTGGCGCCGCCGGGCTCGAGCGTGGTGCTGTCCACCGGGTAGCCGTTGCGGTCAAACTCGAAGCTCGTGAAGTTGCCCGGGCCCTCCGTGCCCGCCTCGTAGAGGAAGATGTCGTTGGCATCGAGCAGCGCGAAATCCGCCATCTGCTCCTTCGTGATCACCGAGATCGAGGCGGCGAGGTCCTCGAGGCGGGAGTTGAGCCGCGTGCCCGACATCGTGTTGGGCGAGTAGTAGCCGCGGGCGGACTCGCTGACCTGAAACGGCGAGAGCACGGTCGGGCCGTCGGTCGCGGCCGGAGCCGCCGGCGCCACGACCGCCTGCGCGCGCGCCAACGTGGCGCCGAGGCCAAGCGCCGCGGCCAGGGCGAGGCCACGCGCCGCTGACAAAGGGAAACCCGGGGAAGTTTTCATGGGGAACGAAGGCGAGGGCTCAGGCCGACGGGTCTCCCGGCATGGGCCCGGCGCACCCCGCGGTCAAAGAGAATCCCGGCGCACAGTCCCGCCTCGACTTGCGCACCGCGGCCCCGCTGAGCTTGCGCCATGACATTCAAGCTCGCGCTCGTGCAGATGCGCGTCGAGGGCGGGCGCAAGGCCGCCAACCTCGCCCGCGCCTCCGATCGCATCGGCGCCGCGGCCGCGCTCGGCGCGCAGATCGTGCTGCTGCCCGAGGCGCTGTCGCTCGGCTGGATGCATCCGTCCGCCGTGACCGAGGCCGACGCCGTGCCCGCGGGCGCGAGCTGCGCGGCGCTCGCCGCGGCCGCGCGCGCCCACGGCGTATTTGTCTGCGCGGGGCTCGTCGAGCGCGACGGCGCACGCATCTTCAACAGCGCCGTCCTCCTCGCACCCAGCGGCGATCTGCTGCTCCATCACCGCAAGATCAACGAGCTCGGGATGGCCCACGCGTGCTACGCGCCCGGCGACCGCCTCGGCGTGGCCGAAACCCCGCTCGGAAAAATCGGCGTGATGATTTGCGCCGACGGCTTCGCGCCCGGCCAGGCGATTGGCCGCGCGCTCGGCCTGATGGGCGCGCAGGTGATCCTCTCGCCCTGCGCGTGGGCGGTGCCGCCGGATCACGACAACACCGCGCGCCCCTACGGCTGGCTCTGGCGCGAGAACTGGGGCCCGGTCGCGCGCGACTTCCGCCTCTGGATCGCCGGCGCGAGCAACGTCGG
>JAEUHB010000177.1 GCA_016794665.1 Opitutaceae bacterium
CGACGAAGATCGTGTGAGACTAGGCGCTGCAATTCGGATGAAGTCGCTGCTGCTATGCCTGCTGCCGGTGATGGCAGTTGGCGCTTCGGCGCCACAAACAACACCAGAGCCCAAGGTGGGGGAGAGCTGGACCTACAATACGCGGCCGGGAGAGGAGAGTTCTTTTCTCGTGGTTCGCAAGATTGAGACGATTCCAGGCCTGGGCGAGGTCGCCCATATCTCACTTTTTAAATTACGATTGGCTGGTCCGGGCTTACTACCGGGACAACATGTCGAGACGGTCGGGCATTTGCCAATTGCGCTGGCCAGTCTCCGGGCCTCGCTCCGCGAAAAAGTCTCGCGCTACTACCCGGGAATTGACTGGGACGGCGGCTATCAGACCTGGATGGCCGCATCGAAAAAGGCGGGTGGGATGGGCATCTACACGGAGCCCGTGAGCTCTTGTGTCGCTATCCTCGAGAAGGCGCTCTTGCGAGGAAGCGTATCACGTTGAGCTTGTCGCGCACTCGACTTCATCAAGTTGACGATCCCGTGCCTGCTCCTAACGCAAGTTACTTCGATTCCCTTCCGTCCGATTTGCGTCGGTTCATTCGGAGCAGTTGTGGCATCTCGCTCGAGGTTCTCGGCGCCATGAAGCCGGAAGGCCTCCCGCAGCCCGATCGCAGCCTCCTTGACCACGACCGCGACATGACCTCCACGCTCGCGGCGCATCACGGCAGCGCGCTGCGCGTCGAGGTGCTGCGTGTTCGCACGGAAGGCGGGCTCTACTTGCGCGAAGTTTTCCTGCGCACCGTCGACGACGACAAGATTGTCGAGTATGGCGTGCTGGCCGTGGTGCTCACGGCCTTTTCGGCGGAGGCCCGCGCCGCGATCGAGGCCGGGCGCACGCCGCTCGGCGCGATTCTGCACGAGTTCAAGGTGCCGTTTGTCAGCGCGCCGATTGGGTTCTTCACGGCGGACGCAGCCAGCCTCGCGGCCACGCCGCTCGCGCTGCCGGCGGGCGCCAGGGCGAGCGGGCGTTTCAACCGTCTTGCCACGCCGGCCGGGGAGACGCTGGCATGGATCATGGAAATCCTCCCGCCGGCCGCCGCATGAAGATCGTCTTCCTCACCGCGGGCACCGGCAGCTACTACTGCGGCGCGTGCATGCGGGACAACACCCTCGCGCGTGAGCTGCACCGTGCCGGCCACGATGTGACGATCGCGCCGATGTATCTGCCCCTGATTCTCGACGAGACCACGCTGGACAACGCCCGCGATGTCCCGGTGTTTTTCGGCGGCATCAACGTCTTTCTCCAGCAGAAGCTCGCGTTGTTCCGCCACACGCCCGCGTGGTTCGACCGGATGCTCAACGGAACCGGCCTGCTGAAGTGGGCGGCGCGCCGCAGCCACATGACCTCGGCACGCACGCACGGCGAGATGATGCTCGAGATGCTCAACGTCGACGAGAGCCCGCTGCGCAAGGAACTCGACAAGCTGCTCGAGTGGCTGACCGGCGTGGTGAAGCCGGACCTGATCTGCCTCTCCAATGCCCTGCTCGTCGGTTTCGCGGGCGAGCTGCGGCGCCGGCTCGGCGCGCCCATCGTCACCTTTTTCCAAGGCGAGGACACGTTTCTCGACGGCTTGCCCGAACCCTACCGTTCGCGCGCCTGGGCCGCGCTCAAGGCGCGCCTTCCGGCCTCGGACCTGTTGATTTCGCCCACGCGTTTCTACGCCGACTACATGGCTCCGCGCCTCGGCTTGGCATCGGCGGACATCGCGGTGGTGCCGAACGGCATTCGGCTCGATGGCTTTTCCGTGGCCGACGCCCCTCCGGCGCCACCGGTGATTGGCTATCTTGCGCGCATGAGCCGCGACAAGGGCCTCGACCTGCTCGTCGAGGCCTTCATCGCGCTCTCGCGCGATCTCGGCGACACGACGACGCGACTTCACATCGCCGGCGCGGCCACCGCGGGTGACGAGCCGCTGATCGCGCAGCTGAAGCACCGGCTGGCGGACGCCGGCCTCGCCGGCCGCATCGAGTGGCTGCCCAACGTCACGCGCGAGCAGAAGATCGCGTTTCTCCGCGGGCTCACGTTGTTCTCCGTGCCCACGGCGTATCCCGAGGCGTTCGGCCTCTATGTCGTCGAGGCGATGGCGTGCGGCGTGCCAGTGGTGCAGCCGGCGACCGCGGCGTTTCCGGAACTCATCGGCGCCGCCGGTGGCGGCGCCTGCGTGCCGCCGCGCGACGCCGGTGCGCTTGCGCGCGCCTGGCGCGACTTGCTGGCCGACGCGCCCCGGCGCACGGCCCTCGGGCGGGCGGGGAGATTGGGCGTTGAAAAATGTTTTTCCGCCCCGACGATGTGCGCGGAATTCCTCCGGGCCACCGCTCGCCTCACGGCGGGGCGGGTCTGACCCGGACCCGCATGGACTCCCCAGCTCCCATTCATTTCCGCTACCGCCGCCTCGTCGAGTTTGCCGACACCGACCTCGCGGGCATCATGCATTTCGCGAACTACTTTCGCTTCGTGGAGAGCGCGGAGCACGCGTTCTTCCGCTCGCTCGGCTTCAGCATCCATTCGTCCGAAGGCTCGCGCCACGACGGCTGGCCGCGGATTGAGGTGACCTGCAAATACCACCGGCCGGCGCGATTCCAGGAAACGCTCGAGGTGCGGCTCCACGTGACGGAGCTCCGCACGACGAGCCTCACCTACGCCTTCGCGATTCATTCGGCCGACGCGCCCGGCGAACCGTTGGTCGCCACCGGCACGTTTGGCATCATCCACGTCGAGCTCGACACGGCCACGCGCGAAATCCGGAAAACGCCCATCCCGGCTCCGCTCCGTGCAAAGCTTGAGGCCGCGATGGCTACGACACTCAAGAACCCTTAACCGCGGATTTCGCTGATTACGCGGATAGCTTAAAACAACCCTGCCTTTATCCGCGCCATCCGCGTAATCCGCGGTCAAGAATTCAGAATTTCTGATTCCTTTCTCCCAACTCCAATCTCCAAAAAATAAAATGAACTGGCTTCTCTACGCCCTCCTCACCGTCGCGACCTGGGGTCTCTACGGTGTCTATCTCCACAGCGGCCAGATGGCCATGGCCGATCCGATCAACGGACGCTACAAGGCGTTTCTGTTTGTCGGCATCGCGTATTTCCTCATCGCCGTGCTCGCGCCGCTCGCCGTCCTGAAAATCAACGGCGCCGAGATGACCTTCCCGGCCAAGGGCGCCTGGCTTTCGCTGTTTGCGGGCGCGCTCGGCGCCATCGGTGCCTTCGGCATCCTCCTCGCATTCGGCGCCAAAGGCACGCCGACCGTCGTGATGGCCATCGTGTTTGCCTGCGCGCCGATCGTGAACGCCGTCGCCTCGACCCTGATGCATCCGCCAAAGGACGGGTGGGGCGGCATCGCGTGGCAGTTTTGGGCCGGCATCGCGCTCGCCGCGATCGGCGGCTGCCTGGTGAGCTATTACAAGCCCGCACCCGCGCCGAAGACCGCGAAGGCGGCGCCCGTCGCCGCCGCGAGCGTCTCGCCGGGCACGCGCTGATTTCTCGTGGCGCTTGCGCAACAGCAGCTCGCGGCGCTCAATCGCCTCGTCGCCGCGATTGCGCCGACGAACGCGTTCTACCGCCCGCGGCTCACCGCTGCGGGCGGGCTCGGCGGCTTTGCCTCGCTCGCGGATTTTTCAGCGCGAATGCCGTTCACCACGAAGGAGGAGCTTGCCCGCGACCAAGCCGCGCACCCGCCCTACGGCTCGACCCTCACCTTTCCGGAAAGGACCTACACGCGTTTCCACCAGACCAGCGGCACGAGCGGCCGGCCCATCGTGTGGCTCGATAACGCCGAGAGCTGGCAGTGGCTCCTGGAAAACTGGAAGACCATCTGGCGCAGCGCCGGGGCGCGCGCGGGTGACGCCGTGTTCTTCGCCTTTTCGTTCGGACCGTTCCTCGGCTTCTGGACGGCGTTTGATTCGGCGCAGCAGCTCGGCCTTCGCACCATCGCCGCGGGCGGCATGGGCAGCGTCGAGCGGCTGCGTTTCCTGATGGCGCAGCGTCCGCGCCTGCTGTGTTGCACGCCCACCTACGCCCTGCGGCTCATTGACGTGGCCCGGCAGGAGGGCATCGACCTCGCGCAGTCCGGCGTCGAACGCGTGATGGTCGCCGGCGAGCCCGGCGGCAGCGTGCCCGAGATTCGTGCGCGCATTGCGCAAGGCTGGCCCGGTGCCGGCGTGGTCGATCACCACGGCATGACAGAGGTCGGCCCTGTGTCGCACGGCACCGTCGGGCAGCCCACGCTGCTGCGCGTGATGCACGATCGCTATTTTTGCGAGCTGCTGCAACCGGGCACCAACGACCCTGCGCCGCCCGGCGCGAGCGGCGAGCTCATCCTCACAACGCTCGGCCGCGATGCCTGCCCGCTCTTGCGCTACCGCACGGGCGACCTGGTGCGGCCGGTCGCGCTGCCGGGCGAGGAACCGGGGGCGTTCGCGCTCGACGGCGGTATCCTCGGTCGCGCCGACGACATGGTGATCGTGCGCGGCGTGAACCTTTACCCCGCCGCGGTCGAGGCCGTGGTCCGGGCGATGGGTGGCATCCGCGAATACCAAGTCGAGATCGACCGCCGCGCCGCGCTCCCCGAGGTCCGGGTGCGTTTCGAGCCACTGGCCGCCGGTGCCGACCCGACGGAGGAGTTTGCGCGACGACTGCGCGAGGCATTTCCGCTCCGCCTCACCCTCGAGAAAGTCCCCGCCGGCACGCTGCCGGTGCAGGAGTTCAAGGCTCGCCGGTGGAAAATCCTGAACTGAAGAGTTGCCCACGAAACACACGAACGACACGAAAGCTGAGGAGATGGTTTGGTTTTCGCGTGATTCGTGTGTTTCGTGGGCTGAATTCGTTTTCCGATGATCGACGTCGCCCGTGTTTCCAAATCCTATGACAGCCCCGCCGGTCCCGTGCCCGTCTTGCGCGACTTGGATCTGCGGGTCGCGGCCGGCGAGACGGTCGCAATCGTCGGCCCCTCGGGCAGCGGCAAGACCACATTGCTCAACCTGCTCGGCGCGCTCGATCAGCCGACGTCCGGCACCATCGCCATCGACGGCACGCAGCTCGGTGGGCTGGACGCCACGGCGGCGGCGCGTTTCCGCAACCGCTCGATCGGTTTTATTTTCCAGCTCCATTACCTCCTGCCGCAGTGC
>JAEUHB010000178.1 GCA_016794665.1 Opitutaceae bacterium
TTCAGCACATCGGGCGAGCTATGGACGTAGGCGTAAGGGTTGCGCTGGTCGGATGGGCGCAGGAACGACGCGCGCCCCGTTTGCTGAAACAGCGTTGCCGCGGTGATCAGCGCGAACGCCACCGCCAGCAGCCGGCCGGTCGGCAATCGCGCAATCAGCGCGAGGGTCGCGCCGGCGAGCAGGCTCAGGCCCGGCACAAAATGGATCGCATGCCACGGGGTCTTGTAGGCGAAAAGCGAAAATGCGCCGATCACCACCAACGTGTAGAGCGCAATGCCGCGCCACAGCCGTTCGCGGTGGGCGGCGGCGGCGCCGAAGCCCGCGACTGCAAGGACGGAAAACGCGACCTGATGCCAGACGAGGCCGCCCTCGCGCCACCAGCCGAAGAGCCGCAGGTAATACCACCACGGCTTCTCGTGGCCGGTCGGCGCGGCCTCGGCGCCGAAGCGAGCGGCGGCGTGCGCATAGGCCGCGAAGGCGTCGCGCAGGCCGGCGAAGTTCGTCCCGAAGGACGAATACAGCAGCGCGGCCGTAGCCAGCGCGGCCAGCGCCGCCGTGACCAGATCGCGGCGCGGGCGGCGGGTGGCGGGACGGGCGTCGCCGCGGAAGACCAGCAGGGCGGCGAGCGCGGCGGCCAAGAAGAGCGGGGCGCTGGCCTTGGTCGCCTGCGCGAGCCCCGCGCAGGCGCCGGCGACGGTAGCCCAGCGAGTGAGTCCGGTCCGCCACCACGTTCGCACGCTCAAATAGACCGCGAGCACAAACGTGAGCAGCAACGTCTCCTGAATGAAATCGCGCGCGTAGTAGACGACGGGCGGCGACAAAGCGAAGAACAGCGCCGCGCCCAACGCCGGCCAGCGCCCGAGCGGCGCGGCCAGCGCCGCGACTAGCAGGACGGCGATGGTGCCAAAGATCGCGGGCACGAGCCGCACCGTCGTCTCGGTCAGCGTGGCCAGCGCGCGCTCGCCTCGCGCCCACGCGACGGGCAGCGCGGCGTAGTAAAGCGTAGGTCCGTGGTGATCGCGCGGGTCGAAGGCGTAGTGGCCGGCGTCTAGCAGCTCGCCGAGCTTCACGGCTTGGTTGGCCTCGTCGGCGTGCATCGGGCGCCGCGCCAGATCGTGCGTGCGCACCCACAGGGCGAGCGCGGCGATCAGCGCGAGGGGCAGCCAGCGGAGGAGCAGCGGGAGCACGGGGTGGGAGTGGCGGATCGCGCGGGATTTGTCACCACGAACGTCGCGGGCAGCGCGGGGAGGTGGCAAAATCGCGGCGGCCCTGGGCGATGCGCGGGGCGGGCCGCGGAAAACAAAACAGCCGGCCGTGCGGGGGCACGGGCCGGCTGTGGAAGGTGAAACGCGATTTCGCTTACTTGCCGGCGACGCCGAAGACCTCGACTTCGCAGTAGTGGTTCAGCTCGTCGGAGGTGTTGCCGTTGCTGAAGAGGCGGACATAGCGGCCGGTCGCGTTCTTCGCGTCGACGACGCGGCCGTGGTTCACCTCCACGTAGGAGAGGTCCTTGCCCTTGCCCATCTTGGCGGAGTTGTCGTCGTCGTTGTTGAAGATGGTGGTGACGCCCTTCTTGAACCCGGCATCGTCGGAAATTTGGATGATGACGTCGTGGTAGACGCGGGCCTGCGAGTGGAAGTGCCAGAGCGCGACGGCCGCGATCTTGGCGGAGGCGCCGAGGTCGACTTGCACCCATTGCACGCCGGGCCCGAGCTCCACGTAGGCGCCGTCGATGCCGGACTTGTCCCCGTCGGTGATGAAAGTGAGCTCGCCGATCACGGGAAGGGCGTCGCTGCTCGTGACCTTCTTGCCCTTGGAGAGGAGCTTCACGTCGGGCGACACCATGATGTCGGGGCGCTTGGTGCCGGCGGGCTCGAGGTTGGCGACCGAGACCGGGCGCGGGGTGCCGGCGAACAGGGGCTTCGGGTATTCCACCTTCAGCGGGACGTTGGCGGCGCTGGCGGTGGCCGCGAGCGCGAGGGAAGCGAGGGCGAGGTTGAGGAGGCGGTTGCGCATGATGATGAAAGATTCGGCGGTTGAGACGAAGGGCGGGGCGGATGGATTCAGAAAATCCCGCTCACGCCTTGAAGTCGCCCGGTTCGAACGTGAGCAGGCGGCGGGCGGCGATGGCCTCGTTGACCTTGAGAACCGTCACGGCCGTGGAGAAACCGTCCTCCGCGGGGCAATTGAGCGCCACGCCCTTGCGCATCGCGTTGAAGAAATTCTCAAGGTGCGGCTGGTGGATGGCCTTGTCGCCGAGCGTGGCGTTGAGGTCAAAGGCATCGAGCGCGGCGGTCTCGCGGACGTCGACCTTGGCGGCTCCGCCGGCGGCGGCCGGGCCGGTCGGGACCTTCGACGGCATGGTGAGGCGCTTGCGCGGCTTGTCCCAGGGCTTGAGATCGTTGGTGGCGCCCTCGCCGGTCTCGGGCCGGGTGATGATTTTCGACGCGACGTGCGGATCCCACTCGGGGGCGCGGGCCTCGCGGTAGAGTTTGGTGTATTTCGGGTTCTCGGAGATCTTCAGCGATCCCTCGTCGCCCATGAAATACTCGTGGTAGCCGCCGCCGGCGCTGGTCGTGGTGAGCACGTCGTAGGTGGCGCGCACGACGCCGTCCTTGGTGGGATATTCGTAGATGGCGATGGCGTTGTCATACCACTCGTGGGTCTTGTAGTAGTCGACGCCGCCGCTCGCGATGCACATCTGGGGATTCGTGCCGAGCATCCAGTTGTAGATGTCGATCTGGTGGGCGCCGAGGTCGGACATCGGGCCGCCGGCGTATTTCTTGAACCAGCGCCAGTTCCTGAACTCGTGCATGTTGGCGTAGCCAAACTTCGCGAGTTTCTCGGCGGTCATCTCCTGGCCGCGCGGCGTGCCGAAGTCGTCGGTGACGGCGCGGTGCCATTGGCCGGAGATGTTGGTGATGCGGCCGAGGAGGCGGGCCTCCTTGACGATCTTGTCGCGAGCGAACTGGTAGCGCGGATTGCTGCGGCGCTGGTGACCGATCTGGAGGAGCTTCTTGGTCTCGCGGGCGGTCTGCACCATCGAGCGGGCGCCCTCGACGGTGTTGGACATGAGCTTCTCGCAGTAGACGTGCTTGCCGGCGCGGAGCGCGGCGTTGGTGTGCTCCGCGTGCATGAAGTCCGGCGTGGCCACGATCACGGCGTCGATCTCCTTCACCGTGGCGAGCATCTCCTTGTAGTCCTCAAAGGCCTGCACGTCCTGCTTGAAGACCGCCTTGATGCGCCGCGCCGTGCTGTTGAGGGCATACGGCCAGATGTCGCAGACCGCGACGAAACGGATCCCCGGGATCGGACGGGCGGCGTTGGCGAGGATGCTGCCCTCGGAGCCGCAGCCGATGAGGGCGACCTTAATGGTGTCGGCGTCGGGCGCCGCGCCGACCTCGGCGCCGCGGGCGATGTAGGGGGCGGCGGCGATGAACGCCCCGAGCTTGGCGCTCGTGCTCAGGAATTCTCGGCGCGAGAGGGGTGAGCCGGGGGAAGGAGAGGGTGCGGGCATGGGAGGGTGCGGCAGGAGGTTGTTCGGGGGTCCCGGAATCGCAAGTGGCGCGGCCTCAGTCGCGGCCCTCGCTGGTGCAGGCAAAGCGGTTGTGGCGCACGAGCGTGAGCGCGACGGCAAACATCAGCACCTGCATGCCGATCCAGGCGACGCCCTCGCCCTCCTGCACGGCCATGAGGCCGAAGCCGAGGCCGACGTAGACCAGGCCGCCGAGGAAGAGCGACGCGCGGGTCTTGATGCCGAGGAGGATCGCGGCGCCGAAGATCACGAGCATGAAGCCGAGCGACATCGCGAAGAGGTTCGTGGCCCACGCCGGGATGATGGAGTAGTCGGCGATCGCCTTGCCGATACGGCCCATGTTCTCGGAGTAGTTCGAGAAGCTGAACGTCTTGTTTGCCTCGAATTTTTCCAGGCCCGCGATGAGCGTGCGCAGCCCGAGGAAGAGCCGGAGCAGGAGAAACGCGAGGGAGAGTTCGGCGCGAGGCGTGGGGGAGGGGGAGTTGTCGTTCATCGAAAGGGTGAAGCGGGAGGCGGAGCGTCCCACAAGCAAACGCGCGAAGGCAAGGCCGAGTTGCGCAGGCAGCGTCAGGCGGGGGGCCGCGGCACCCACTTCTGCTTTCTGGCCTCGACGGCGAAAAGGGGCGGGGGGCAAGTCTCCCCGAGCGTGTCCAGCGAGCCAGCAGCCCCGGGGTGGTGCTGCGTCTCGCCGCCGCACTGCGCGAAGCCGACATCGAGATGTGGTTCGATCAGAACGAACTGGGCGCCGGTGACGCCCGGGACGTGAAGATTCGGAAGTAGATCGGCGGAGTGCGCGCTGTTCGTGCCGGTGATTTCCGCGGCGACGCAGGCGTGGCTGGAGGGCTATTTCCGAATCGATGGGAAGTCGCGGCGCAGCGCCCGCACGCGATGGCCGAAGAAAAGGGCGTTCCTGCTGCCCGTGGTGATCGACGGCAAGCGCGATGCCGACGCGAAGGTGCCGGGGAGTTTCGCGCGGTGCAGTGGACCCGGCTTCGCCTTGCAGGCTTCGCCGGGCAGGCCCGGCTTCTCGACGACAGTGCGCAGGCGTCCGGTGCGGCGAGTCTTGTGGCGATTGCCGTGCGGGTGAAGAAATTGCTCGGGCGGGATCTGGGGGCGTGGCTCGCCCGCGCCCGCTTTGGGCTGAGCGGGGTGGAAGGGCGCTACGACGGAAGGACGCGACAAGGCGCGCCCCTACAGGGAGTGCAGCGCGCTTTTGCTTACGGCGAGGGCGGCTTCCTTCACGGACTCGCTCATCGTCGGGTGCGCGTGAATCGTGCGCGCGAGATCCTCGGCGCTGCCGCCGTATTCCATGTGCGCGACGACCTCGCTGATCAGTTCGCCGGCGTTGTGGCCGAGGATCTGGGCGCCGAGGATTTTGTCGGTCTTCGCATCGGCGATGATCTTGACGTAGCCGTCGGTCGCGCCGGCGGAGATGGCGCGGCCATTGGCGGCGAAGTTGAACTTGCCGACGTTCACGGCGCGGCCGGCGGCCTTGGCCGCGTCCTCGCCAAGGCCGACGCTCGCGACCTCCGGGCTGGTGTAAACGATCGCGGGCACAAGGTCCCAGTTCACGTGGCCTGCCTTGCCGGCGATCCACTCGGCGACGGCGACGCCGTCTTCCTCGGCCTTGTGCGCGAGCATCGGGCCAGCGACGACGTCGCCGACGGCCCACACGCCGGGGGCGTTGGTGCGCAAGTGAGCGTCGACCTTGATGCGCTTCTTGTCGTCGAGCTGGACGCCGATTTTTTCGAGGCCGAGGCCGTCGGCGAACGGGCGGCGGCCGACGGAGACGAGCACCTTGTCGGCGGGAAACGAGAGTTTCTCCGCGCCGCGCTCGGCGGTAAGCACGCCGTTGGCAAAGCCGGTGACCTTGGCGCCGACCTCGATCTTGAGGCCCTGCTTCTGGAGCAGGCGCGTGAAGTTGCGCACGATGTCGTCGTCGTAGCTGGCCGCGATCTTCGGGAGAAACTCGACGACGGTGACGTCGCTGCCGAGCCGCGCCCACACGGAGCCGAGCTCGAGGCCGATGGCGCCGCCGCCGACGACGACGAGTTTCTTCGGGACCGAGTCGAACGCGATCGCGTGGTCGGAGGACACGACGGTCTTGCCGTCGAACTTCATGAACGGCAGCTCGACCGGCGCGGAGCCCGTGGCGATGACGATGTTCTTCGCGGCGAGGCGCTGATCGCCGACGGCGATCTGGCCGGCGGAGACGAAGCTCGCGGCGCCGGTGACGACCGTGATCTTGCGGGCCTTGGCGAGTTGCGAGACGCCGCCGACGAGCTTGGTGACGACGTCGTCCTTGCGCTTCAGGAAAGCGGCGAGGTCGAGCTCGACGGCGCCGAGCTTGATGCCGTGCTCGGCCGCGTGGTGCTTCGCCCACACGAGGTGTTCGCTGGAGTGGAGCAAGGCCTTGCTCGGGATGCAGCCGACGTTGAGGCACGTGCCGCCGAGGGTGGGCCGCTTTTCGACGAGCGCGACCTTGAGCCCGAGCTGCGCGGCGCGAAACGCGCACACATACCCGCCGGGGCCGGCGCCGATGACGATGAGATCGAAGGAGTCCATGAAAGTAGCGAGTAGTGAGTAGCGGGTAGCGAGTAGGTGTGGTTTCGCGAATGCTCGCTACTCACTACCCGCTACTCGCTACTTCTGGTTCAGATTCCGATGATCAGGCGCGCCGGGTCCTCGATGGCTTGCTTCACCTTCACGAGGAAGGTGACGGCTTCGCGGCCGTCGACGAGGCGGTGGTCGTAGCTCAGGGCGAGATACATCATCGGGCGGATGACGACCTGACCGTTGACGGCGACGGGGCGCTCCGTGATCGCGTGGAGGCCGAGGATGGCGCTCTGCGGCGGGTTGATGATCGGCGTCGAGAGCATGGAGCCGAAGATGCCCCCGTTGGTGATCGTGAAGACGCCGCCGCTCAGGTCGTCGAGCGTGATCTTGGATTCGCGGGCGCGCTTGGCGACGTCGGCGATCGCCTTCTCGATCTCGGCCATGCCTAGGGTGTCGCAGCCACGGACGACCGGGACCATGAGGCCCTTGTCGGTCGAGACGGCCATGCCGATGTCGTAGTAGTGGTTCTCGACGATGGAATCGCCGTCGATCTGGGCGTTGACGCCGGGAACTTCCTTCAGCGCGTGGACGACGGCCTTCGTGAAGAACGACATGAAGCCGAGCTTGAGGCCGTGCTTCTTGACGA
Source organism: Opitutaceae bacterium (assembly GCA_016794665.1). Classification (GTDB taxonomy): domain Bacteria; phylum Verrucomicrobiota; class Verrucomicrobiia; order Opitutales; family Opitutaceae; genus ER46. The sequence continues at coordinate 6,738 of JAEUHB010000178.1, forward strand.
AGTCATCCTGGTATTTCGCGCGCAGCGCCATGACGGCGGACATGTCGACCTCGTTGAAGGTCGTGAGCATGGCGGCCTCGTGCTGGGCGGCGACGAGGCGCTGGGCGATCTTCTGGCGCAGGGGCGACATTTTCTTCCGCGTCTGGCGCTCGCCGGCAGGGGCGGGCGCGGCAGCCTTCGGTGCGCCGGCCGCGGGCAGGGCGGCCGGTGCAGCGGGCGCGGCCTCCGTCGCGGCGAGGATGTCGCCTTTGGTGACGCGGCCGGCCTTGCCGGTGCCGGGAATCGAGGCGGGATCGATCTTGGTCTCCGTCGCGAGCCGGCGGACCGCGGGCGATTGCTCCGCGCTCTTGGCGGCGGCGGGCGCCGCTGGGGCCGAGGCCGCACCGGCGGCGCTGGTGGCAACATCGGTGTCGATCGTGGCGACCACGGCGCCGATCTTCACCTCGGCGCCGGCCGCGGCCTTGAGGGAGATTTTTCCGGCGGCGGCGGCGGTGCCCTCGCTCGTGATCTTGTCGGTCTCGAGCTCGAAGAGCGGCTGGTCCTTTTTCACGACGGCGCCGTCGGCGACGTGCCACTTGGCGAGGATGCCGGAGGCGATGGATTCGCCCATGGGCGGAATTTTGACTTCGATGAGCGGCATGGCGGAAACGGGTTAGATCGTGAAGGCCTGCTTGAGCAGGGCGGCGAGTTCGAGTTTGTGCAAGGCCAGCGAGCCGACGGCGGGCGAGGCGGAGGCGTCGCGGCCGGCGTAGGCGGGCTTGCGGCCGAAAATCTCCTCGAGCTGCGGCGCGATCCAGGTCCAGGCGCCGTTGTTCTCGGACTCCTCCTGCGCCCAGACGAGGCGGCCGGCGGAGTATTTTTTCGCGAGCTCGGCGAGCCGGCGGCGGTGGAGCGGGTAGAGCTGCTCGATGCGCACGAGGGCAACGTCGGCGAGCTTCTGCTTCGCGCGGTAGTCCGCGAGGTCGTAGTAGACCTTGCCCGAGCACAGGATCACGCGCGACGGCGCGGTGGTGTCGGGGCCGAACGGTGCGCGCGTGGTGCCGGCGGGGAATTGCGGGTCGTCGATGATCTCGGTGAAGGCGCCGCCGGTGAAATCCGCGAGCCGGGAGACGGCGGCGGGGTGGCGGAGGAGGGACTTGGGCGACATCACGATGAGCGGCTTCTTCACGTCGCGCTTCACCTGACGGCGGAGGGCGTGGAAGAAGTTTGCGGGCGTGGTGATGTTGGCGACCTGGATATTGTCCTCGGCGCAAAGCTGGAGGAAGCGCTCGAGGCGCGCGGAGCTGTGCTCGGGGCCCTGGCCCTCGTAGCCGTGCGGGAGGAGGAGCACGATGCCGCTGGTGCGGCCCCATTTCGATTCGCCGGCGGCGAGAAACTGATCGATGACGACCTGCGCTCCGTTGGCAAAATCGCCGAACTGCGCCTCCCAGATGCAAAGGAGATCGGGGTAGTCGAGCGAGTAGCCGTAGTCGAAGCCGAGCACGGCGGCCTCGGAGAGCAGCGAGTTGTAGACGCAGAAGCGCGCTTGCTGCGGGTCGAGGTTCTTGAGCGGCGCGTAGAGTTCATCGGTCTCCATGTCGTGGAGCACGGCGTGGCGGTGGCTGAACGTGCCGCGTTCGCAGTCCTGGCCGCTCAGGCGGATCGGGGTGCCCTCGAGCGCGAGCGAGCCAAACGCAAGCGCCTCGGCGAAGCCCCAGTCGACCGGGCCGTCTTCCCGGTGGGCGCTGGCGCGCGCATCGAGGAAGCGGCGGATCTTGGGGTTCGGCTTGAAGTGGGCGGGGACGGTGGTGAGGCCGGTGACGACGCGGTCGATGATCTCGCGCGGGGCGCCGGTGGGCACGGGCTTGAAGTGGTAGTCGGGCTGGATGACGGCGGTGGAGCCCTCGAACTTCCTCGCCTCGGCGGCTGCGGCGCGCTTGGCGGACTTGGCGACCTCGGAGGCCTTGGCCATCTCGAGGTTCTTCTCGAGCGCCGCGGAATACTCGGCGCGGATTTCCTCGGAGCCGGCCTCGGTGACTACGCCATCGGCGACGAGCTTGCGCGTGAGGATGGCGGAGATGGGCGGATGCGTGGCGATTTTTTTGTAGAGCAGCGGCTGGGTGAAGGCGGGCTCGTCGGTCTCGTTGTGGCCGTGCTTGCGGTAGCAGTGCATGTCGAGGACGACGTCGCGCTGGAACTTGACGCGGAACTCGAGGGCGAGGCAAGCGGCGTGGCAGACGGTCTCCGGGTCGTCGCCGTTCACGTGGAAGATCGGCGCGTCGATCATCTTGGCGACGTCCGTGCAGTAGCGCGTGGAGCGCGAGTCGCGCGGGAGCGTGGTGAAGCCGATCTGGTTGTTGACGACGATGTGGAGCGTGCCACCGGTCTTGTAGCCGGGGAGCTGGGAGAACTGGAGCGTCTCGGCGACGATGCCCTGGCCGGCGAACGCGGCGTCGCCGTGGATCAGGAGCGGGAGGACGGCAGTGCGGCGGTCCATGTCGCCGCGGATGCGCTGGCGGGCGCGGGCCTTGCCCTCGACGACGGGGTTGACGATCTCGAGGTGGGAGGGATTGGCGGCGAGGCGGACCTCGACCTTCTTGCCAGACGCGGTGTCGAGCACGGCCTCGTAGCCGAGGTGGTATTTCACGTCGCCGTCGCCGCCGACCTGTTCGGGGATGTAGTTTTCCGAGAACTGCTCGAACAGCACATCGAAGTGCTTGCGCATGACGCTGGTCAGGATGTTGAGCCGGCCGCGGTGGGCCATGCCCATGACGACTTCCTCGACGCCGTGCTTCGGGCAGTGCTCGATGATCGTGTCGATGGCGGCGACCATCGTCTCGCCGCCCTCGAGCGAGAAGCGTTTTTGCCCGACGTATTTCGTATGCAGAAATCGCTCGAACAACTCGGCCTTGTGGACGCGACGCAGGATGCGGATTTTCTCGGCGGTCGAGAAGCTCGGCTGGTTCCGCGATGATTCCATGCGGTCACGGAGCCAGTGGCGCACCTCGACATCCTGGATGTGCATATATTCGACGCCGATGTGGCCGCAGTAAGTCTGGCGCACGGCGGCGATGATGTCGCTGAGCCTCATCTGCCCGCCGCCGAGGTAGGTGCCGACGTCGAAGACGGTGTCGAGGTCCTCCTCGGACAGGCTGAAATTGGAAAGGGTGAGCTTCGGGTGGGCCGGCGGCGGCTCACCGAGCGGATCGAGGTGGGCCTCGAAATGGCCGATGGCGCGGTGAGTGTTGATGAGCCGGTGGACGTGCGACTGCTTGAGGCTGTCGATAATCGGGGCCGCGGCGGCGGATGACGAGGGAGAGGCTTGCGCAAGGGCCTCGATCGGCGAACCGCCGTTGGAGGCGAGAGCGAAGCCTTGGAAAAAGGCGCGCCACGTCGGGTCGACGGAGTTGGGATCGGCCAGCCACGACTGGTAGGTCGCCTCGATGAGCTCGGCGTTGGCGGCGGTGGGAAGGGAAGGGCGGTTCATGGACGAGGTGCGCGGGCCGCCAAGGGCGGCCGGTTGCAAACAAAATGAGCGGGCACTGGACCATAGCGAGGGCGGCGAGACAAGCGCGCGGCGGGCTGTCGCCGGGATTGCAATCCGCCTTAACGTGGGCCAGAGCCGGATTAGCACCTCCGCCAAACGAAATGGAAACTGAAATCAAGGAGTCCCTCACCGCGCTGCTGGCCGCGATCAAGGCCGCCGACGGGCCGACCGTGGCCGTCGAGATGGAAAAACTGGACGAATGCGTGACGCGGGGGCGGGCGGGGCTGCACCCCCAGCTGGTGCACTTCCTGGAGAACCGCAGCTACGCCAAGGCGCTGGTGTTTCTCGGCGGGGAGCCCCTCCATCGCCAAGGCTTCGCCGGGAGGGCGGCCAATCCGCCGGGTGGCTGTGCGACGCGAAACTGACGTTGCGGCCATGAGCGCGGGAAAAGTTTCGACGGACGGCGGGCAGAACTTGGCGCAAAATCCCTTCGGGGCGCTGAGCGGTCTGGGCCTGCCCGCGGCACCGAAGGGCGCCGGCAATGCCACACCCGTCGTGAGGCCGCCGGCGCCTGCCAAGAATCGTGGTCGCGTGGACGTGCGCCGCGAGACGGGCAACCGCGGTGGCAAAACGGTGACCTTGGTCGATGGCTTCACCGGCATCGGCCTGCCCGAGAAGGAAGCGCTGTGCAAAAAGATGCGCTCCGCCTGTGGTTGCGGTGGAACCGTGAAGGACGGCGCGATCGAGATTCAGGGAGATCAGCGCGAGATGGTCGCGCGGATCCTGACCGAGGCGGGGTTCCGGGCCGTGATGGCGGGAGGGTGAGCAGTGTCCGCGCTGACCACGCTATTCCGTCCGGTCGGGCAGAAGGAATTTGATCTGATCGCGCGCAGCCACTTTCGGGAGTTTCCCCCACGACTCCCGTGGCAACCGATCTTCTATCCAGTCCTGTCGCTCGACTACGCGGCTGAGATAGCACGAGATTGGAACACGAAGGATCCCGAAAACGGCAATGTCGGCTATGTGACAGCGTTCGACGTCGATGCTGCATGCGCAGCGAGGTTTCCGGCTCAGCGCGTCGGCGGGTCGGCCCACCTGGAACTTTGGGTGCCCGCCGAACAACTCGCCGATTTGAACAAAAACATCGCTGGCATGATCCGAGTTGTAACGGCATTCCGGACCGTCGCCGATGGGACAGTCGAAGAGTTTACGCCGCCAGGCCCGCGGTGAGTGCGAGCGCACCCTTGGCGCGGTTCAGGATGTAGAGATGGTAGCCGGGTGCGCCGTTGGCGAGGAGGCCGCGGATTTGCGTGAGCGCCCAGTCGATGCCGATGGTCTCGAGCACGTCGGCGTTGTCGGCCGCGACTTCGAGGCGCGTGATGAGCTGCTGCGGGAGCGTCGCGCCGCACATCGCCGTGAAGCGCTGGATCTGCTTCAGGGTCAGCACGGGCATGATGCCGGGCACGATCGGCACGGTGATGCCGGAGGCGCGGCATTTTTCCACGAAGCGGTAGTAGACGGCGTTGTCGAAGAAGAGCTGGGTCGTCACGAACGCCGCGCCGGCGTCGACCTTGCGCTTCAGGTTTGTGAGATCGACGTCGAGTGACGCGGCCTCGGGGTGTTTCTCGGGATAGCCAGCGACGCCGAGGCAGAAGTCGGCGTGGCGCGACCTGAGCAGGGTGACGAGTTCGTTGGCATTGCGCAGGCCGTCGGCGGCCACCGTGAACTCGGTCGCGCCCTTGGGCGGGTCGCCGCGCAGCGTCATGATGTTGCGGAAGCCGCCGCCGTGGATGCGGTCGGCGAGCGCGGCCAGTTCGGTGCGCGAGTGGCCGACGCAGGTGAGGTGCGGCATCACGGTGAAGCCGAACTCGTTTTTGAGCAGCGCGCTGACCTGCGCGGTGCGGTCGCGGGTGGTGCCGCCGGCGCCGTAGGTCACGGAGACGAAGTCCGGGTTCATGCGCTTGAGCGCGGTCGCCGTGGCGCGGAGGGCCTCGACGCCGGCGTCGTCCTTGGGCGGGAAAAACTCAAGCGAGCGCAGCGGGCGCTGGAGCGCGAAGAGTTCGGAGATGGGACGGTCGGGCGTCATGGATGCGCGCGACGGAAGGGGAATCGCGGCGGGGCGTCGAGCGGTGAATGCGTCGGCGCCGCCGCGGGGATTGCGGAGGATTGGCCGCGGCAGCCCGCCTCGTGAGAGACGGGACGAATCGAGCCGTTGTTTCCGACCGTCCCTGCTCTCACGAGCAGGGCTACCAAGCTTACTTGGTCACCGCGGGCTTCTTGTCCTCGGTGTCCTTCTTCTGGTCGGGCGCGGGTGTCGCGGCGGGTGCGGGGGCCGGGGCGGGCTCGAAGAGCTCGTCGGCTTTCTGCGGCAGGCCAGTGAAGGTGTAGTCCGAAATTTGGAAGGCCCGCCTGCCCATCAGCGCGTTCACCGCCGCGGCGGCGTCGCTGTGGCTCACGCTTACGAAGACCGGCCCGGCCGGGATGGTCTCGAACTCGGGGGCTAGCGGCTTGTCGTCTTTCTTGGCGTCGCCGTCCTTTTTCTCATCCTTCTTCAGCAAATCGGTCACGCTGCCGAGCGCGGCGGGCGCGGGCGGCTTGAGTTTCTTTTCCTCGGGTTTGCGGCCCATCGCGACGGTGACGGTCTTTTTGTCGAAGGTCTCGAGCTTGAACACACGCTGATGCGCGGCGGCGGTCTTGGCATTGGCATCGTCGGTCGCGGTGCTCTCGGTGAAACGGATGTTGCCGACCGAGGAGAGGAGCGTGGAGATGCGGTCCGCCTTCACGCGTTGGCCGGTGGGCGTGTTGTCGGCGGTCCAGGGGTCATCCTTTTTGGCGCGCGAGACGGCGACCGGGCCGCCCTCGGCGAAGGGAATCTCGATCCTGGCGATGTCGTCGGCCTTGAGGTTGATCAGCTCGGCGTTGGCCCAGTTCTTCGATTCCGTGTCGAGCCAGGCACTGAGGTTGGCGAGGTAGGCCTTGGGCTCGTCGCCATAGCGCACGAAACGACCGGCGCCGCTCTCGGGATTTTTGCCGAGGACGAGCGTGAGCAGGGATTTGTCGGAGCTGTCGAGCAGCTCGATCTTGGTGTCCTTGAACTCCAGGCGCGCGATGCGCTCGGGGCTCGACGTCACGAGGCGCTGCACTTTGGCATCCGTGAGGTTGCTGACGAAGCCGGAGAGCTTGTTGAAGTCGGCGGGGAAGTCGAAATAGGACGGCACGCGCCACGTGCCGTCGGCTTGGCGCGCGAGCTCGACGACCTTGCCGGCGTCGGCAATGCGAAGCTTCATGGCCTTCTCGACGGCGGACGAGGCGACGAGCGGTTGGTTGAGGCGGGCGTCGGTGGCCGTCGGGGCCTCCGGACGCGTGAAGAAGAAGGCGACGACGGACAACCCGGCGAGCACGACGATGGAGACGACGATGGTCTGGAGTCTCATGTTAGGCGGTGAGGTTGCGGATTAGTTTTTCCGGCTGCGGTAAAACCAGATGCCAAACGCGAGCACGAGGAGGGGCGTCGAGAGCATGTTCAGCGCGAGCAGCTTGTTCTCGAGCGCATCGATGGACTCGCGGAGCTTGCGGCGGATCTCGCGGCGCTCGCCGCGGATGGTGGCCTGCTGTTTCTGGAAATCGTCGATGGCCTTGGCCATCTCGGGCGTGGCGATGAGGCGGTTGCCCTCGCCCTTCTTGCCTTGCAGCTCGGTGAGCTTCTTCTGGACGTCCTGCAGGCGGGTGTCCAAGTCCGTGAGCTTCGACTGATACTGCTTCTGCGCCTCGGCCTCCATCTTGCGCACGACCGTGAACTCGCGGATCGACGAGCCCTTGCCGCGGATGGAGATGAGGTCCTGCGAGCCGCCGAGGAACTCGACGGTGTTGGCCGCGAACGCGAGGTTGTCGTTGATCGGCTGGGCGGCGGTCTGGCCGAAGAAGTTGTATTTGCGGACGGAGTAGTCGTCGAAGAGCCAGTCGGTGTCGGCGATCACGAACAGCGTCGAGGAGGTCTTGGACTCCTTGAGGGCCTCGGCGGCGGGCTTGGGCGCCTCTTTCTTTTCGTCCTTCTTGGCGGCGTCGTCGGCGGGTTTTTCGTCGGCGGGCGCGCCGTTGGGAAACGCGGTCTTGAATTTGCCCGTGACCATCGCGGCGATCGTCTTCTTGCCGCTGGGGGTGATCTGCTTCGCGACGTCGTCGGGCTGCGCGAACTGGAGCATCATGCTCGCGATGTCGCCCGCCTGCGCGGAGGTCTCGACGAGCGGCGTGAAGGTCACGTCGGCGCCCTCGCGCTTCGCGATGCTGCCGGACTCGATGAACATGGCGGAGTTGAGCTGCGCGGTCGCCATCGACTTCTGGCTGAACGCCTCCTTGCCGCGGAGGCTGAGCCAGATCGGGTAGCGCGCGATGCCGCCGCCGCCGGTCTGCACCTGCGTGGCGTTCTCCAGATCGCCGACGACTTTCTGGGCGTCGTATTGGATGCCGTAGGCGGCCAGCAGGGCGGGGAGGTCGCTGGAGACGTTCTGCGGGCCCTGCCCCATCATCTGCTGCTGCGGGTTGCTCTGGCGCTTGAAGTGTTGCGACGACGGATCGACCGCGAGGAACACGGGCTTGCCGCCGAGCAGGAACTGGTCGATGGCAAACTGGAGCTTGGGCGAGACGTTCTGCGGATGCGCG
>JAEUHB010000198.1 GCA_016794665.1 Opitutaceae bacterium
AAGCGCCGTGCGTCGAGCCGCGCCTCGAGCCGCGCCATCGTCTCGCGCATCAGGTGCGCCCGCGGGCCGACGTGGAACTTCATGTAGTCGCCCTCCGCCTCGATCCAGTCGATCTCCTCCGCCTTGAGGAAAAAAATCTCGCCGGAGGATTTCACGAGGATGCGGTCGCCGCCGGCCGCGGCGTCGGCCGCGGGCGCGGGGCCGCGCTGGAGCAGCTCCATGATTTTCGCGAGCGGCGAGCCGGCCCGGTCCTGCGCGCGGTGGCGGACCTCGGCCTTGGCGCGCGAGAGCGCGGCGGCGAAGCGCGCGTCGTCGTAGGGCTTGAGCAGGTAGTCGACGGCGTTGACCTCGAAGGCCCGCAGCGCGTGCTCGTCGTAGGCGGTCACGAAGACCACCGCCGGCGCGACCGCGGGCGCGAGGCCGGCGAGCGCGGCGAAGCCGTCGGAATCGGGCATCTGCACATCGAGGAACGCGAGGTCGGGCCGGAGCCGGCCGATGAGGGCGGCGGCCTCCGAGCCGGTCGCGGCCTCGCCGACGATCTCGATCGCGGGATCGCGGGCCAGCAGGAGACGCACGCCGCGGCGGGCGGCGGGCTCGTCGTCGACGATGACGGTGCGGATGAGGGCGGACGAGGGGTGGGCGCTGGGGTTCATGTGCGGCAAGGCAGCGAGATGAGGACGGAGAGGCCGCGGCCGGGCTCGCTGCGCAGGTGCAGCTCGCCGTGCGCGCCGTAGATCTTGGCGAGGCGCTCGCGGGTGTTGCCGAGGCCCACGCCCTCACGGGCGGGCGCGCCGCCGGCGGGCAGGCCGGGGCCGTCGTCGCGCACCTCGAGCTGGAGGCGGCCATCGACGACACGGCCAAAGACCTCGACGCGGCCGGGCAGGGACTTGGGCGCGACGCCGTGGAGGATGGCGTTCTCGACCAAGGGCTGGAGCAGGAGGTTCGGCACGCGCGCCTCGAGCGCGGCGGGCTCGATCGTGATGTCGACCGTGAGCCGCTCGGCAAAGCGCGCCTTCTGGATGTCGACGTAGCAGGCGAGGAACTCCATCTCCTCGCGCAGCGTGACCTCGTGGAGCCGCGTGCGCTCGAGCGAGAGGCGCAGCAGCGAGCTGAGGCGCGCGATCAAGGTGACGGCCTCGTCGTGCTTCCGCTCGCGCACGAGCACGGCGACGGTGTTGAGGGTGTTGAAGAAGAAGTGCGGGTGCAGCTGCTCGCGCAGGGCCTTGAGCTCCGTCTCGACGAGCCGCGCCTCGAGCTGGGCGGACTTGAGCTCCTCCGTCTTGTAGCGCTGGTGGAGCTCGAGCCCGTAGCCAAACGCCAGCACGCCCCAGTAGAACGCCATGTCGACCAGGTTGCGCCCGTAGAAGCCCGCGAGGGCCTGGTGCCAGAACCCGTGCTCCAGCTTCTCGAAAAAGATCGAGTAGGAGAAGATGCGCCCGAGGTAGTAGGTCGCCATGACGACGAAACTCATGCCGAGATGGAAACCGATGCCGCCGAGCCAGCGCCCGCGGCTGAGCGGCATCTTCTCGCGCATCTGCAGGATGAGCGGCGCCATGAGCGCCCACATCGTGGCGCGGCCAAACTGCGGCAGCGCGACGTCGAACAAATCCGGCTCGTGCCCCGCCTTGCCCGCCATGCCGGCGCGGTAGTTGAAGTAGAGTTCGAGCGACAGCAGGAACCCGAGGAAGGCCCAGCCGGCGACAACGACGGCGTATCGGATCCAACGGTTCTGCATGGCGGGGACGTTTCATCCGCGGCCCGCGCCGCCGGTTCAAGTGGGAAACCTACGCCTGCGACGAAGCGCCGGTTTTCCGCGACGAATCGCCACCGGCTGCGATGGAGGCGCCGCCGGCGAACCGCGCCACGCCGCATTCGGGCGGGAAAGGCTCCCCCTGCGCGAGGTGCCGCGCCCACGCGCGCGCAAGCATCGGCGCCCACAGCGCGCCGCGACCCCCGAGGCCATTAATCAGGCCGAGGCGCGGCTCCGCCGGATGCCACCCGATCGCGGGCCGCCGATCCGGCGAGGCCACACGCACGCCGGCATGCTGCGCGGTGACGGCCAGGGGCCGCGCGTCACCCGCCAACCCGCGCGCCGCCGCGACGAGCAAGGCCCTTGCCGCCGGGCTCGGCGCGGGGTCGACGACACCGGGCTCGTGCGTCGCGCCCACCCAGGCACGGCCCGGCGCCACGGGCAGCAGCCACTGGCGGCGGTTGAGCACGATGCCGGCCTCGAGGCCGTCGACAGCGAGCTCAAGCCGCTCGCCCTTCGCGAACTCCCACGCCACGAAGCGGAGCCGGCCCGCGCGCGCCGCCGCCGCGCCCGCGCAGTCGATCACAGCCGCGTGGCGGGCGAGCTCCGCGACCGGCTCGACCGCCTCCGCGCGCCAGCGGCCGGCACGCCGCCACCGCTCGCGCAGGCCGGCGAGCAGCGCCGCGACATCCACGCGCGCCGCGCCGTCGATCCAGAATCCGGCGGCGTCGGCCGCGCCGGCATGCGGCGCGAGCCCGCCCCGGCCGTGCCGCGCGGCGAACGCCGCGCGCTCACCCGCGTCGGCGAACAGCCGGCGGACGCGCAGCTCGTGCCAGAGCGGCACGCCGAGTGCGGCCTCGATTTCCCGATACACGGCGCGCGCGCAGGGCATGAACTCGCCGAAGCGCCACGCCGGCACCAGCCGCCGGCCCGTGATCGGGTTGATGAGGCCGGCGCCCGCGAGCGAGGCGGAGCCGCCGCCGCCGGGATCGGCGACGGCGAAGTCGAGCCCGGCGCGCTCGCATTGCCACGCAAGCAGCGCGCCCGCGAGGCCATGGCCGGCGATCAGGATAGGCTTGTCCATCGCGAGGTGGTGGGCGGGGTGCCCTCACCCTGCGGCGCCCGCTCACGGGCGCAGGGCGGGCAGGCTCGCGGCGGCGGCGGCCTGGCCGTGGCGCTTGGCCGCCTCGTCGAGCGTGCGCAGGCGCACGCGGTCATCGACGCCGGGGAACTCGTCCTCGAGCACCTCGCGGGCCTGCGCGAGCAGGAACTCGCCGCCCGGGCCCGAGACCACGCGGCCGAGCACGAGCACGTGGCGCAGGTCGTAGAACTCGGCGTAGTGGGCGACCGCGTAGCCGAAGCTGACGCCGATCGACTCGTAAATGGCGCGGGCGCGCTCGTCGCCCGCCTGCATCGCCTTTTGCACGGCGATGAGACGCTCCGGCAGGCCGGTGTTGGGCGCAAACTGGAAGCCCGCCCGGTCGGCCAGCCGGCCCACACCCTGCTGCGAAAAGAACTGCACGCCGCAACCGGTGTCGCCCGACCATTCGTCGCGCGGCCCTCCCTCCCGGTAGTCGATCGGCGCGAAGGCGAGCTCGTTGAGCCAGGGTGTGATGGCGCCGGCGGGCGTGACGTAGCCGCCCGCCATGCTCGTGCCCATCGCGACGCCGAGCACGGCGTTGTCGTCCATCGCCATCGCGCCGGCGAGCGCCGTGACCTCGCCGTCGTTGACGACCTCGAAGGGCACCCCACCCCAGCGCTCCTGCAGGGTGAAGAACATCCGCTTCACCTTTGAGTCGAACAGCTCCGGCGGCACCCCGCGGAAGAGCGAGGCGGCGCGCACCTCGTTGTTCACGTAGACGCCGGCGGCGCTGCCGCCGATCGCATCGACGCGCGGCAGGTGCGCGGCCGCGCGCTTGATGGAATCGTGGATGCCCTCGAGGTGATAGGCCGGGTCGGACTGGAAATACGGGTCCCACGCAATCTCCTCGGAGAACACGACCTTGCCATCGATGAGCGCGGCCGACTTGCGGTCGCTGCCGCCGAGGTCGAAGCCGATGCGGCAGCCGTCGAGGTGGCGGCCCATCGCGGACGTGGTCTCGGCCGCGGGCGGCACGGCCTCGATCGCGACGGACTTCACGGAGAATTTCCGGCCGAATATTTTCTCGCCCATGAACTCGCAGTCGAAGGCGCGCGCACCGGACGGGTGGTAGATTTTCCAGAGCGCCGTCGCGATCTCCGGCGCGCCGGCGACGAGGACCTCCGGGCCGCCCTTCATCCAGAGGAGAAACTTCAGCAGGCGCTCGACGTAGGGGAGCGTGAGCGCGGCGCCCGCATGATCCGTGGCGAGCACCCGCGTCTCGTGGCGGAAGACGGAGCCGTCGCCGCGCACGAGCGCGATCACCAGCGGGCGCGCGCCGGGGTCCTCCGCGACGAGGGCCGCGTAGGCGCGGCGCCAGAGCGCGGCGGGCAGAAACCCCTGGTCGAGGATCGGGCGGTGGCGGGGCTCGACGTAGAGCATGGGTCAGGCGTGCTCGGCGCCCCAGATCGCCGCGCCGGCGATGCCGGCTTGGTTGAGGAACTCCGCAGGCACGAGCCGGGCGCGGGGGTTGAGCAGCGGGAAGAATTTCTCGTGCTTGGCGCTCACGCCGCCGCCCACGATGATGAGTTCCGGCCAGAACAGGGCCTCCATCTCGGCGATGTAGCGATCGAGGCGCCGGGCCCATTGCTTCCACGTGAGGTCCTCGCGCTCGCGCGCGGACGCGGCGGCGAACTTCTCCCACGACTTGCCCTTGTGCGGCAGGTGGCCGAATTCCATGGGCACCACCACGCCCTGGTAGGCGAGCGCCGTGCCGATGCCCGTGCCGAGGGTGAGCAGGAGGGTCTTGCCGGAGAATCCGCGGCCCGCGCCGAAGCGCATCTCGGCAATCGCGGCGGCGGCGCCGTCGTTGAGCAGCGCGACAGGGCAGCGCGTGGCCTTGGCGATGAGCTTCGCGCCGTCACACCCGACGAAGGCGGGGTGCAGGTTGGCCGAGGTGTGGATGGTCGTGCCCATCACGACGCCGGGGAAGCCGACGCCGATGGGCCCCTTCCATTTGAAATGCGCCGCGATGGCGGCGATCGTGCGGCCCATGCGGGCGGGCGTGATCGCCTCGGGCGTCTCGATGCGATGCCGTTCCGCGAGGAGCTTGCCGGTCTTGATGTCGACCGGCGCGCCTTTGACGGCCGAGCCGCCGATGTCGATGCCGAGTGCTTTCATGGAATGCTGGAAAAGGAGGGGGTGGGAAGGCTTCGCGCCGCGGGGATTATTTCTTCTTCGCCGCGGGGACGGGCTTCGGGTCGAGGTTGGCCGCGAGCTGCGCGGGCGTGACCTTGGACTCGACGCCGTTCCGCGGCACGTCGGCCCTGGCGATCCACAGGAAGGCGTTGAGGACGACCTTGCGCTGGTTGTCGTCGCCCCAATGGGCGTGGGTGTGGCCGCCGGTGAAGCCGAAGCTGCGCCCGCCGTCGGGCCGCTCGAACACCCACATCATCGTCTCGGTGCGGCCCTTGTCGGCCTGGATATGCGGATACGGGCCTTTCGGATAAACGTAGGGGCCGTCGCGCACCTTGTCGGCGGGCTTGGCGGTGAGGATCGGCGTGACGCCCTTCTGGCCCTCGGCCCAGCGCATGTTGAAATACCACTCGTCGTGGGTGCTGAAGGGCTTCACGCCGCGCGCGACCGGATGGTCGGGAAACTGCTGGTAGTCGGGCGACCACATCGGGTTCACCGACCAGGAATTCTCGTAGTAGCCGCCGAGCCAGCGGAGAAACTCGGGGCCGCCGTTGTCCTTCAGCACCTCGACGCCGTAGTGCATGAAGCCCAGTCCGACTCCTTTTTTCGCGAGCGAGTCGAGGAGGGCCTTGCGGTTTTCCTGCACCGCCGGGTGCCGTGCGCCGCCGTCGGCGTAGATGATCACCGCCGCCGCGCCGTCGAAGGCGCCGTCGCTTGCGGGCCAGCCGTTGTCGTGCACCTCAAGCTTTACGCCGCGCACGCCGGCGATGCTCTGCTGGAGCAGCAGGCAGCCGGCGCGAAACTCGTGCATGCCCGGCGGGTGGCTCGGCTTGCCGGCGATGAGGACGATCTTCTTGTCGGCCGCGCAGCCGAGAGGGAGGGCAGCCAGGGCGACGAAGAAAAAAGCGAGGAGGCGTTTCATGGGGAGGCGGAGAGCGCAGCGGGGGCGCGGGAGCGGGACAACCCCAAAACAAGAAGCCCGGGCCTGAGCGCGCCCCCCTTCGCAAGACCCGGCCGGCGGCGCGGGAGCAAGCGCGGGGAGTCGAACGCCGCCCGGAATGCATCGGCGCACGGGCCGCGAAGCAGCGCTCTTGACGGTGAAGCCCGCTTTCAGGCTAATCGCCTCCGCGCCAACTAATGAAGGGTATCATCTTCAATCTGCTCGAGGAAGTCGTCACGGAACACCTCGGCGCGGACACCTGGGACAAGCTCCTCGCCGCGGCGGAGCTGGACGGTGCCTTCACGTCGCTCGGGAATTATCCGGACGAGCATCTGTTCAAGCTCGTGGCCGCGGCCTCGGCGGCCCTCGGCAAGCAGCCCACCGAAATCGTCCGCTGGTTCGGCGCCAAGGCGATGCCGCTGCTGGCGCGGAAATATCCCCCGCTCTTCTCCCGCCACACCTCCGCGCGGGCGTTCATCCTCACGTTGAACAACATCATCCACCCGGAGGTGCGAAAACTCTACCCTGGCGCCGACGTCCCCGATTTTGACTTCGACACCTCCTCGCCCGAAGTCCTCGTGATGAACTACCGATCGAAGCGCAAACTCTGCGCGCTGGCCGAGGGGCTGAGCGAGGGCGCGGCCGAGCATTTTGGCGAAGCAGTGGCCATCCTCCACCCCCAGTGCATGCACCGCGGCGACGCCTGCTGCCGGCTGGAGCTTTCGTTCACGCGGAAGAACAAGGCATGACGGATTCCCCGACTGGACCGGCAACCGACCCATCCCGGTTGCTCGCTCGCGTCGACCGCGAGCGCAACGCCCGCCTTCAGGCCGAGGCCCTCGCGGAACGCGGCATGCGGCAGCTCTACGAGCGCCAGCAGCACCTGGAGGTGCTGCACGGCATCGCGGAGACCGCCAACGCCGCCCTCTCGCTTGACGCCTGCCTGAGGATGACCCTCGACCAGTGGTGCCGCTACACCGGCTGGCCGGTCGGCCACTTCTACCTGATCTCGGAGGAGTCCGCCGGGCGATTGATCTCCGCGGGGGAATGGCACCTCAACAACACCGAGAAGTTCTCCGCGTTCCGCGACATCACCGAGGCGACCACGTTCGAGCGGGGCGTGGGCCTGCCCGGCCGCGTGATGGAGACGGGCCGCGCCGTCTGGGTGGTCGATGTGACGGAGTGGCCGGGATTCCTCCGGGCCCGGCAGGGCGTCCAGCTGAACGTCCGCGGCGCATTCGCCTTCCCGGTCCTGCTCGGCGACGAGACCGTGGCCGTGGCCGAGTTTTTCTCCACGGAGCCGGAGGAAGTGAACGAAACCTGGCTGAACCTCGCGACCCAGGTCGGCACCATGCTCGGGCGCGTGTTCGAGCGCCTGCGCGCCCAGCGGGAAATCGAGCGCACCCACCAGCTCCTGCTCCGCGCGTCGCGCGAGGCCGGCATGGCGGAGGTCGCCAACGGCGTGCTCCACAACGTCGGCAACGTGCTCACCAGCCTCAACCTGGTCGTCCAGACGGCCCAGGAGCGCGCGGCGGCCTCACGCGTGTCGCACTTTCAGCGCGCGATGGAAATGATGCAGCGCGAAAGCGCGCGGCTCGGCGAATTCCTCACCCACGACGCCAAGGGACGCGAGCTACCGGGCTTCCTCGCCCGGCTCGCCGACATCCTGATCGCGGAAAACACGCGCCTCCGCAGCGACCTCGAGAACCTCGCCCGGCATTGCGAGCACATCCGCGAAATCGTCGTCACCCAGCAGGGCGCCTCGCATTCCCTCGGTAAAATCGAGGAGCTCGATCCTGCGCAGCTCTTTGAGGACGCCATCCGGCTGAACGCCGACTCGCTCAACCGCCACGGCATACGGCTCGAGCGCAGCTTCGCCCCGCTCGGTCGCGTGCGGGCCGACCGTCACCGCGTCCTGCAGATTCTCGTCAACCTCCTCCACAACGCGAAGGACGCCCTGATGTCCGTCGAACGCTCCAAGCGCGGTATCCGCGTCACCATCGCGCCGCACGAGGCGGTCAACGCCTGCCTCTCGGTCGCGGACAACGGCGTCGGCATCGCGCCCGAGGTGCGCGACAAGATCTTCCAGCACGGCTTCACCACCAAGCCCGACGGCCACGGCTTCGGCTTGCACAGCGCCGCACTCGCCGCGCGCGACATGGGCGGCCGCCTGACCCTCGGCAGCGACGGCCCAGGGCGCGGCGCCACCTTCACCCTCATCCTGCCCCTCGCCCGCCCAATCCTCCCATGAGCAGCACGCCCGCCCCACGCATCCTCCTGGTCGACGACAATCCGGCTATCCACGAGGAAGTCCGGCAGCTGCTCACGCCCGTCGACCGCGCCACGAGCGAGCTCGACGCCGCCGCCACCGCCCTCTTCGGCAATTCCAACGCCCCGCTCAGCGCGGCGCCCAACTTCGACCTCGATTCCGCCTACCAAGGCGAGGAGGCCCTCGCCAAGGTCGTCGCGGCCGGGGCGGCCGGCCGGCCCTATTCCGTCGCCTTCGTCGACATGCGCATGCCTCCCGGCTGGGACGGACTCACCACCATTTGCAAACTCTGGGAAGCCGATCCCGCGATCCACGTGGTGATCTGCTCCGCCTACTCCGACCGGAGCTGGGCCGAGATCCAGAGCGTGCTGTCCGCCCGCGACCGCTGGCTCGTGCTGAAAAAACCGTTCGAAAAAATCGAGTTTCTCCAGCTCGCCCAGGCCCTCGCGGAAAAATGGCGCCTCACGCAGCTCAACCGCGAGCATGTGGCGACGCTGGAGTCGGCCGTCGTGGCGCGGACCGCGCAGCTCACGCACGCGATTCAGGTGAAGAACGAGTTCCTCGCCAACGTCAGCCACGAGCTCCTCACGCCGATGAACGGGATCCTCGGCATGCTCGCGCTCGTCGCCGACACCGATCTGGACAAGGAGCAGGCCGAACTCATCGCCACCGCGCGCCAGAGCGGCCGGAACCTGTTCGAGCTCCTGCAGCAAATCCTCGCGTTCAACCAAGCCGAGGCGGGCACGCTGACGCTCGAACGCGTGGCCTTCCAGCCGGTCAACTTGCTGGAGAGCGTGGCGACGATCTACCAAGCCCGGGCCCGGCTCAAAGGCGTCGCGATCGAGGTCCGCGTCTCGCCCGAACTGCCGGCGTCCTTGGACGCGCCCGCCAACATCATCCGGCAGATCCTCACCGTCCTGCTCGACAACGCGATCAAGTTCACCAGCACGGGCTCCATCGTGCTCAGCGTGGAGGGACACGGCCCGCGGCTGCTTTTCGGCGTGCAGGACACCGGGATCGGCCTGACCGCAAAGCAGCTCGAGTGGATCGCCCTGCCCTTCGCGCAGGTCGACGGCGGCCGGGCGCGCCGCAACACCGGCATCGGCCTGGGGTTGCCGCTGGCCCGGCGCCTCGCCACTTCGTTGGGTGGCGAACTCTCGATCATCGCGCGGCCCGGCGGCGGGACGCTCGTCACTTTTTCCGTGCTGCTTTCGGCCGCCAACTGACTTTTCCGGTGCCGCGCTCCTGCGCGCGTCCAACGCGAGAACGCAGGCGAGGAGCCTGAGGGTTTTCAAGGAGGCGAAGCGCGCCGAAGAGGAGACCTGCGAGGGCGGACCGAACCGAAAAGGAAAAGGCGTGACCAGCCTTGGGTAGCCCGCCTCGTGAGAGGCGGGATTTCGGGACCGCGCGACCTCAAAACGTCCCTGCTCTCACGAGCAGGGCTACACCCACCCAACGCCCGTTCACTTCGGCGCCACGCCGGTGGCCTGCACCTTGCGGCGGTAGATCGCGGTGCCAGCCCCGACGTAGAGATACGACCGGCCCGGGCCCGAGAGCACGCAGCTCACCTCGCCGCGGTCGCGCGCGGCCTTGGCGAGCACGCCGCAGAGGCGGCCCGTGGGATCGAAGACCTGGATGCCCAGGGTCGTCGTGACGTAGTAGCGGCCCTGCTCGTCGGTCGTCATGCCGTCGCCGCCCGAGGCGGGGAGATACGGCGGGGGCTGCTGGCTCTTGAACTCGCCCTTGGGATCAATCGGGCGGCGCAGCGCCATCGTGGGCGCGCCGGCGTCGAGCGCGCCATCGGCGTTGACGCGGAACGTCCACACGCTGCCGCCGCGGCTCTCGCTGACGGCGAGCGTGCCCTGATCGGGTGAGAGCGTGATGCCGTTGGGATTGGCCAGGCCGCCAGCGACGGCACGCAGCGCCTTGGTGGCGAGGTTCACGTGCGCGACTTCCTTCTTCGCGGTGTGCGTGAAATACACGTGGCCCGTCGCGGTCACGACGAGGTCGTTGGGCTGCACGTCGGTCGCGAGCACCTCGACGGCACCCGTCTTGAGATCGATCGCGACGAGGCGGCGCTTCGCGCCCTGGCAGGCGTAGGCCCGGCCATCGGGGCCGAACTTCATGCCACTCACGACTTCGTCGCTCAGCTTGGTCTTCGTGCCATCAAGCGCGATTTTGTAGATGCCGGGCGCGGTGCCGCGCATATCGCAGAAATAGAAATTGCCCGCCGGATCGGTCGCGAGCGCGTCGCCAAAACCGATGTTTTCGACCACGGGCTGCCAGCCCTCGCCCTCGATGAGCAGGCGGTGGAGCGTCATGTCGCCGCCGAGATCGCCCTTGGTCACAATCGCGGGCTTGGGCGTCTCCTTGCGCCAGAGCCAGCGGAGCGCATCGGGAAAGACGGAGCCGCCGTGCACGGAGCCGTGGCTGTAGCCCTCGGCCCACTCGAGGTGCACGTCGTAGCCCATGTAGCGGAGCGCGGCGTGCATCTGCTTGTTCGCGAGCGGCCAGTTGCCGTAATTGTTGTCGAGGTCGCCGCTCACGTCCTCGAGGTAGACGCGGATCGGCTTGCGCTCGGTCTTGCGGATGAGCGCCGGGTAGGCGTCGCCGCCGCGGAGGTTGACAAAGCTGCCGACCGTCGAGTGCACCTTGCCAAATTGATCGGGCCGCTCCCACGCGGCGGTGAACGCCGCGATGCCGCCGCTGCTCGAGCCCGATATCGCGCGCATCGCGGGATTTTTTGAAACGGGAAACTGTTTCTCCACTTCGGGCAGCAGCTCATCAAGGAGCAGGCGCACGTAGCGGTCGCCGAGGGAATCGTATTCGAGGCCGCGGTTGCTGGAGGGCGTCGCGCCTTTCTTGGCGGGATTGGGCGGGCGGGACGGATCGTGACCGGGGTTGACCATCACGGCGACGGTCACCGGCATCTCGCCGCGCGCGATCAGGTTTTCAAAGACGATCGGGACGCGGAAATTTCCGTTGGGGTTGTGGTAGTTGCGGCCGTCCTGGAAGACCATGAGCGCGGCGGAGCCGTCGGGCTTGTAGCCGGCGGGCACATAGACCCACCAGTCGCGCGTGGTGCCGGGGAAGACCTTCGAGTTGGTCCACGCGGGCATCTGGATGAGCCGGCCGGTTCTCGCCCCGGGCTGCGGCGAGTGATCCGGCGTGGCCTTGAAGGCCTCGGCGGCGGGGAGCGGGGCGAGGGCGAGGAGGAAAAGAGCGAGACTGGGGAGGCGCATGGAGAAATTCATCGCAGGAGAATGGTTGGTTTTCGTAGGGCCGGTGCTCGCGGCCGGGCCGTGTCGCGGCGCACGCGATGACCGCGACGGCACGCCGGCAAGCGGCGGCCCTACATGGAGTGCGTTTCAGTTCTTCGGGTAATCGCGCCAGAGCCAGCGCAGCGTGTCGGGAAAGATCGCGCCGCCGTGCTTGCCGTTGTGCCCCTCGGTGCCGAAGACAAACGTGTGGTCGTAGCCGGCGAATTTCAGCGCGGCCGCCATGTCATGATTCGCGAGCGGCCAGTTGCCGTGGAGGTTGTCGAGGTCGTTGCTGCCATCCTGCAAAAACACCCGCAGCGGCTTCGGCGCGGATTTCGAGGCGCGCACGATCCCGGCGTAACGATGACCGCCCTGGATGTTGGTGAAGCTGCCGATGTGCGAGACGACCTTGCGAAACGAGTCGGGCCGCTCCCATGCGATCGTGAAGGCCGCTATGCCGCCGCTGCTGTTGCCGCACACGGCGCGACCCGCGGGATCGGCGGTCACGTTGAGGCCCTTGAGCGCCTCGGGCAGGAGCTCGTCGAGGAGGAAGCGGGCGTTGGCGTCGCCGAGCGAGTCGTATTCGTAGCTGCGCTGGCTGCGATCCTTGGCGCCGGGCGCGGCGGAGGCCTTGACGATGCCGGGGTTGATGCCGACGGCGATGGTCACGGGCATTTCCTTTTTCGCGATCAAGTTGTCGAACACGACGGGCACGCGATAGGAGCCGTTGGCGCCCATCATGCCGGCGCCGTCGAAGAACACCATGAGGCAGGCCGGTTTGGTGGCGTCGTATTGCGCCGGCACATAGACCTGAAAGTCGCGCGTGGTGCCGGGAAACACCTTGCTGGTCGTGAACGTGCCGGTGCGGACGGTGCCCTTGGGCACGCCGGCCTGCGGCTGCGAATCGGGGCCGAGCACGTAGGCATCGGCAGCGTGGACGGGAAGCGCGGCAAGCAGCAGCGCGAACGCGGAGGGGTGGAGGCGCACGAGGAAGGTGGTAGCGCGTCGCGCGAGCGGAGCAAGCGGCAAGAATCGCGAGTGACCAACATCCAGCGAAGACCGGCGCGACCGTTGTCGGCGACGCCACATTCTGCGACAAACAAGCCAAGCCTGCCGCACGCCGTGTCGAGGCTCACGCGAAGAAGGCTGGGTCGGTCTCCGCAACATTAGTCAAGAGTCGAGACATGACCCCTTCGGCCTCTTCCAATGGAGTAGTTCGTTACGAGCCATTCTAACGACTGCCGACCAATATCTCCGGCAAGTGACAATGACTCAAACCAGAAACCCCAATGTCGCTCCACGTTGTTCGCCAACGTCGGCATGGGCACACCTCTTACTCGGATGATCCGCTGATTCCCTGGGTTTTCATACTTCTGAAGTTTCACCATCCAAAAAGGAGATTGGTGTGGCAACGGAGGACGCGCCTGCTGAAAATATACAACGACGTTTAGGTTGTCGATTGGTGCTGCAAACTCAACGGAAGTCTCAAGGCGGTGTTCTAGCTTCTCCGCAGCGATTCCGATCCGCTTGCTTTCTTCTGAAGGGAAAATTTTTCCAGTCACTTGCTTGAGCG
>JAEUHB010000207.1 GCA_016794665.1 Opitutaceae bacterium
TTTCCCATCCGGCGAGATCGCTGCCGTTTCGCATTCCAGGGGCGCGTGGATCGCTTGGTAGGTTTCCAGCGTGGCCGCGCGCAGCGACGCGACCAAAGCGGCCAGCAGGAAAACTGCGAAAATGCGCCTCATGCGGTGCGCCCCATCAGACCGCGGGCACGCTCCGGGAACAATGACATTTTCCCCTTTGCTCCCGGTCCCCGCCGCGCATCGTCGCCGGATTCGCTGCGTCTTCTTTCCCAATCATCCACCTCATGAAATCCGTCCTGATTCCCTTCCTCTCCCTCGCCGCGGTCACCTCCTCCGCCCTCGCCCTCGACTGGCCGCAGTGGCGCGGGCCCGACCGCACCGGCGTCTCCAAGGAGACCGGCCTCCTCAAGAAATGGCCCGAGGGCGGGCCCCAGCGCCTCTGGATGTTTGAGAACGCCGGCAAGGGCTACTCCGCCCCCGCCATCAAGGGCGGAAAATACTTCACCATCGGCACCCGCGACGATGCCGAGGCCCTCTTCATCCTCGATGCCAACACCGGCCAGGAGCTCCGCGTGGTGAAGATCGGCGCCATCCTCGACAACAAATGGGGCGACGGCCCGCGCGGCACCCCCGCCATCGACGGCGACCGCGCCTACGCCCTCAGCGGACCCGGCGACCTCGCGTGCATCAGCATCGCCGACGGCAAGGTCCTGTGGAAAGTCACCATGAAGTCCCTCGGCGGCTCCGTGCCGAACTGGGGCTACACCGAGTCCGTGCTGGTCGACGGTGACAAGGTTCTCTGCACGCCCGGCGGGGGAAAGGGCACGGTCGCGGCGCTCAACAAGATGACCGGAAAGGTTGTCTGGCAGTCCTCCGGCATCAAGGAACCCGCCCACTACTCCTCAATCGTCGGCGCCACCATCAACGGCGAGGCGCAATACGTGCAGCGCAACGAAAAGAGCATCTTCGGCCTCGCCGCCGCCGATGGCCGCCTGCTCTGGCAGACCGATTTCCCGGGCCGCACCGCCATGATCCCCACGCCCATCGTCAGCGGCAACGAGGTCTACGTCACGGCCGGCTACGGCACCGGCTGCAAGATGGTCCGCATTGAGCCGGGCAACAAGGTGACCGTCGTCTACGAAAACAAGGTCGCGAAGAACCATCACGGCGGCTTCGTGAAGATCGGCGAATATCTCTACGGCCACGGCGACCCGCAGTGGGTCTGCCAGAATTTCAAGACGGGCGAGGAAGTCTGGTCTTCGCGCGCGCTCGGCAAAGGCGCCGTCGGCGCCGCCGACGGCATGCTCTACTGCCTCGAGGAAAACACCGGCACCGTCGCCCTCGTCGAGGCGTCGCCCGCAGGCTGGAAAGAGGTCAGCCGCTTCAAGCTCGATCCCCAGACCAAGATCCGCAGTTCCAGCGGCAAGGTCTGGACGCACCCTGTCATCGCCAACGGCAAGCTCTACCTCCGCGACCAAGACCTGATCTACTGCTACGACATCAAGGCGAAGTGAGCGGCGGCCGTCGTCAGTTGTAGGCGGGGTGCCCTCACCCCGCTTTTTTCGCCGCTGATCTGAGGGTTCGACTCCCGGCGGCGGCCTGCTGAACCTCGCTCGATGCCCACCGACCCATCGTCCGCGCCACAACTCGTCACCGTGCGCGCCGTGCCCATCGAGCTTTGCCGGTTCATGAAGCTGGGTGGGCTCGCCGACACCGGCGGCGCGGCCAAGCAGGCCATCGCGGAGCAGCAGGTCACCGTCAACGGAGCCCCCGAGACCCGCAAGCGCCGGCAACTCATCGCGGGTGACCAAGTCACTTTCGGCGGTCGCACGCTCGTCGTGCAGCTCGAGTGAGCCGCACGCCGCCCAGACGCTCCATGACTTTCTCCGCGCTGAACCTCTCCGAGCCACTCTGCCGCGCGGTCACGGACAAGGGCCACACCGAGCCCACGCCGATTCAGTCCGCCGCGATCCCGCTGATCGCGGCGGGGCGCGATGTGCTCGCCTCCGCCGCGACCGGCTCGGGCAAGACCGCGGCCTTCGTGCTGCCCGTGCTGGAGCGCCTCGCGCGCCAGCTCCCGCCGCGCGCGCGCGATCGCACCGTGCGCGCACTCATCCTCGTGCCCACGCGCGAACTCGCGCACCAAGTCGGCGAATCTGTCCGCCGCTACGGCCGCTATCTCATGCCCTCGCAAAAGACCCTCGTCGTCTACGGCGGCATCGCGATCGACCCGCAGCAGGTGGCGCTCCGCACCGGCGCCGATGTGCTCGTCGCCACGCCCGGCCGTCTGCTCGATCTCGTCGATCACCACGCCGTGTCGCTCGCCGACACCTCCGTGCTCGTGCTCGACGAGGCCGATCGCCTGCTCGCGCTCGGCTTTTCCGCCGAACTCGGCCGCATCCTCACGCTCCTGCCGGCGCAGCGGCAGAGCCTGCTGTTCTCCGCGACGTTCCCCCCCAAGGTCGAGGCGCTCGCCCGCGGGCTCCTCCGCGATCCCGCGCGAATCGGGATCGCCAGCGAGGGCGACGCCGCGCCCGACATCACGCAGCGCGCGATCGAGGTCGACGCGCCGCGGCGCACTCAGCTGCTCCGCCACCTCGTCGAGACGCACGCGTGGCCGCGGGTGCTCGTGTTTGTCGCCACCAAATACGCCACCGAGCACATCGCCGAGAAACTCCGCCGCGCCGGACTCGCCGCCGACGCCCTGCACGGCGAGCTGAGCCAGGGCGGCCGCCTCGCCGCGCTCGCCGATTTCAAGGCCGGGAAAACCCGCCTGCTCATCGCCACCGATATCGCCGCCCGTGGCCTCGACATCACCGGCCTGCCGGCCGTGGTGAACTTCGATCTCCCGCGCTCCGCCGCCGACTACACGCACCGCATCGGCCGCACCGGCCGGGCCGGCGAGGCGGGCGTGGCCGTGAGCTTCATCACCGCGGAGACCCACGCGCACTTCAACCTCATCGCCCGGCGCCACGGCCTCGCGATCCCGCGCGAGCAGGTCGCGGGCTTCGAGCCCTCCGAGGTCGCGGCGCCCCGCCCGCTCGTCGCGCCGGACGGCGGCGGCGTCAAGGGCCGGCGCAAGAGCAAGAAGGAC
>JAEUHB010000214.1 GCA_016794665.1 Opitutaceae bacterium
GCCGGGGTTCACCGCCGGATAGAGCGACAAATCGATTGCCAGTGCGATCGCGGCGAGCAGGCGGAGCAGCGCGATCGCGGCGTCGATCGGCCCGGCGTGATTGCGCCGCAACACCAGCGCCGCCGCGCACAGCGCCAGCGATCCGGCGGCGAGCGCCGCGCTGCCTGCGGGCCAGAGGAACCGAAGGTTGAAGTTAACGGGATGCCGCAGCGGCCCGAGCAGAAACCCCTCGACGAATTCCCCCGGCCCCGTCCCGCGTGCGACCACGGCGCCGATAGCAACGATCGCGACCAGCCCCGCCCCTGCGACGCCGCGCCAGATGTCGCGCCAGCCCGTCCGGCCGGTTGCGGATGCCGCAAGCACGAGCGTGACGGCCACCGCGGCCAGCGCGAACTGCAGCGCGTAAATCTGCACCCACTCGGTGCCGAGCAACGGGCGCATGAGCGCGAGCGGCAGCGCTACCCCCGCCGCGCCCACGAGCCACGGTGCTGCGCGACGCATGCGCTCGTCGCCGTGGTGCAAGAGGAGCCACGCGGCGGCGGAAAACGCGGCGAACGCGCCCGTGTTAATCTTGGTCAACAGCAACGCCGCGGCGCCCGCCCCGGCGAGCCAGGCCCACCGCGAGTTATTTCCACCTTCAATGGCGCGATAGCCGAGCAGCGCGAGCAAGGCCGTCGCGAACACGATGAGCCCGCCCGGGTGCGCCGGCTCGCTCGCCATCACCCAGAGAAACACGAACGCCGCCGCAAGGGCCGCCGTGCGCGCGATCACGCTGCGCGTGACCGTGCCGACGAGCATGGCGCACGCGACCGCCGTGCCGGCCCAAGCGGCAAGCGTGATCAGCCGCCCCGTGAGGTGCGTGAGCGGCACGCCGATGGCATGGAGCGCGGAGTAGAGGACGAAGGGCAGCGGGCCGTATTGCGTGTAGACCTCGCGGTAGAGGCCGCCGCCTTCGGCGAAGTCCTTGAGCGAGTGCAGCACGTAGCCCTCGTCGTCGTAGAACATGAAGGTGCTGAAGAGCACCATGGCCGCGGCGATCGTGAGCGCGACGGTGGCGACGGCGAGCGCAAGGGCATCGCGACGTCGGGGGCGGGGAGGCGTGACCGCCTCGCTCACAGCCGGGGGCCGCGATCCGACGGCTTCACGATGTAGTGCGGCCGGCGCTTCACCTCGTCGTAGATGCGGCCGAGGTATTCGCCGAGCACGCCGATGCCGATGAGCTGCACGCCGCCGATGAAGAGCACCAAAGTGACGAGCGTGGTGTAGCCGGTGGGCGCCGTCTCGAGATCGAGAATGCGCCGCATCGCGTAGAAGATGGCCGCCGCGAATCCCGTGTTCGCAATGATGATGCCGGTGAACGTGAGCAGGCGCAGCGGCAGGCGCGAGAAGCTGAAGAGCCCGTCGAGCGCGTAGCGCAGCAAGTGGTGGAATTTCTGCTGGGGTTCGCCCGCGGCGCGTTCCTTGCGATCGTAGAGCACGTCGGCGGTTTGGAAACCGATCCAGCTGCGCAGGCCGGGAAAGAAGCGGTTGTTCTCGGGCAGGGAGTTGAAGGTCGCCAGCGCGGTTTTGCCGAGCAGCCCAAAGGTGCCCGTGTTGGGCTCGATGGGATAGTCGATCATCTTGCCGAACAACGCGTGGAAGACATCGAAGCCGACGCGGCGCAGTCCGGTCTCGCTCCGCGAGCGCCGCACCGCGCGCACCACTTCCGCCCCGCCGCGCCACGCGGCCACGAACTGGGGGATAACCTCGGGCGGATCCTGCAGGTCGGCGTCCATCGTCACGACGGCATCGCAGCCGGTGGCCCGCGCGAGGCCGGCGGAGAGGGCGCTTTGGAAACCGAAATTGCGCGAGAGCTCGACCAGCTCGAAACGCGGGTCGCGCGCGGCCGCGGCGCGCACGAGTTCCGCCGTGCGATCGCGGCTCCCGTCGTCGACGAGCACGGCGCGCCAGGTGCAGCCAGGGTGCGCGTTGAAGAGCGCGGTCAGGCGCGCGACCAGCTCGGGCAGCACGGCCTCCTCGTTGAACACGGGTGTGACGATGGTGATCGCGGGCAAGGGCACGGGGGCAAAGGAAGGTCGGAACGGAGCGGCCACGCAACGCCGTTTCTAGGCGCGGGTCGCGCGCGCCGCGCGCCAGACCGCGAGAGCCAGCAAGCCCGCTAGCAGCGCGAGCAGGGCGAGTTCACTAGTGGAGAAGTCATCGCCAAAGAACTCGAATCGGAAATGCACCTTGGCCCGCATATTCACCTGTGCGGCCGACGAGTAGCCGCCGAGCGGGCCACCCTCCGTCGCCGCGCCGACCCACTGGTCGATCAGCAGGCTCTGGCAGCCGAAATGCAGCGCGATGCCCAGCGCGAAGTCGACCGCCGCCCCCGCGACGACCACACGCCGCCAGATCGGGCCAGTCGCTTCCCACCGCGCGGCGAGCAGCGCGAGGCCGCCCAGCGCCAGCGGTTGGAGGCAGATGTGCGCCAGGCCCCAGCGATCGCGCGCGCCGTGGACCATCACGCCCAGCAGCGCGATGACGATGATCCCGGCGGCCCAACCCGCGCGCACGGCCGGCCGCGCGGGGAAGGCGCTCTTTGCGAGCGCGACCAAGATGGCGAGCCACGCCACGCTGCCGCAGAGGAAGAACAGGTTGATCTGGTAGAGCGTGAAAAACCAGTCGCGCCACCAACCCCACGGGTTGCGCTGCGCGATGAAGCCGTAGTCCGCCTCGCGCAGGAAATGCGGCACGAGGGTGTCGCGGACGTTGAGTAGGCTGGAGAGGAGTTGCGCTCCCACGCTCGGTGCGGCGTCGGACACGCTCGTGTTGGTGAGGAAAGTGCCCTTCGGCCCGTAGACCGCGAGCGCCCAGCCAAACCACAGCGCGAGCACCGCCGCGCCCGCCAGCGCGGCTAAGGCGGTGCCGCGCCACCACGCCGCCTCGCGCCAGCGCCCGCGCGCGAGCCACACGGCGGCGAACACGAGCGCATAGGGACCGGCGGAATAGTGGGTGAGCAGCGCGGCGCCGAGCGCGATTGACGCAAGCAGGCCGGCGCGCGGGCCATCGGGCGCGTCGTCCCGCAGCAGGAAATGAAACGCCGTCAGCGTGAAGAACGCCGCGTGGAGCTTGGTCCACGCAAAGGTCGCGTTCTGCACAAACATCGGGCTCACGAGCAGCAGCGCCGCCAGCACCGCGCCGGCCGCGCGACCGCCGAAGCGCCGCGCGAAGACCGCCGCCGGGAGGAACGCGAAGCTCCCGAGGAAGGTGCTGGCTAGCTGGTAGTGCGCGAAGTCCTTTCTCGTGAGCGCTGCGAATACGCCGAAGATCACGTTGGCGAGCGGTGGGCGCGACGTGAGCGGGTCAAAGCCGTTGAAGAGAATGTCCCGCGGTCCGCGTTCGAGGAAGAACGCCGTGCGTTGCCAGTGCCCGAACCAGTCGCCCACCCACGCCCCGCCCGAGTAGCTCACCACAAGCGCGAGCCACGCCACGACCGAGAGCGTCACAATCGCCTGCGCGATGATCAGGTCTCGCGCCTCGGTCTCGCGCCAAAGGTCTCGCAGCGGCCGCCACCCCGCCCCGATTCCGCCCAGCGCCGCCGCCGGCAACACCCACAGCGTCGCGAGTGGCAGCGCCCACGCATACACCGCCCATGCGACGACAAAGTTCGTGAGCCACGACAGCACCACGCTCCCGAGCAAGCGCTCGCCCGCCGTGCCACCCAGTCGTGCCGCGATCGGCCATCCGGGGCCGAACGACAACAAGGTGAATAACAAGAGGCTTCCCAGGGTGTCGGCGATCACGGCGGGGGGCGGGCTGGGGCAGGTGGGTTGTCGGGAAAGTTGGCCAAGTCGTAAACCAGCGTCGTCGGTATCTTCACGTTGGGCTCGATGGCCAGCAGCGAACGGAAAAAAGGATAGCGCGGCAACTGGCTCGCGTTGATCACGTTGTCGGCCGAGAGCAGTGCGAAGCGCACGCCCCTGCCGCGCAGTCGGTTCAGCCCTGAAGCCAGATCCTGCCCCGGATCGAACAGGAATGCCACGTCCGGGCTGAAAAGCGGGATGGCCTTCGCTCCGCGCTTGGTCAGCGCGACATGCGTGAAGGGATCAGACACGAGCACCGGCCGGCCCCCGGCCGCCGCGACCAGCGTGTCCCAGTTGGGATCGTGATTCCAGCGGTTCCCGGCGTCGCGTCCCTGCAGCCATTGCCCCGGCGGCACGGTCCACCACGCCGACCACGGCTTTGCCGGCAGAAACCACACTCGCGCCGCCGCGTCGACCGCGGCCACCGCGCAGACCAGCGCCCCGAGCCAGACGACGGCGGGTCTCGTCCATCGGCCGACCTCCGCGCCGCCGATGACTGCGCCGATCGCCACGCCCGGCGTCAGCACGCGCAGTGCATAGAGATGTCCGGCCGAGGTGCTGGAGAGCGACCATGCCCAGAGGAGGGTCACGGTCACCGCCGCGGCGAGCATGGGCCACGTGCGGCGTGCTGGCAGCCGCCACGCCCCGACCACGGCACTGGCCACGACTACAATGCTCAGCAGCACGGCGGTGCCGAGCCCGGCAAACGGCGGCCACGACGACGATCCCGGGCCCCAAAAATCCGCTACCGCGCGCATGTAGTCAGTGTGAACGCGGTTGTCGGGCAGCCAGCCCCCGAAGCTGTGCGGCCAGAGCGGATTTCCGGTGCGGGCGGCATTGCGCAGATACCACGGCGCCGCTACGACGGCGAACGCTCCGAGGTAGGCCAGCCACCCGCGGCCGCTCGCTCGCTGGCCGGCGAGCGCGAGCGCGCCGAGCGCGACGAACACAATCCCGTATTCCCGTGCGAGCGCACCGACGCCGGCGGCGATGCCAGCCCATGCGCACCAGCGAGCCCCGGGCTCGGTCCGATGGCGTTCTGCAAAGAGGAGCACGCCGACCAACGCGAGCGCTGTGAGCCCGGTTTCCTGCCCCATGCCCGAGCCCCACAGCACCAGTGAGCTCGTGGCCAGCAAGGCGCTTGCCGCCAGGCCTGCGGCCCGTCCCGCCAGCCGCGCGGCCAGGTCATGCACCGCCCAAAACAGCAGGGCGACCTGCAGCAGGACCACCGGCACCGTTGCTCCGGCGTGAACCGCCCCGAGCCCCTGATAGGCCCAGAAATACAGGCACGCGACCGCGGGCGCCAGCCCGTCGGGCCATCCGTAAATCAGAAAATCGCCGGGTGTCACCGCGGGGTAGAACTGCAAGGTGCCCTGCTCCCACATCTGGCGTGCGAGGAAGTCCCACCGAAAGATGGTGTCGTAGCCGAAGAGCGGGTGTTCGATCGCCTTCCATGCCAAGCCGGCCAGCGCGATGGCGGGTGCGATCAACCAAGCGCGGTGGAGGCCTGGGCTGGCCCCGGTTAACGCCAGGTCGGGTGCCGGCCTTCGAGCGGCGAGGCCGAGCCCGGCGCAAACGACCGCCAGCCCGAGGAGCACGTTGGTTCGCGTGAGGGCGAGGCCGAGCGCGTCGAGCGTGAGGATCAGGTTGGTCAGGATTGCCACTGATCCTAGGAACAAGCCGGCCGGGCCCGTCGGTGCCCCGAGCGCGCGGCCGAGCAGCCAGCCCGGCGCGAGGAACGCGGCGGCGAACACCACGGCGTAGGCAATGAGGCTCGGGATCATGGCGGCGGACTTTGCACGCGCAGCAGCACCATGTCGGCGTCGGACCACACGGGCGTGAGCGTGCCCGCGGGGTCGCGGAAAAACGCGCTGCGGGCGAGGAAGCGCTCGTTCACCGGGCCCTGGGTCAGCAGCACGTAGCCGAAGCCCGCCGCCCGGAGGCGGCGTGCGATCTCCGACGGCGGGAGTTTCTCGTCGAAGACGAAGCGCACCTCCGGGCTCCACAGCGGCGCGACGGCGGCGCCGTTTTTCACCAGCAGGGCGTGCGGCCCCAGCACGAGCGCGCGTTCCCCGCCGATGCGGCGCGCGAGTTCGGCGTAGGTCGGGCGGGCGTGATAATCGTGCAGCGCGCGGCCGAGCGCGGGCCAGTCGCGCGGCGCGAGACGATAGACGTTCACCGGCAAGGTGAGTGCGCGCAGCGCCGCCTCCGTCGCGAGCAGCGTGAGTCCGGCGCCCGTGAGCCGCGCGGCCCGGCCGGCCGGCACCCAACGCGCGAGCACCGCGCCGCCCAGCACCGCGGCCACCGCGATCGCCGGGCTCAGGACGCGCAGCGAGTAGGTGAAGCCCGCCGCCGTGTAGCCGACTGACGCGGCCCAGATCCCGACAAAAAGCACGATGCCGATCACCAACCCCAGAGCCGAACGGGCGAACGCAACTGTCCCGGCGACGGTGCAGGCGAGAGCGACGAGCGTGGTGCCAAAAAATGCACCCGTCGCGCCGGCTGGCAGCCGGCCCCAGCCGAGCTCGGCCTGGTAGCCGGCGTTGAGCCACGCGTGGACCTCGTTCACGGGGAAGAGCGAGCCCAGCGCGAGGTTGTAGATGGGGTTGCCCGTGAGCAGCCAATTGCGGACATACCACGGCGCGGCGGCGAGCGAAGCCACGAGGGCGAACAACGCGGTCGCGCGTGGCGAGAGCCGGCGAAAAATCGCCAGCCCGATGCCGAAGAGCGGCAGGGCGAGGCCGTATTCCCGCGCCAGGGCCCCGAGGCCCGCGGCCAGCGCGGCGAAGACGACGGCCCCCGGGGTTTCCTCCGCGGGCGATCGAGGTAGATAGAGCAGCAGCGCCACGAGCGCGATCGTGGTCAGCCCGGTTTCCTGACCCATGGCCGCGGCCCACGCGAGGAGCGGTGAGCACGCCGCCAGCCCGCAGGCCCACGCCGCGGCCGTGGTTGAACAATAGCGGCGTGCGAGGGCATGCACGCCCGCGAGGATCAGCGCGAATTGCAGCACGACGACCGGCGGCGTCGCTTCCACCCGCGCGCCACCCGCGATTCCGTAGATCCAGAAATAGAGACACGACACCGCGGGCGCGATGCCGTCGGGCCAGCCGTAGATCGCGTGATCCTCCGCGCGGAACGGCGGGTAGAACCCGATCGAGCCGCGCGCGAGCATCTGCTCGGCGAGGAAGTTCCAGCGGAAAACCGTGTCGACGCCGAAGAGTGGTTGTGTGGTCGCGCGCCACACCACGACCGCCACTACGGGCACGAGCATCAGCCACCAGCCGGCGGGTTGATGAGGCTGCACGTCCGCGGGAGAGGCACGCGGGGCGCTTCGTTTCGACCAAGCCCACGCGCCCGCTGCCGCCATGATCGCGGCCCACGCGATGAAATAATTTCCCGGCGCGAGCCGCACTCCGGTCGCATCGAAGCCAAGGGTGATTGCCACCAGCGCGACCGCGCCGAAGACGAAACCCGCCAGCGTCGCCTGAGGCACGCGAAGGGCGCGCGCCGCTAGCCAGCCCGGCAGCGTGATCGTCGCCGCTCCCAGCAGCCCGGCGCCGAGTTCGAGGGCGGTCATGGCGCGGGCGCCGCGGCGGCACGGCGGTGCACGTGGTAGATGGCGTCGAAGTTCAGGTAGTTTCGGCCCGGCAGGATCGTGCGCGCGTCGATGGCGGTGCGGGTGTTGAAGGTCCGCGCCAGCGGGTAGGCCGCGCGCAGCTCGGGTTTCTCGCCGAAGACCGTCTCCGCCTCGATCGGCCGCAGCACGACCCACTCGGGCCGCAGCTTCGCGATCACCTGCGCCATGCTACGGTGGCCGGCGCGGCGCGCGGCGACGACCTCGGGCGAGGCGAGGCCGGGGAAATCGAGCATCTTGAGGCCCGAGTAGTAGCCCGAGTAGCCGAGCGGCTCGATGAACACGCGGTCACCCGGCGCCGCCTGGGCGCGCAGCCAGCGGCCGATCTCGCGGCGATGGTTGTCCTCGATGATCGTCTGCTGGGCGCGCATCTGCCAAGCGACGCAGGCGAGCAGCACCGCCTGCAACGCGACGAGCAGCGCGGCGCCGATGCGCACCGTCGGGCGCGGCAGATTGGCCCACGCCACGTGCAGCACACCCGCCCACGCGATCCACCCGAGTGCCAGCCAGCCGGGGTAATACCACGGGAAGGCCGGAATAATCGCCACGTAGAAGCCGCCGAGAAACAGCGCCAGCGACGCGAGCCGTGCGCCCGCGGCCTGCCGTGGCCACAGCCAGGCGAGCGCCGCGACGGTCACAAGCCCGCGCGCGATCCACGCCAGCGCCGCCGGCCAGCCGCCGAAAAACGGATAAGCCGGCATGAACAGATCGTGCAGCGTCGTCGCGCCGACCAACAGCCGCCAGGGATAGAGCGCCATCGAGGTCGCGATCTCGCCGGCGGAAATACTGCCCGATTTCGCGAGGATGGTGTGCGGCACGGGCGAGCCGTAGTAGGCCCACGCAAAGACGAACCACGGCAGGTAGAGCGCGATCGCGACGGCGATCGGTTTTGCGATCGCAACGAGCCGTGCGGACCACGGTCCGCGCGCGCCGACAAGCAGCCAGGCGAGCGCGAGCGCCGCGAAATACACGCAGCCGTCGGGCCGCGTCCATTCGAGCAGCGCGCAGCCGAGCGCGCAGGGCCAGAGCTTGGCGCCCTCGGCGAAGGCGCGCCACGACAGCACCACGCCCAGCACGAGCAGCGCGGTCTCCATGCCGTTGATCGAGAAGTCGACGGTCTTGGCATCGAGCAGCCACGCGACGCCCGCGGCGATGGCGGCCACGGGCGCGACGCCGGTCCGGAGCAGCGAGCGCATGGCGAGCCACACGGCGGTGCCGAACGCCGCGGCGCTCGCGAGCCGCAGCAGCCACAGCGCGCGCAGCTCGACGTTTTCCCCGCCACCGATCGCGAAGAGCGCGGGCAGCAGCGTGCCGAGCGGCGAGGTGAAACTATGGACGCGTTCGCCGGGCTGAAACACGAGGCCGTTTCCCGTGGCGAGGTTGAGGCTCGCGCGAAACGTGATCAGGTAGTCCTCCCACATGTGCCCGGTGAACGCGGCGAACGCGACGCACACGGCGGCGGCGGCGACCCCGAGGCGCAGTGGTGCGCGGCTCGGCGTCGATTCGGTGGCAGGGCGCGCGGCGGGGTCGTCCATGTTTCGCGCGCGGGCCGCGTCAGCGGAAGAAATTGTATTTCAAAATCGCCCAGAGCGCACGGAAGCCGTCGCGCCAGCCGATCTTTTTGCCCTCGGCGTAGGTGCGGCCGTAGTAGCTGATGCCGACCTCGTAGATGACCACCCCCGCCTTCGCGACTTTGGCCGTGATCTCGGGCTCGAAGCCGAAGCGGTTCTCCTCGATTTGGATTTTCTGAATCACCTCGCGGCGGAAGACTTTGTAGCAGGTCTCCATGTCGGTGAGGTTCAGGTTGGTCGCCATGTTGGAGAGCAGCGTGAGAAACTTGTTGCCCATCATGTGCCAGAAATAGACGACGCGGTGGGCGTCGCCGCCCATGAAACGCGACCCGAAGACAACGTCGGCCTTGCCGTCGATGATCGGCTTGAGGAGGCGCGGGTATTCCTGCGGGTCGTATTCGAGGTCGGCGTCCTGGATGATCACGGCGTCGCCGGTCGCGGCCGCGATGCCGGTGCGGAGCGCGGCGCCTTTGCCCTGGTTGACCTCGTGGTAGAGGATCTTGTCGACGAGCGGCGCGATTTGCGTGCGGAGGAGATCGCGGGTGCCGTCGCGCGAGCAGTCGTCGACGATGATGATCTCCTTGTCGGGCACGGGGGCGTTGCGCACGCGATCGACGATGAGGCGGATGGTCTTGGCCTCGTTGTAGCAGGGGATGACGACGGAGAGTTTCATGCGCGCGCGGACGAAAGCGGCACGCTACGGCGGGAAAGGGCGAACGGAAGCCGGAAGTTGGGAGCCCGCGGCGGGCAACGGAGTCCCCGCCCTGCCAAAAGGGCATATGCCGCCGGACGTTGGGATTCAGCGCGCGGCGATCACCCGCTCGCGCAACTGCCCGCAGGCCGCGTCGATGTCCTTGCCGCGCGAGCGGCGGAAGTGGGCGACGATTTTGTGTTCGCGGAGGATGGCGGCGAAAGCATCGGCCGTCTCATCGGACGATCGCTCGTAAGTGCGGCCGCGGAGGCTGAGGCCGGTGGGGTTGTAGCGGAGGAGGTTCACATGCATGCGCCGCGCACCGAGCGTGGCGGCGAGCGTGTGCGCGTGGACGGGCGTGTCGTTCACGCCCTTCAACAGGCAGTATTGGATCGTGACGGGGCGACCACGGCTCGCCTGAAAGCGATCGGCGGCGGCGAGGATGTCGGCGATGGGGAAGCGCTTTCCCATGGGAAGCAGTTCCGCGCGGGTGGCGTCGTCGGGCGCGTGAAGCGAGACGGCGAGGTGGAAATTCAGCTTGGTGGCCGTGAGCGTGTCGATGCCCGGCACGATCCCAACCGTCGAGATCGTGATCTGGCGCCAGCCGAGGGCGCCGAGGCGGTTGTCGGCGATGCGCTCGACGGCGGCGAGCACGGCGTCGAGGTTTAAGAGCGGCTCGCCCATGCCCATGAAGACGAGGGTCTGGAGCTTGCGCCCGGCGGCGTGGGCCTCGCGGCGGAGGGCAAGGAACTGCGCGACGATTTCGCCGGCGGTGAGGTTGCGCTCGAAGCCGGTCTTGGTCGTCGCGCAAAAATCGCAGCCCATCGCGCAGCCGACCTGTGAAGACACACAGCCGGCGGCGCGATCGGGGCGAAAATCCGGCATCAGCACCGTCTCGACCGTGCGCGCATCGCCGAGGCGGAGGAGGAGCTTCGCGGTGCCGTCGTCGGCGACTTGGCGCGCGGCGAGGGCGGGTGCGGACAATGGGGGAAACTCAGATCGGATTTTCTCTAGCAAGCCCGCGGGAAAGCGCCTCGTCGGATTATCGGCCAGCTCGCCACCGCTCGCGTAATGGCTGCGTAGGACGCGCGCGGCGTGGGAGGGCCTGAAACCCCAAGCCGAGAACTCGCGCTCGAGATCATCCAGGGAGAAATCGGCAAGGCTGAGTGGCACACCGCCGATCACGCATGGAACGGCGGCGGTGCCAAGCTGTAGAACGGGGCGTTCGCCGGTCGAGTGAAGCTCAATGCGGCGTCGCCGCCGCGCTGCCCGCCGCCGCCGTCTTCGGCGGGTGGAAGAACAGCGCGAGCGCGATGGCCGCGGCGGACGCTGCGGCGAGCGGCACAAGGAAGAGGCCCTTGAAGTCGACAGCCTTGGTCGCCGCGTTGGTATAGACTTCCTGCATCAGCCAGGGGCAGATTGAGAAAGCCAGCAGTGCGCCGACGCCGAGTATCTGGAGGTTGAAGAGGCCCTGGGCGCTGGAGCGGATGTCCTTGGGGAAATACGCGTCGACGAAGATGTAGACCGTCGCGAAGAAGAACGCGTAGCAGATGCCGTGGAGCACTTGGATGAGGATGATCGCCGCCGCGCTCTCCGGCATGAAGGCATAGACCGCGAAACGCGCCGCGTGGCCGAGGATGCCGATGATCATCGTGGTGCGCCAGCCGAGGGCCTTGAGCGTCGCGCCAAGCACGAACATCGTGCCGATCTCCGCGACCTGGCCGATGCTCATAATCGGGGCGATCCAGTTGGGCGCGATGCCGACGCCGCCCGCCGCCACCGGCGTGCCGAGGAAGACGCCTGTCCAGCTGAAGTAGCAGTTGTGGACGAACGAATCGACGAGCGTGACCAGCCACAGCACGAGCACGAAGGGATGCTTGAGCAGCTTGAGCGCCTCGAGCCACGCGAGCGAGCTGCCGGCGGGCGCGGCGGGTTTCGCCGCGGTGCGCGGCAGCGTGAGCGCGAAGGCCGCGAGGGCGAGCGACGCGAGGCCGGCTACGATGAAGGTCCACTTGGTCGCGGCCTTGGCGGCGTCACCCGAGAGCGGATTCGCGAGCGCGGCGCCGAGCCAGTCAACGAAGCCCGAGGTCTTCGCGGCGGCGACGGCATCCCAGTTGACGAAGATGAAGGTGAAGGGCCACGCAGCGAGAATCCACCCGACCGTGCCGCCCATGCGCACGAGGCCGAATTCCTTCTCCGGGTCGCGCATGTTGGCAAACGCGATCGAGTTGGTGATCGAGATGGTCGGCACGTAGAGCAGGCAGTGCACAAGCATCAGGAGGAAGAACGCCGTGAAGTCCTTGGTGAACCCGCACCCGAGAATCGCGAGGCCGCCGACGAGATGGGAGAAGGCGAGGAATTTCTCGGGGTTGAATTTCCGGTCCGCCCATTGGTTGCTGAAAAACATGCCCACGATCGACGCCACGGGAAACGCGTTCAGGATGAGGGACTGCTGTGTGGGTGTGAACCCAAGGCTCGGCAGGTAGCCGAAGATGAGCGGCAACCACGCGCCCCAGATGAAGAACTCGAGCGCCATCATCGTGAAGAGCGAGCCGCGGGGGGTGGGGGCGGATTGGGTCATTAAGTGGGGAAAGTTGAGAGGGGAGGAGCGGGAAGCACAGACGTTTGAACCACTGATGGACACTTATGAACACTAATCTCTGAAACGACGATATGGCCCACGGAACACACGGAATACACGGAAGAAATTCTGAGTTCCGTCTGTTCCGTGGGCCAAAATTCTGCGGGGATCGATGGGGCTGAATCAGTGCCCATCAGTGTTCATCAGTGGTTGCCCTCCGAAGTTTGATCAGGGCCGCCACGCGCCGCGCGCGACGGCGGGGATGAATTTCTCCAGCCCCTTGGGCCGGAACGGCAGCGTGCGGCCCTGCTCGGCGCTCATGTAGGCGGTCATGAGCAGCTCCACGACCTCGAGGCCGTCGTCGAAGTTGAGCTCGGGCTGCTTGCCCGCGAGGAAGCACTGCACGAAATGGCGGTTCTCGGCCTCGTAGCCGTATTCCGCGGCCTCGTTGCCGACGATGGGCATGAGGCCTTGCTCGGCGTTTTGCTTTTCCACGAGGTCCTCGCCGGCGGCGCCCGTGATGCGGCGGCTGAGAAAGAGCTGCGAGCCGGTGTTGAGCGTGTTGTGCGCGAAGGAGTATTCCGGCCCGAGCAACTCCGCGGAGAGCCGCAGGCCCGCGCCGACAAACGCCCACGAGGTCGTGACCTCGCCGATCAGCGTGCGGCCCGCCTCATCGACATACTCGATCGTCGCGCGGGCGAAGTCCTCGGACGGGCGCTTCGCGTAGTCCACCGCGGGGCCCATCGTGCGCTTGAGCATCGTCACGTATTCCGGGCGCGACCATTTGAGCGAATGGATGTGGCCGGTGACCTTCACGGGCCGGATGCTGCTGCGCGGTTTTTTCGGATCGCTGAGCAGGAAGCGCACGACCTCGACGCTGTGGCACATCATGTCGTTGAGCACGCCGCCGCCCTGCTGCTCGCCCTGCCAGAACCACGGCATGTGCGGCCCGCTGTGCTCCTCGGCCGCGCGCGCGAGGTAGGGCCGCCCGGCAATCGCGGCGCCGCGCGCCCAGCTGAGCGCCCGGCCCTTCATCAACCCGGGCGTGAACAACTGATCCTCAAGGTAGCCGTGCAGCACGCCCGCGCGTTTGATGAGCGCGACGCACTTCCGCGCCTCGGCGACATTGCGCGCGAGGGGTTTTTCGCACGCGATGCCCTTGAGCGTGCCTTTGCCCGACTCCAGCGCGGCGACGATCTCCTCGAGGTTCTCGACGCGCTTGTGATTCGGCCCGCAGATCCAGAGCGCATCGATGGCCGGATCGGCGACCATCTCGGTGATCGACTTGTAGGCGCGCGCTTGGCCGACGCCGAGGGAGCGGGCATAGGCGGCGGTGGCGGCGGCGTTCGTCGCGTTGGGGCTCCAGATGCCGAGGATGTCCGAGTCGCGCACCGCGAGCCACGATTGGATGTGGAACTTGGTGATGAAGCCGCTGCCGATGAAACCGACGCCGAGACGCTGGGGGGAGGGCATGGGGAAAGTCGAATGAAGCGCTGATGGTGAAACGGAAAATTCAGGGACGTCAGTCCTCAACCTGCTCCAAATTCACCACGTGAATCTCGCACGCGGCATGGTCGCTCCAAAACGTGACTAGCCAGTCGTCCTGCAGGAACACTTCGTTGATGCGGCCGTTTGCATCGCGCTGCTG
Source organism: Opitutaceae bacterium (assembly GCA_016794665.1). Lineage (GTDB taxonomy): Bacteria > Verrucomicrobiota > Verrucomicrobiia > Opitutales > Opitutaceae > ER46. The sequence continues at coordinate 13,971 of JAEUHB010000214.1, forward strand.
GAAGTCGCCGGTTCGGAATGGTCCGGCCTTCACCCGATCAAGCGATGCAAGCAATCGCTCTCGTATCGCACCTTTCGAGGTAGCCAGCGCTTCCCAAGCACGCTCGTGCAAAATCACCTCGTAAGGGCGCACGACCGGAAGCTCAGCTTTTGCTCAGGCGTTTCTTTGCCTCGGTCAGGCTGATGCCGCGGCCTGCCTCGATGTCGGCGTGTCGTTGCGCCAGCTCGCGCTGATACTCGGGATTATCCGCACGCAGCAGATGCTTCAAATAGGCCAGCGCCTTGAGCATCTCGGCGGGAGGCAACTGTTCGATCTGCGGCTTGATTTCGGCGAAGACCATGGACGGACGGTGGCCTAGCTGGGTTCCGGCTGCAAGCCCGGCTTCCGCGAAAGGCTACGGGTGTATCGCTACGCGGTCGGCGTTTCCTTCCGGCCCGCGATCCGCCAGAGCGCGTAGGACGCGATCATCGTGGCGAGGAAAGTGATCGCCGCCGTCTGCCAAGAATCGTCGGCGGCGATTGAGTAGATCGTGGCGACGATGAAATTGGGCAGGAGCGTCGCCGTGAAGATGCGCATCACGGGCACGCCCATCGCGGCGGCGGCGATGACGGAGGTCTCGGCGAGCACCGGCACGCTGCGGAGGCAGGCGAGCGTGAGCCAGAGCTTGCGTTGCAGGGCGTCGCGCAGGCGGGCGAGCTCGGCATCAGGGATGAATTTCGGCGCGATCCGCCCGACGGCGAAGCGCCCCAGCCACCCGGCCACGAGCACGCCTGCACTCATGCCCACAGCGCCACCCACGATGCCGGCGAGCCAGCCGGCCTTGGCGGCGAGAAACAGAATCACGAGGCTCGACGGGATGGGCGCGACCGAATCGGCCGCGAGCAGCACGACGGTGATGGCGATGAGGGCGCCGGTCTGTTGCTCGCGCGATTTCAGCAACGGCAGCACGAACTCCTCGCCCCAGATCGCGAAGGGCAGGCAGACGAGCGTCATCACGAAGAGGATGAACAGCGTCGTGCGGATGACCGTCGGCGAGGGGGCTTTCATGGATGGGCACGTAGCCCTGCTCGTGAGAGCAGGGGCCCATGGGAACGTGCAGCGCGGGCCGTCCCACCTCTCACGAGGCGGGCTACCAAGGCGGCGAACCAATTCATTCCTGTTTCCTCCCCGTGAGCCGCGCGACCATCTTGATCGCGTAGAGGTAGGCGCGTTCGCGCACGACCATCGGATCGCCGGCGGCGCCCTCGATGCCGAGGTCGGAGATGTCGGTGATGACCATGCCTTGCTCGGGCGTCTGCGCGATGTAGGTCAGGATTTTGATCAGCTTTTCCTTCGGATAGGTGTCGATGAGGTGGTTGTAGACGACGCGCGGCAGGTAGCGCTCGACGGGCATCTGGATCGCGTCGGGCACGGCGGCGATGTAGAGAAGGTTGCGGATGCAGCGGAGGTCGTCGCCATCGGAGCCGGGCGGCCAGGTCGCGATCTTGTTTCGGACGCCGTCGACCTGCTCCTTCATGAAATCCTCGGGCTCCTCGTCGGGCGCAGCGAAGGGGGAGACGATGCCGTTGTCGGGCGGGACTTGATAATCGAGGGCCTCGGCGTCGGCGCGCGTGAGCTTGGCCCACGCGGGCTCGGGTGGCGCGGGCGGCGGGGGCGTGAGCGGGCGAGGGGCAGGCGTCGTCGCAGGCGTGGTGGCGACAGGAGCGACGGGCGCCGGTGCGACGGGAGCGGGTGCCGTGGCCAAGGGCGTGGTGGGCGCGGGCGCGGGCGCGGGGGCGGGGGCCGGTTGGCTGGCGGGGGGACTGACTTCCTTGTCCACCGGAATCGCGATGCGGCCGCGCGCCTCGGCGATGAGCCCGACGGCCACCCACGCGGCGACGGCGACGAGCAGCCAAGCCCTGCCGCGCAGGTTTGCGAAACGCTGTTGTGCGTCCCAGCGGAAGAGCCGCGCGCCCGCGAGGCAGCCGGCGAAACCCACGAGCGCGAGGGCCAGCAGGCTGAAGCGTGCGCCGGCGAGACCGCGGCCCGTGAATGCGCCCTGAATCGCCTCGACGGCGTAGCGTCCCGGGAAAAACGCCGAGACGTGCTGCGCCCACGCCGGCAGCGCCGCGAGCTGCACGGCCACGCCGCCGATGATCAGCATGGGCAGGAAAATGCATTGCCCCAGCGCCTGCACGGCCGGGACGTTGTCCGCGAGCGCGGCAATCACGAGGCCGAGGCCGATGAAGGCGAATGCGACGAACGTGAAGGCGACGAAGAGGCTCAGCGGGTGTTCCGGGAACGTCATCCCGATGGCGAGCGCGAGCCCGAGCTGCAGGAGGCCCGCGGTGAGGATGATCAGGTAGCGTGCGACGACGGTGCTTGCGACAAACGCCCACGTGGGGACCGGCGAGAGCTTGTAGCGGCGCCACACGCCGCGCTCGCGCTCGCTCACGAGCGTCGTCGGCAGCCCGAAGCACGCGCCGCCGAGCGCCGCGACGGTGAGTAGCTCACCCATGTGTCGGAGCAGCGGGATTTTCTCGTGCCGGTAGAGCACCCAGAACGCCACGAGGAAAATCAGCGGGAACAGATAGCCGTAAAGGAGCGCCATCCGGTTGCGGAAGTGCAGCCGGAGCGAGACACCGAGGTGGGCGAGGACGGCGTTCACGCCTTGGCCTCCTGCGTCAGCTGGAGGAACACATCCTCGAGCGAGGCCTTCTTCACCTGCAACTCGACGACCTCGGCGCGTTGCGCGGTGAGGAGCGACGTCAACGCCGCCAGCGTCGCGGTGGCATGGCTGGTTTGAAAACGAATCTCCGCCCCATCTGTCGTCACCGCGCTCACGCCGGGCAAGGCGGTGAGTTTTGTCGCATCGACCGGCCGGCTCGTCACGAGCGTCACGGCCTGCGACGCGCTCGATTGCGCGATGAGTTCCTGGGGCGGCCCGCTCGCGACGATGCGCCCGCGATCGATGATGGCGACGCGATCGCAGAGGTGCTCGGCCTCGTCGAGGTAGTGGGTGGTGAAGAGCACGGTGTGGCCGTCGGCCTTCATCCGGGCGATGGCCGCGTGCAGCTCGCGGCGCGACTGCGGATCGAGGCCGGTCGTGGGCTCGTCGAGGAAGACGAGCTGCGGGCGGTTGACGAACGCGAGGGCCAGCGCGAGCCGCTGGCGCTGGCCGCCGGAGAGCGAATCCACGGGCGCGTCGGCCTTCTCGGCGAGGGCGAAGCGCTCGAGCAGCTCGGTCGCCGCGACGCGGCCTTCGTAGAAAGAGCCAAACAGCCGCAGCGCCTCGCGCGGCGTGATCTTGTCCTGCAACGACGTGGCTTGGAGCGCCACGCCGATCTTCTGCTTCACCGCGCGAGGCTGCCGGCGGGCGTCGAGGCCGCAGACCTCGATCTCGCCGCTGTCGGGCTCGCGCAGGCCGACGAGGCACTCGACCGTGGTGGTCTTGCCCGCGCCGTTGGGCCCGAGCAGCCCGAAGATTTCCCCGGGTTGGATCGTGAAGCTCACGCCGCGCACGGCCGCGACGCCGCCGTAGGCTTTGTGCAGATCGCGGACGACAACGTGGGCGGACATGGGGAGGGAGGGCGTGGATAGGTGCGGCACGGGCGCGGAACAACCGTTTTCTGCACCCGGACAATGCCCATGCCTCGGAGCTTTTCAAAGGCTCCGGTTTCCGCCATGCCATTCGGCGATGAAATCCCGCCCCATCCTGTTCCCCGCCTTGTTTGCGCTCAGCGCCCTCGTCGCTCCCGCCGCCAACAACCAGCTGACCGCCGCCGAAAAATCCGCCGGCTGGCAGCTCCTTTTCGACGGCAAGACCATGAACGGCTGGCGCACCTACGCGGGCAAACCCGCCGGCGGCTGGGAAGTCGTCGACGGCACGCTCCACGCCATCGCCAAGGTCAAGGGCTCCGAGCTGATCACGGAGAAAAAATACCGTGACTTCGAGTTCTCCTGGGAGTGGAAGCTCCCGCCCGCGGGCAACAACGGCGTGAAGTATTTTGTCACCGAGGCGCGCACCAAGTCGCCCGGGCACGAATACCAGATGCTCGACGACAACGCGCACCCCGACGCGAAGTTCGGCGCGCACCGGCAGACCGCGTCCTTTTACGAGGTGCTCCCACCCGCCGCCGACAAGCCGCTGAAGAAGGTCGGCGAGTGGAACCACTCCAAGATCGTGGTGCGCGGCAAGACCGTCGAGCACTGGCTCAACGGCAGGAACGTCCTCACCTACGAGCTGGGCAGCGAGGCCGTGAAGGCCGGCATCGCGAAGAGCAAGTTCAAGAACGACGCCGGCTTCGGCGACAAGATCGACGGCCACCTCATGCTCACCTACCATCAGGACGACTGCTGGTATCGGAACATCAAGATCCGCGAGCTGAAGTGAGCCGGCAGCGGCGCCGGAGGCGGGGCCGCGCCGAATCACGCCCATGAATCAAATCGATCTCTCCGGCCGCGTCGCCGTCATCACGGGTGGCGCCCGCGGCATCGGGCTCGCGGTCGCGCGGCGGTTCCTCGCCTCGGGCGCGCGGTGCAGTTTGTGGGACAACGACGCCGCGGCCCTCGCCGCCGCCGCGCAGGCGCTCGGGGCCGGTGATCGGGTTCACACCGCCACGGCCGACATCACGCAGGAGCCTGCCGTCGCCGCCGCGACCGCCGCCGCGCACGCGCGCTTCGGCGCCATCGACGTGCTCGTGAACAACGCCGGCATCGCCGGCGTGAACAAGAAGCTCTGGGAATGCACGCCCGGCGAATGGCGCGCGGTGATGGAGCTGGATTTGTTCGCGGTGTTCCTCTGCTGCCGCGCCGTTGTGCCGCACCTGCTGGCGAAAAATTCCGGCCGCATCGTCAACGTCGCGTCCATCGCGGGCAAGGAAGGCAATCCCAACGCCTCGCACTACAGCGCCGCCAAGGCCGGCGTGATCGGGCTCACCAAGTCGCTCGGCAAGGAGCTCGCTACGACCGGCATCCGCGTGAACTGCATCACGCCCGCCGTGATCGAGACGGAGATCCTGAAGCAGTGCTCGCCGGAGCACGTGAGTTACATGCTCTCGAAAATCCCGATGGGCCGCCCCGGCACCGTCGACGAAGTCGCCGCGCTCGTGGCGTGGCTGAGCAGCGATGACTGCTCGTTCACGACCGGTGGGGTCTTCGACATCTCCGGGGGGCGCGCGACCTACTAGAGGTAGCATTCAGCTGAGAATCTCCTCCGCCTGATGAGCCCGCTGGAAAAACGTCTTCGTGATTGCGGCTGGTTCGCCGGGACTTTGGCGGCACTTCTCGCTGTGCCCACCCCGCTTCGAGCGAACCCGGAAATCGAGGCCGGCCACCAGTTCTTCCGCGAGAAAATCGAGCCGGTCCTCCGCGAGCATTGCTACGAATGCCACTCCGCCGGGGCGAAGCGGCTGCGCGGCGACCTCCGTCTCGATCTCAAGGCGGGCCTGCTCAAGGGTGGCCACACCGGCCCTGCGCTCGCCGCCGGCGATGCGAAGAGCCTGCTCCTCCAAGCCATCCGGCA
>JAEUHB010000215.1 GCA_016794665.1 Opitutaceae bacterium
GCGGGCTACGCGGACCTCTTTGAGCAGTCGCTCTACAACGGCGTGCTGCCCGGCATCAGCCTCGAGGGAAAGCACTACTTCTACGTCAACCCGCTGAAGAAACTCCATGATCTCAAGGTGCCGCTGCGCTGGTCGCGCACCCGCACGCCCAACATCAAGTCGAGTTTCTGCTGCCCGCCCAACGTCGTGCGCACCATCGCGGAGGCGCACAACTACGTCTATGCGCTCTCGGCCGATGCCGTGTGGGTCCACCTCTATGCGGCGAGCACGCTCGAAACCGCGCTGCCAGATGGCGCCCGGATCAAAATCCGGCAAGAGACGGACTATCCGTGGGGTGGGGCGGTGAAGCTCACGATCGACGCCGCGCCGGCCCGCGAGCTGGCGCTCAAGCTCCGCGTGCCCGGTTGGCTGCGGGCGGGGGCGGCGTCGCTGCGGATCAATGGCCGCGAGGCCGCCGCGAGGCCCGCGCCCGGATCGTATGCCGAGGTGAAGCGCGCGTGGCGCGCGGGCGATGTGGTCGAGCTGCGCATGGATTTTGCGCCCGTGCTGTGGGAGGCGAATCCGTTGGTCGAGGAAACGCTGAACCAGGTCGCGTTGCGGTGCGGTCCGCTCGTTTATTGTGCCGAATCCAACGATCTTCCGGCGGGCGTGCGGCTGACCGATGTCGCGCTCGCGGCTGAGGCGGTTTCGGGTGATTTCTCCCGCCGTCGATTCGGCATCGGCGGCATGCCGGTCGTCGCCATCACGGCCAAAGGCCTTGCCTCGTCCGCCCGACCGTGGACCGGGACGGAGCTTTATCGGGAAGTGGGGCCTGACTCGCGGCAGCCGGTTACGCTGACTTTTGTGCCCTATTTTGCCTGGGGCAACCGCGGCGACACCGAGATGAGTGTCTGGCTGCCAAGGCGGTGAAAAGGAAAACCCGCCGCATCTTGCGATGCGGCGGGTTCCAAAGTGGTGGCTCAGCCCGGGATCGAACCGGGGACACGAGGATTTTCAGTCCTCTGCTCTACCAACTGAGCTACCGAGCCACTTGAGGAACGGCGAACAAATGGGCGCCGTGCGGGTGCGTCAACGGGAAATTCCCGTCCTGATCTTGCGCCGCGCGCGGGCTTGGGCTCGCCTTGCCGCCATGCCCCATCGTCTCTTGGTCCGCCTCGCGCTCCTGAGCGCGGCTCTCATGACTTCCGCTGCTCGCGCGGCTGATACGCAGAAGCCCAACCTCGTCGTGTTTCTCACGGACGACCACAGCCGCGCCGACTCCAGCGTCTACGGTTCGCCGGACGTGAAGACGCCCCACATGGATCGCGTCGCGCGCGCCGGGCTCGTGTTTGACCGCGCGTTCGTGGCCTCGCCGAGCTGCGCGCCGAGCCGGGCGGCGCTGCTCACCGGCCTCACGCCTGCCCGCAACGGTGCCGAGGCCAATCACTCCAAGCCCCGCGCCGAAATCAAGAAACTGCCCGCCTACCTGAAGGAGCTGGGCTACGAGGTTGTCTCGTTTGGCAAGGTTTCGCACTACCAGCACACGGCCGACTACGGCTTCGATCATTGGGCGCACGACAAATACCACGAGGATGTCGCCGTGCCCAACGCCGTCGCCTGGTTGCGCGCCCGCAAGAGCACCAAGCCATTGGCGTTTTTCGTCGGCACCAACTGGCCGCACGTCCCGTGGCCGCAGACCGGCGAGGGCTACACCGCCGCGGGCGTGCGCATCCCGCCGCAGCACGTCGACACCCCGATCACGCGCGAGGCCCGCGCGCAATACTACGCGGCCGTCGGCCGCATGGACGCGGAGCTCGGCGCCGTGTTTGACGCCGCCAACGAAGTCCTGGGCGCCAACACGCTTTTCCTCACGACCTCCGACCACGGCGCGCAGTGGCCCTTCTCCAAATGGAGCCTCTACGAAGCCGGCATCCGCACGCCGATGATTGCCGTGTGGCCGGGCAAGGTCGGCGCCGGCACGCGCACGGACGCGATGGTGAGCTGGCTCGACATCCTGCCGACCCTCGTCGACGTGGCGGGCGGCACCGCGCCCGCCGGGATCGACGGAAAGTCATTCGGGCCCGTCCTCCGCGGTGAAAGGGCCACGCACCGGGATCGCATCTTCACCACGCACAGCAGCGACGGCCGGTGGAACATCTACCCGATGCGCAGCCTGCGCACCGACGGGTGGAAATACATCCGCAACCTACGCCCGGAATTCTACTACGCGACCCACGTCGACCTGGTGAAGACGGCGGATCGGCCGCCCTATTTCGACTCGTGGGATGCCGCGGCCAAGACCGACCCGCGGGCGGCCGCGATTGTGAAGCGCTACCACGAGCGCCCGGCCGAGGAACTCTACGACCTGCGGGCCGATCCCGGCGAGCTGACGAACCTCGCCGCCGATCCGCGGCACGCCGCGCGCCTCGCGGAGATGCGCGCCGCCGTCGCGGCGCAGATGAAGGCCGAGGGCGACCAGGGCACCGTCTTCGGCACCCCGCGCCTCCTCACCGACGCCGACCGCGCTGCTCCACGGGACCCGCCGGGGAAGAAG
>JAEUHB010000250.1 GCA_016794665.1 Opitutaceae bacterium
CCGCAGCGTCCTGGGGCAGGATTCCACCAGCACCGCTGTCGACGGCTACCTCGAGCACAAGGGCCGCGGCCAGCTCAGCTGGAACTACCGCAACTGGTCGGTTGCCCTCATCTGCACCTACACCGACGGCTTCGACGACACTGATCCGCTCGGCAACTACTACCGCGTGCGCGACCGCTACCTGACGGACGTGCAGCTCGGCTACAATTTCCGCGGCTCGCCCAAGGCCTGGCTGCGCGACACGCGCCTCACGCTCGGCGCGCGCAACGTCGCCGACTGGGATCCGCCGCAAGCCTACGGCAACGGCGGCAACACCTCCGGCTACCCCGGCTCCCTCTACACCTCCGAGGGGCGCTTCATCTACTTCTCCGCGACGAAGAAATTCTGAGCGAGATCGCCCGGATCATTCCGCTCCTCCGCTATCGGCGCGCCACGCGTGTCCTGGTCGTGAATAGATTCGTGCCCCCGGCTGCGTCGGTATAGGTGATTTCAGCGGTTACGAACTCAATGATGGGATCGATCTCGTAATACAGGGCGGTTTCCGCGGGCGTGCCTCGGCGGAGAAGCTCGATAATACCGCCGGGTGGCATGACCTCGTTGAGCGGGAAAACAGGCGCGATGTTGATTCGCGTGCCCGTGCCCCTTTCGACGACCGCAAAACGTAATGTGCGCAGCGTCACGGGTGCGGCGCCCGTCACCACGACCCGCAGCGTCGAGAAAATCTGCAGGAAAAAATTGGCGCCGAATGCTTCGCGCACCGCGAATTCCTGCACCGCCAGTGCCGGCAAGCTGCCGGCATCCGGCGCGCTGGGCGCCTCGTAGATTTCGACGAGTGCGACACCGGCGCTGGCGGGGCCGCTCGCGCGAGCGACGATGGTGTGGTTGCCGGCGTCGAATTCGCGCACTACCGCCGCGTCGAGCGAGACTCGCGCGAGCGGGAATGCCCCGCTGCTCAGGAACACGGAGGTCAAACCCGCCCAGTCCGGGCCGTCCGGTGTCGCCGTCGCCGCCCAGTTGTTGTTTTCCGCGACGCGGCTCGTTCCGGTAAAGACTTCGAGCTGCGGATCGCGGGAGCTGCCGGCGACGCCGAAATCCGCGAGCGTCGGGCCAATCGCGCGCACGAGCAGCCGGCGCCGACCTGTGCCGGGAGCGACGGTGACGCCGGCAATCAAGCCGCCTTCGGCGTGGATGGTCGCCCGTGCGGAGAGATTCGTCAGGCGCGCGGAGCCGTTTGCGCTGAGATACGCTTCCACGAGCACTTCGCCCCGCGCGCCCGCCGGGCCGGCGACATGAACGGTGTAACTGCCGGCGGGCAGGGTGGAGACGAGCGCTGCATCTTTTCCGCCGGGGCGCAGCGGAAACGCCCCGACAGCTGCAAAAGCCGCCGCATCGGCGGGGCTGTAGTCGTCGTTGAAGGCGATTCGACTGCCCGTGGCGTTGAAGACCGCAATCCGAGGATCCTCGAGCGCATTTTCCACGCCGAAGGCGACAAGCGACGGCCCGACCGCGCGGAGCACCACCGTCGCCTGCTCCGACGGGCCGATCGTGAAGCCAACGATTGCCGGGTTCGCACCGTCAATCGGCGTGCGGACGGACAGGTTGGTAAGACGAGGTTCCTGTGCGCTCAGGATCGCGGGAGCGATGACACAGACAAGGGCCGCGAGAATCGCGGGCGTGCTGCGACGTTTCATGGGGATGTCGGAGGATGAACCGCGGGAGACTGTCCCCGCAAGCTCGCGGCGGCCGGAGGGAGCCATGGCCGTCGTCCGAATCCCACGGGCCTGCGACAAGCACCGATGCGGTTAGCCCGCGGAAAGCGGCAAAGAATCTCGGCGACGAGGAGATTTTGAGCCGGCTGTCCTCCGGTAACCCTGCTCGTGAGAGCCGGGGCCGGCGGGAGTCGCAGCCGCGGTCAGTCGTCGCCGCCGCCTTTCAGCCGCTGCGTGGCGCGCTGCGCGCGGTTGATCTTTTTCCAGTGCGACTTCGTCGCACGCTCGAGGCGCGGATCGGCTTTGCGGGCGGCGTAGGCTTGCTCGCGCTGCAGTTTTTGGAAGCTCTGCCAGCGACCGAAGTCCAGCGTGCCGTCGTCCAGCGCCGCCTGGATCGCGCACCCGGGCTCGGCGCGGTGCGAGCAGTCGGTGAAGCGGCAGCGCGCGGCGAGCCCGATGACGTCCGCAAACGCGGTGTCGAGCGCGGCCTCGCCCACGTCCCAGAGCTGCAGCTCGCGCATGCCCGGCGTGTCGATGATCAGCCAGCCGGCGGGCGCCACGATGAGCTCGCGGTGCGTCGTGGTGTGGCGGCCTTTGCCGATGGTCTCGCTGATCGCGCCGGTGGCCTGCCGCTCGGCGCCGAGCAGGCGGTTGATGAGCGTCGATTTGCCGACGCCGGACGAGCCGAGCAGCGCGAGCGTGCGTCCGGGCATGAGCCACGGCGCGAGGCCGGCGAGGCCGTCGCCGCGCGCGGCGCTGAGGGTGACCACGGGCGCGCCCATCGCGATCGGCTCGACCTCGGCCTGCGCCTCGGCCGGCGCGGCATGGAGATCGGCTTTGTTGAGCACGACGACGGGCTGCGCGCCGCTGTCCCAGGCGAGCAGCAGGGTGCGCTCGATGCGGCGGAGATTATAGTTTTGGTCGAGGGCCGTGACGAGGAGCACGGTGTCGACGTTGGCGGCGACGATTTGCTCGACGGCGGTGTCGCCGGCGGCGCGGCGGGAGAACTTGGTCCGGCGCGGCAACACGGCATGGATGTCCGCGTGCGCCTCGCCGGGCCGCACGCTCGCGGCCACCCAGTCGCCGACCGCGGGCAAATCGCCCCGGCCGGTGGAGACGTGGAGGAGTTTGCCCGTGCAGGCGGCGGTGAGTTCGCCGTGCGGGGAAAGGAGTCCGTAGGCATGCCGGTGCTCGAGCGCGACGCGCGCGGGCACGAGACCGTCGGAGACGAAGGGCTGGAACTGAGCCGCAAGCGACTCATCCCAGCCGAGGGAGGAAAGGTTCATGGATAACGAAACGGAAAATGGGAGCGGGCGGAAAAATCGGAAACACGCGCAGCCGACACGCGGGCGCGGCAAAGCAAAAAGGCCGCCCCGGTCGGGCGGCCTGCGTCTCAAGCGAGAATCGCGGATGCGCGCGCGTCAGCAGCGCGCGACGGGGCCAACCGGCGGGAGCGAGGTCTGGGAATGGACAATCTCGTTCATCGTATTTTTCGGGAGTTGGCGGTGGCGGTTGGGCCTCTCACGAGGCGGGACGGCCCAAGGCAGGCATCCGGATGCACGCGTGTCAATCGCCCCGCCGGCCGCCATACGCAGACCTGCGTATTTCGCTAATGCCGGATTTCGGTGAAAATGCGGGGTCATGAAACGCGCCGCCCTGTCCGCCCTCTGCCTCGTCCTCGCCTTGCCGGCTTCGTCCGTCGTTTTCGCCGCCACCGCGGCGAAACAAATCTGGTCCGTGCCGCTCGGCGGCGACGCCAAGTGGCACCAGCTCACCGCGCTCGGCACGCTGCTCGTCGGCACCGACGCCGCGCTCATCGCGCTCACGCCCGAGGACGGCAAGATCGCGTGGCGCCGCGACGACATCAAGAAATCCAACCGCAACAACGCCCGCGAAATCCCCGGCACGCCGCTGCTGATCTGCAACACCTTCGACGGGATGATGAACTCGAAGGTCACGTTCATGGCCATCGACTACCTCACCGGCCAGAACGTGTGGACCACGCCGCAGATGCTCGCGCAATACCACGGCACGATCCCCGTGCCGGAGAAGAACCTCGTGATCTTCGTCGTGAACACGATGGATCAAAAGGAAAACGGCGTCTACCTCATGGCCCACGATCTCGCGACGGGCGTGCAGAAGTGGTCCGTCAAGTTCGCCAAGGCCGGCGGCATCCCGCTGCACATGGCCGACAACAGCGGCAAGTTCATCCCCACGCTGGATCTCTCCGGCTACCACGATCCCGTCGTCGACGGCGACGAGATGTATGTCGGTTACCTTGGCATCCACTGCGTCGACCTCAAGACGGGCGCGACCAAGTGGGGCGTCGAGTTCCCGCCCGGCAACAAGGGCCTCAAGCGCACCTACGCCCCTCTGCGCATCGACGGCGACCGCATCTACGGCGCGGGCGGCGGCAGCGTCTACGTCGTCAACCGCCGCGACGGCTCCACGATCTGGAAGAGCGACCGAATCTCGGACTTCGCCGGCCTCTTCAAGGCCCGCGACAACGCCATCGTCTCCCAGCTCGAGATCGTGGGCGGCCGGATCTTCTCGCGCTACGGCGGCAATTTCTCGGATGGCAAGACCGCCCAGCTCCGCGAGCCGCTCGGCATCGTCGTGCTCGACCCGGCCGACGGCAAATCGCTCTACCACTTCGACAGCGCCAAGGAAGGCATCACCAACATGGTCGTGACCGGCGGCGACGCGAAGACCGTGGTGTTCGCCGATGGCGCGCACGTCATCGGCATCGACGCTTCCGCCGCCACCCCGGCCGAGGCCTTCCGGCACCCGATTGAGTTCAAGAAGAAGATGGGTGTTGGCGGCGTGGCCAAGATCGGCCTCGGCGCGCTCGGCGGCGTGACCGGCCTTGCCAAGGGCGTGATGTCGGCGAACAAGGGCCGCCTCGACGTCCCCGTGGCGATGAACCTCGTGGGCAACCGCGTCGTCGTGCAGGGCAAGCAGCACCTCCTGGCCTTTGACACCGTGGGCAAGACCTCCGAGTGGTCGCTGTTCTACGCGGCGCCGAGCGAGGCGCTGGCCAACATCGCGATGTTCGCCGTCACCGCCGCGGCCGCCGTCTACGGCAACGCCCAGGTGGCCTCGAGCGGCGGCTACGGCATGAGCCACAACAGCGGCGTGAACACCATCCACAGCAACCTCTCGAGCTACAACAGCTACACCGAGAAGCTCGCGCGTCGCGGCCAGTCCAAGTCGTCGCAGGGCTTCAGTTACATCCTCACGAAGCTGGAGAAAGACATCGGCGTCGTCGGCGTGAACCTCGCCACCGGCGAGACCGACCGCGAGATCGCGCTCAAGGAAAAGGAGCCGGACTACCTGGTCGACGAGCCGCTGAACCGCGTCTTCCACTTCAAGGGCAAGAGCACGGTCGTCGCGTATCAGTTCTGAGCGGCGGCCGCCGGCAGCGCGATCTTGCGCGCTTTCTCATCGGGATTCCGTCGGAAAAACAGCGCCGTGTGCCCGACGGCGCCGACGCAGAGCGACCGCGCCTCCACCGCAATCTTCTCGCACAGCGCCGCGCGTTCGTGGCGGTCCGCGCCATGGAAGCGGAGCTTCACGAGCTCGTCGCGCGCCAGCAGCTTCTCCAGCTCGGCGAGGAACGCCGGCGAGAGGCCGCCCTTGCCGACGTTGAGGCCGTCGGCCATCGTCTGGCCGAGGCCGCGGAGGTGCGATTTCTGCGCGCCGGTGAGGCTGGTTTGATCCATGGTGCCGACGGTTGTGCGGAGTTTCCGCGCCGGTTCGAGCGAATTACCTGCCGAAATAATCCAGCGGCAGCTCCCGCCACTTTCCCGGCGCCAGCCCGCCCAGCGTGAGGTCGCCGAGGCGCTCGCGGTGCAGGCTCAACACCGTCGCGCCGCACGCCGCGGCAAACATCCGCCTCACCTGGTGGTATTTGCCCTCGGTGAGCGTCAGCTGCGCCTCGCGCGGCGCGAGGATCCTCAGCTCGGCGGGCGCGCAGGGCTCCCTCTCGCCGTCGAGCAACAGCGTGCCCGACGCAAACAGCGCCACCAACTCGCCGGGCAAAGCGCGATCGACCGTGGCGCGATAGACTTTCGGGACTTTGTGTTTCGGCGACGTCAGCCGGTGCACCAACGGCGACTGATCCGTGAGCAAGAGCAGGCCGCTCGTCTCCTTGTCGAGCCGGCCCACGCTCGTGACGATCGGGTTGCGCCGCTGCCAGCGATCCGGGAGCAGCGAATAGACCCCCGGCCCCTCGCGTCCGTCGTGCGAGCACACCAAGCCGAGGGGCTTGTGCAGCAGCAGCAGCAGGCCTGCGGGATGGTCGAGCGGTTCGCCGTCGACCCGCACGGCGGCGGGCAGGGCCTTTTGCGCAGAGTCCTGTGCGGGCACGCCGCTAATCGTCACCCGCCCGGCGCGCACCCAGTCGCGCGCTTCGCGACGCGAGCAGTAGCCGAGGCTGGCGAGCATTTGATCGAGGCGGCGCAAAAGTTTTTGCGACTATCAGGTCTTTCCGCGCGTATGACGCGAACCAAATGCTGCGCTTCCTTCTCCTGTTGGCCGCGATGGCCCTTTTCACGCTGGGCCTGCTCACGGTCTACCCTGTGCCCGACTGGGCGCCGTGGAAAGTCGGCATCCTCGCGGGCGAATTCGGCCACTGGCTGGTGGCGGCCGCGCTGTCGCTTGCGACGTTTGCTTGGTTTGCGCGTGCCGGGGCCGGCTGGTGGGCCGGCGCGACGATTGTGCCCGCGCTCGTCGCGGGCGGGCTCCTGCTCCGGCCGTCGTGGCAAGCCTGGCGGATTGGCGCGGAGCTGCCGGCGCAACTTTCCGCCGCGTTCGGTCCTCACTCACCCGTGCGGGCCCCGTTTTCGCCCGCGGCGTTCTTTGAGCCCGATTCAGCGCCGGTGCCGGTGCGCACGCTCCTCGTGACGCCGGACCTGCCGCTCGATCTCTACGCCGCCCCGCGCGCCGCCGCGCCCTGCGTAATCATGATCCACGGCGGCGGATGGGACAGCGGTGACCGCACGCAGCTCGCGCACCTCAATCACTGGATTGCGCGGCGCGGCTACGCCGTCGCGGCGATCTCGTATCGGCTCGCGCCGCAACACCACTGGCCCGCCCAGCGCGACGATGTGCTCGCCGCGATCGCGTTTCTGAAATCACGCGCCCCGGAGCTCGGCCTCGATCCTGCGAAGTTCATTTTGTTCGGGCGCTCCGCGGGCGGTCAGATCGCGCAGGCCGTCGGCTACACCGCGGCCGACCCGGCGATCCGCGGCGTGGTCGCGCTCTACGCGCCCTCGGATCTGATCTTCGGCTACGTGAACACGCACGAGAATGACGCGATCAAATCCCCGGCGTTGATGCGGCAGTTCCTCGGTGGCACGCCGGAAACGGCCCGGGCCAACTACGAGTCGGCGAGCGCGATTTTCCATGTGACGCCGCGCTCGCCGCCGACGCTGCTGGCCCACGGCGCGATCGACACGCTGTCGTGGCACCGCCACAGCGAGCGGCTGGCGGTGAGACTGCGGGAGGCGCGCGTGGCGCACGCCTACGTCGCGCTGCCGTGGGCCACCCACGGCTTCGAGTTCAACCTCCACGGCCCCGGCGGTCAGCTCACGACGTTTGCGCTGGAGTGGTTCCTGGCGGCGGTAACGAAGTGACCCGCTGCTTCCAAATCCGCGCGACCTCCAGAACGGCCAGCGGCCCGAAGATCCACACGACCTGCAGGGGGAAAATCTTCCGGGCGTCGGCCTGGTGCCAGGCGGCGAGGGCGGCGGCGACGTAGGCGAGGCGGTGCAGGTTTTTCCACGCCTTGCCGCCGAGCCAGCGAATCGCGGCGTTGATGCTCGTGATCGTGAGCACGAAGAGGATCAGCAGCGCGCCGAGGCCGATCAGTTGGAACGGTTTTTGGATCTCCTTCCAAAACGTGCCGAAGCCGCCGTCGTAGACGTGCAGCAGGTGCGCGGTGAAGTGCAGCAGCGCGTAGGCAAACGCGCCCACGCCCACGAGCCGGCGGTGGCGGTTGAGCGCCTGCGCGACGCCCCACCGGGGCCAGAGCACGCGCAGCGGCGTGAAGGCGAGGACCGCTGCGAGCACGATGCAGCCGATCAGCCCGAGGTGGAGCAGCGTGGTCTTGAGCGGATCAGCGTCCGTGGGAGCCGGGGCGAAGAGCGGCTTGAGCGCCCACACCGCGGGCGCGACGAGCAGCACCCAGATCGTGAGCTTCGAGCGGAGAAGTTTTTCGAGAAAGGCAGACACAGGGCAAGAACTGCCCGCGAATCACGCGAATGGGCGCGAATACGTTTAGCCATTCGCGCCCATTCGCGTGATTCGCGGGCGAAGGGTTCGGTTCTCTTCAGTAGTTCCTTCGCAGGTCCATGCCCCGATAGAGGCCGGCGACCTGCGCCTCGTAGCCGTTAAACATGAGGGTCTTTTGCCGCGTGCCAAAGGCGCCGCCCGCGCCGATCACGCGCTCGCTCGCCTGTGACCAGCGCGGGTGATCCACCATCGGGTTCACATTGGCGTAGAAGCCATACTCGCGCGCCTGCATCGCCTTCCAGGTGTTCACCGGCTCCTTGGCGACGAAGTCGATCTTCACGATCGATTTGCCGTATTTGAAACCGTATTTCCACGGGACGACGAGTCGCAGTGGCGCGCCGTTTTGGTTCGGGATTGGCCGGCCGTAGATGCCGGTCGCGATGAACGAGAGATCGTTCATCGCCTCGTCCATCCGCAGGCCCTCGAAGTAGGGCCAGTCGAGCGCGCCGGTGCGCTGGCCGGGCGCGCTCTTCGGATCGTTGAAGGTCGTGAACGTCACGAATTTCGCCTCCGGCTTCGGGTCGGCGAACTTGATGAGCTTCGAGAGCGGGAAACCATCCCACGGGATCACCATCGACCAGGCCTCGACGCAACGGAAGCGATAGACGCGCTGCTCCGCGCCGCCCATCTTCGTCACGAGATCGTTGGCGTCGATCTTGATGGGATTGTTGATGAGGCCGGTGAGCTCGACGGTCCACGGCTCGGTCTTCCAGCCGCGGTTCGCGTTGGGCTTGGGGTCTTCCTTGCCGGTGCCGAACTCGTAGAAGTTGTTGTAGCTCGTGATGAGCTCGTAGCTCGTGGGCTTGAGGGCGGGGTCGCGGTAGTCGGCGTTGACGCGGGTGGGGAAGCCCGCGGTCGTCGCGCGCAAGCCGCGCGGCGCGAGCGCAAGCGCGGCGGCGCCGAGGCCGAGAGTCTTCAGGATCGCACGGCGGTTGAGGTAGGCGGACTCGGGCGTGGCGGCGGACTCGGGGAGTTCCCAAGCTTTCGGAAAACGAAGATGCATGGCGGTGGGAGGTTCGGGGAGCGCGGGCTATTCCGCGCCCGAGCAAAGTGACTCGGCGGAAGATGGCACTGGAATTTGTTCGCGCAAGCGCGGCGAAGGCCGAATTGGCTGGCCACGCCGACGGAGGCCGCGGCTACGCTCAATGCCGCCCCGCCATGCCCTCCCGCCGCGCCTTCCTCAAATCCTCCGCGCTCCTCGGCGCCGCGCCGCTCGCCGCAGCCACCTCCGCCCGCGCCGCTGCTGCGCCGTCCGCCAAGCCCGACGTCAAGATCACCGCCGTCAACGCCTACGTCGTCGACCGCGCCATCCTCGTCGAGGTCGCGTCCGACGCCGGCGTCTCCGGCTGGGGCGAGTGCGCCTTCGACGGCGGCGGGCTCATGAAGACCTTCGTCGACCAGCTCCTGAAAAAAGAGGTCGTCGGCAAGAATCCCTTCGATGTCCGCAAGCTCTGGGACTGGATGTTCTTCGAGCACCACGATCTCGGCCCCG
>JAEUHB010000292.1 GCA_016794665.1 Opitutaceae bacterium
CACGGCGGAAGTGGCAATAGTTCGGCTCGATGCCCACTGCTTCCGGCTGGGTGGGCATTCGTCGCGGGAGAGCGTCAATAGTCCTTGTGGCGCGGTGGCATGGGCGCACCGCGAATGTGCTCGTAGCAGAAAACAGTGAGCTCCCCTTTCCCCGACGTCGTGGGAACAAATCGGACGATCAAAACCCCATGATTCTCATTCCATCCGTATTCCCACGAAAATCCCCGCAAGTCTCCCCCGCTCCCCCGCTTACCCCAGTTGTGAATCGTCGCGCCCCGGTCTCCGAGAAGTCTCTGCGTCGCACTGCGAAAAGCGGTGATGAATCTAGAGCGGGTTTCGTCGTCGGAATCCACGGTGAAGAACTTCTCGAAACTTCCGCGAAATTGCTTGGCCCCGGCACTCTCGCCGACATCCGTCAGCTGAATTTTCAGGCCGGACTTCGCGCTCTCGATTACCGAATCCATGATCATACGGTCAGCGATTGGAGAGGTCCGAAACGTTTCCGAGCCCGTCGAAGTCAGCGTTGTGAGAGCGAAGAGCAATACAGGTGTGATTTTCATTTGTTGGGTGGGTAGCGAAGCGGAGAGTCGCAGGAGTTCCTTTCTACGGCGTTTCACCGCGATTACATTTTGGAAAATCTCCGACCGGAAGTGACTCTACCTCACCGCGCCGCGGCAAACGCCGCGCGGATGAAATCGCCGCGGGTCGCGCGGCCGTCGGCGGAGGGCAGCGCGGCGGTGATGCCGGCGGCGCGGGCGAGCTTTTCCCAGCGGGCGGCGAGCGGGGCGTCGAGGACCTTGGCGAGGTCGGCGCTGTGGTTGAGCCAGCCCTCGGAGTGCTGGCCCTCGATCTGTTTGCCGAGGCGCGAGCCGGTCGGGCGCGGGGCGAGGCCGTGCAGGCCGCCGAGGCCACCCCACCATTGCACGGCGGCGAAGTCGGCGTGGCCCACGAGCACGTCGCCGATGTAGATCGTCGCGGCGCCGTCGGCGTGGAGGCGGCGCTGGAGCGCGGCGACGTCGACTTTGCGGACGTCGCCTTTGTCGCCAGCGGCGAGCGCGAGGTGCGCGGCGTGGCCCGCGGCCTGGCCGAGCGAGGCCCAGATGGGCTCGAGGCGCAGCGCGCAGAAGCCGATGTGGGAGGAGCTGGCGGGCACGGGGGCGAGGAGGTTGCGCACGTCCTTGGGCGCGAGGGTGCCGTAGGGAATCTGATACGGCGCGTAGATGACGCCGAGGCCCTCGCCGTGGCGTTTGCCGCCGATGCGCGGGCCCTCGTGGCTCGTGCCGTGGCTGCTGTGTCCGTAGTCGCCGATGGCGATGCTGTCGCGGTGGAGCACGGCGCGGGCATCCCCTTCCGCGTGGCGGGTGTCGTTTTGCGTGAAGATGCGCAGGCCCACCATGCGGCGCGCCTCGCGCACGTAGAGCTGGGGCGGGATGCCGCCCGTCTCGGTGAACTCGTCCTTGCACCAGCCCCACGCGCGCGCGGGCTCGCGGATGGCGGCGGGCACGGCGGGATCGTTTTGCACGAAGTAGATCAGGCCGGCGTTCCAGAGGAGGTGCTCGTCGTAGATGCGCTGGCGCACGGCGGCGTCGCCCTCGGGCCACATCAGCTGCTCGCCGGGGAGGGAGAGGCGCACGTGGCCGTTGGAGACGTCGTTGATGTCGCGCTTGCCGTTGGGGAGGATCGGAATCTGCGCCTTCACCAGGTTGTCGGTGTCGCGGTAGCCGCCGAAGGCCCGCTTGATTTTGCCGGCGGCGATGAGATCGAGCACCGGGGTGAAGAGCTCGCGGCGGTAGCCCTTGGGCGCGGTGACGGGCAAGCGGTTCCCCGGGACGTCGGTCATGACGAAGCGGAAATTGTAGCCCTGCAAATCGCGCGCGCTGTCGGCGGGGCCGGCGGACTCGCCGTATTCGTCGCGGCTTTCGATTCCGGTGCGGTAGGGAATCTGCGCGGCGGCGATGAGGTCGCCCTCGTAGCTCGCGTCGATGAAGATCTTTCCCTCGTAGGTGTGCTCGGCGCCGGCGGCGTCGCGGAAGCGCGCGGCGCGCACGGTGCGGTCGCCCGCGGGTCCGCGCGTGTGGGCGTTGACGAGCGTCCACTCGGTGCGCACGGCGATGCGGGAGTGCTCGGCAAGCATCTCGCGGAAAATCTGGAGCGCGACGCTCGGCTCGGCGTGCGTGCCGCGGAAGGAGTCCTTCACCTGCTGGGAATCCGCGCCGTATTTGGCGCGGTAGTGAGCCAGCGTCCGGCGGACGAGCTCGGCATAGGTGCCGGTGAGCGCCTCGAACGCGCGGAAATCCGGGTGCGAAAGCCCGTTGGTTGTCATGCCCCCTATGCGGATGGTGGGCTCGGCGAGGAGGACGGAGTGGCCGCCCTTGGCCGCCGCGACGGCGGCGGCGATGCCGGCGGGTGTGGCGCCGTAGATGACGACATCGGCGGACTCGGCGGCTGCCGCGGGGGCGGCGGAGATGGAGAGAAGGAGGGATAGCGGGACGGAGAGCAGGAGCGAGCGAAGGCGTTTCATAGGGGAGGGTTTCGGGGGAAGAGGGCCGCGATCTTGACGTGGTAGCTGCCGCGGGCAGCTTCGTCGCATGAGCAGCGTTGCGGCACCCAAGGCAAAGAAAATCCCGATGGGCGCGATGCGCCGCAAGCGCGCACCGCAGCCGCTCGACCTGCCCGCGCTCGAAAAAATGGCGGAACGCTATGTCGCGGCGAAAGACGACCGCGAAGCCGCGAAACTCGAGGCGCGGTTCCTCGAAGGCTATTACGGGAAGCGTCGCCGCTAGCGGCCATGCCGAAGATCCAGCGGTCCGGCCTGCCGCCCGCGCTGCTCCGCCATTTGCTCCAGCGCGCCCGCGAGCGGGAAATCACGCTGGAGGCGTTGCACCAGATTCTCCGGTGGATCGAAGGCAATCCAACCGTGCCGGTGGGCGATTGGTTCAAGCGATTCCCCGAGGTCACGGTGTGCGGACGCGGCGCGCTGGTGAGGACGTTGCTGACCGCCCGGCAGACGCCGATTGGCGAGGAGCTGGAGTGACGGGCGGCACGGCGCTTCAGAACGAGCCCTTCAGCCC
>JAEUHB010000293.1 GCA_016794665.1 Opitutaceae bacterium
GCGCTTTCGCATGGGCTTGGGCGCGAGGACCGCAGGCTGGCGATCCTGGGCGAGGGCAACACCTCGACGCGCACGGGCCGCGACACATTCATTGTGAAGGCCAGCGGGGCCAATCTCGCCACGCTTTCGCCGCTCGGCGTGACGGCGTGCCGGCTCGGCGAACTCGTCGCGCTGCTTGACCGGAAAACGATGGCCGACGCGGACGTCGACGCGGCGCTGCTGGCCGCCCGCGCCGACCCCGCGGCGAGGAAGCCGTCGGTCGAGGCCATGTTCCATGCGTGGCTGCTCACGCTGCCGGAGGTGGAGTTTGTCGGGCACACGCATCCCGTGGCGGTGAACCAGATTCTCTGCACGCGGCACGCGCGGACGTTTGCGACGCGCCGGCTCTGCCCGGACGAAGTCGTGTGCTGTGGCGCCGAGAGCGTGCTGGTGCCCTACCTCGATCCCGGGCTGAAACTCGCGCAGGGCATTCGCACCGCGGTGCGGGCCTTCATCAAGCGCACCGGGCGCGCGCCGCGCGTGGTCCTTTTGGAGAACCACGGCCTGATTGCGCTGGGCGCGACGCCGGAGGCGGTGCTCGCGGCGACGCTCATGGCGGTGAAGGCGGCGGAGACTTTCGTCGGTGCCGCCGCGATCTCGGGTGGCAAGCCGCGCTTCCTTTCCGCTGCGCACGTCGCGCGCATCGCCGGTCGGCCTGACGAACACTATCGCCAGCGCGCGCTCGGGCTCTGAACAATCTTCCCCGCGAATCACGCGAATCGATGCAAATAAAATCACAGCCTAACTATTCGCGTTTCTTCGCGTGATTCGCGGGCCACTTTTTTTCTTACCATGAGCTCCTACAAATACGTCAACTTCCTCTGGGACGATGCCAAGGCTGCCTCCCTCGATGGCTGCGGCCGCCTCGTCTACCGCTCCAATCTCCTCGGCAGCGACCAGCGCATCACCAACACCGGCGGCGGCAACACCTCCTCAAAGATCACCGAGAAGGATCCGCTCACGGGCGCGCCGACCGAGGTGCTTTGGGTCAAGGGCTCCGGCGGCGACCTGCGCACGAGCACGCGCGAAAATTTTTCCTCCCTCTACCAGGCGAAGCTGCTCGCGATGCAATCGCTCTACGGCTCACGCCCCGACAAGGGCCTGAAATCGCAGGCCGAGGACGACATGGTCGGCATGCAGGCGCACGCGACCTTCAACCTGAACCCGCGCGCCTCCTCGATCGACACGCCGCTGCACAGCTTCATCCCGGCGAAGTTCGTCGATCACATGCACCCCAACGCGATCATCGCGATCGCGGCGTCGCAGAACTGCGAGAAACTCACGCAGGAAATCTTCGGCGGCGAGATGGCCTACGTGAAGTGGATGCGCCCCGGTTTCGAACTCGGCCTCGCGATGCAGGAGATCTGCCGCACCAACCCGAAGGCCAAGTCGATCATGATGGGCCAGCACGGTTTCATCTCCTGGGCCGCCGATGACAAGGCCTGCTACACCTACACGCTCGACTGCATCGAAAAGGCCGCCGCCTACATCGAGGGGAAATACGCGGCCAAGGGCGGTGACGCCGCGGCCTTCGGCGGCGCGAAATACGCGACGCTCGACGAGGCGAAGCGCAAGGCGACCTTCGCCGCGATTCTCCCGTGGCTGCGGGGACAGGTGTCCAAGGAGAAGCGTTTCGTCG
>JAEUHB010000325.1 GCA_016794665.1 Opitutaceae bacterium
ACCGGGGCGGCGGCGGCGGCGCGGAGCGTGACGCCCAGGCCGGCGCCGGCCTTTTCGAGCGCGGCCCGGGCGGAGGCGGGCACGAAGAAGTCGCCGTTTCGCGTCGAGGTGGAGAGGTCGACACCGGCCTTGAGGAGGCGGTTGGCGAGGATGAAGCTGTTATTTTCGGCGCGGCTGAAAACCCAGCCGGCGCTTGCGGCGGGCACGGGCTTGGCGGGGGGCGTTTGCAACTGACCCCATGGCAAGCGCTCGAACGGCCCGTCGAAGGCCTCGAGCACGCGGTCGAACTTGACGCCCATCTGGTAGGCGAGGGTGTAGCCGGCGACGTCGTAGGGCCGGTTGGGCGGGCCGCCCTCGTAGCGGAAATCATTCGGGTGGTCCTGCGGCTCGAACATGTCGAGCACGTGCGGGCGGAAAGCCTGCGCCGTCTTCACGACATACGAGCCGGCGGGATACTTTTTCCCGGCGACGGTGAACGCCGCGGTGGCGCGATGGATCGCGATGCCGTTCTTCACGAGGGCGTTGATGAACTTTACCGCCGTGGCGAAGTCCGGTTGGTCTGCGGACAGGATGAAGCCGCGCGGGTCGCGCCACTCGGGCTTCCGGAGCATGTCCCAGTATTTTTGCGACAGGCGGCGGGTGGGGTTGGCGGGGCCGTCGGTCGCGCCGTCGGGCGTTTCCTCGGGCTCGGTGCCGTCGCGGTCGGCGGCGGCGAGGCGGGAAATTTCGTCGAGCCGGCTCGGGCGGGTCGTCCACGAGTCGCGCTTGCCGCGGTCGATGGAATTCTGGCCCATGCGCCAGATGTTGAAGAGCAGCGTCTCGCGGTAGCGGGAGGCGTAGTCGAGCACGGCGCGGTTGGCGGAAAGGGAATACTCGATTGACTGCCGGTAGCGCCAGACTTGGGGCGCGATCGGCGCGGGCAGATCGCCGCTGGGGAGCTGGCGGCGCGCGACGAGCGGGATGCGCATGGGCGTGGGGTTGCCGATGATCTCGGTGAGCAGGCCGATGGTGTTGTGGAAGTAGGCGGTGGTGCGGAGGCCGCCGTTCCACCAGGTGGAGTAGTTGGCGCCGCTGCGGGAGGTGGCGCCGGGTTTGGCCTCCTGCAGGAAGCGCGACTGGATCGCGGTGCCGAGCGCTTGCACGCCCATCACGACGAGCGGGTCGTAGTTGTAGTTGAATGGATCGCGGAAGGGCGGGGTGAAGATGACGGTGCCGGCGGGGCCGCTCTGGTGATGGTTGTAGAGCACCTGGGGGAACCACTCGAGGTAGAGCTGGCGGTTGATGTTCGTGGTCTCGGCTTGCGCGGAGAGGAAGAAGTCGCGGTTGTTGTCGTGGCCGATGTATTTTTGGTAGAGCCGCGGGAGGGTGGTCATCACGCGCTTCGTGGGCTCGGGCTCGCGCATATACCAGGAGCTGACGAGTTCCTGCCCGTCGGGATTGGCATGGGCGCAGAGCACGATCACGTCCTTGAGGATGCGTTGCATCTCGGGATCGGTGGAGCTGGCGAGCATCCACGCGGTTTCGATCAGCTGGTGCGTGCCAACGGTCTCGGTCGCGTGCAGGCCGCCATCGATCCAGACGACGGCTTTGCCGTCGGCGGCGAGGGCGCGGGCCTGGGCCTCGGTCACGCCCTCGGCGCGCGCGAGCTTTTGCGCGGTGTCCTTGTGGCGGGCGAGGGCGCGGATGTTTTCCGGCGCGGAGATGACCAGCATCCACTGGGTGCGGCCCTCCGCGGTCCGGCCCATGTCGACGAGCCGCACGCGGTCGGACTCAGCGGCGAGCCGCTTGAAATACGCCTCGGTCTGCGTGTAGGTCGCGAGGTGGTAGTCGTCGCCGATGGCAAAGCCGAAATGGGCTTTGGGGGAGGTGAGGGCGGCGAAGGCCGGGGCGGCGAGCGCGCACCACAGCGTCAGCCAGGTGACTCGGGCGGGGAGCGGGAAAAGGGGCATGGCGGGCTTTGTCTGCCGGCGGGGTCGGCGCGTGGCCAACCCAAACTTGCCGCGGCGCGGCGTTCGTCGCAGTCCGCTTGACCGGTCCGGGCGATATGCAGCTTATCGCGCCCTCGTCCGTCATTCCTACCGACCATGCACCGCCACTTCACCGTCGTCCTTGCTTTGATTTCCGCCGCCTCGCTGGCCGCGCAGACCACCCCGCCCGCGCCGCAAGTCATGGAGGCTTTCACCGTCACCGGCTCCAACATCAAGCGCATCGACCAGGAGACGACCCTGCCCGTCACCGTGATCGGGCTCGACGATCTCTCGCTGCGCGGCGTCTCCACGGCCGCCGAGCTGTTCGAGACGCTCTCCATCGGCGGCCCGATCACGCTCGATGAAGGCAACACCCTCGGCGCCGATGCGCGCGGCGACAACACCGCGATCAACCTCCGCGGCATCGGCTCGGGCAACACGCTCGTGCTCCTCAATGGCCGCCGCCTCCCGCCGCACCCGATCAGCCAGGCCGAGAGCGGCGTGCCCTCGCTCTCCGTCAACATCAACACCCTGCCCGCCGCCGCGCTCGGCCGCGCCGAAATCCTGCGCGACGGCGCCTCCGCCATCTACGGCACCGACGCCGCCGCCGGCGTCGTCAACTCGATCACCCGCTCCAATTACGACGGCCTCGCCTTCCGCGCGCGCGGCAGCCTCACCCAGCACGGCGGGGGCAACGAGTGGAACGTCGAGGTCACCGAGGGCCGCAATTTCAACGGCCGCAAAGGCAACCTGCTCCTCTCGCTCGATTTCCTGCACCGCGATTTCCTCTGGCTCAGCCAGCGCAAGTTTTCCCGCGATCAGGACATCCGCACCACGCGCGACGTCCCGCCGCCGTGGAACGGCCTGCCGCTCACCGACACCGCCGGCACTGTCGTTCGCGACAACGATTTCGACAACCGCCTCAGCACGGACTCGAGCTACTTCGGAGGCTTCATCCGCGGCAACTACGACGCCACGGGGACGTTTGTGGGCGCGCGGCCGACGGGCAACCGCGGCATCATCACGACCTCGGGGAGCACCGCGGCGACGGCCGCGACCAACGGCACTTTCTACCTCATTCCGCTCGCCGACGGAAACATCGGGTTCCGCCAGACGCTGCCTTCGCACAACATCGACGACTTCACGGTCAACTGGTATCAGAATCCCAACGCCCACAAACCCATCCTCCCGAAGACGGATCGGCTGAGCCTGTTCAGCGCCCTGCGGCACAAGTTCGGGGATCGCTTCGAGGCGTTCGGCGAAGTCCTCGCCTACAAGGCCCGCTCCGTCACCGGCCGCCTGCCGTCGTCGTTCGACGCCTCGACCGATCACAACATCTACGTGAGCGCGGACAATCCGTTCAATCCGTTCGGCTCGCGCTTCTACGAGATCAACGGCGCGCCCAACGCCGACGGCACGCCGCGCCTCGCCGGCGCGCCTGCCGCGATCCAGCTGCTGCCGGGCGTGGGCGTGATTCCGCGCGATTTCCAGCCGCGGCGCATCACGGTGGACTCGGAGGCGTTCCGCGTCGTCGCTGGCCTCCGCGGCCGCCTTGCACGCGGCTGGGAGTGGGAGAGCGCGGTGCTATTCGGCCGCAACACGACCCGCGACACCGAGCAGTTCGCCATCCGCGAGAGCCGCCTGCGCGCCGCGCTCACGACTTCCGACCCGACGAAAGCGTTCAACCCGTTCAACTACACCTTCCGGCTCGTGCCGCAGCCGGGCAACACGGCGAACCCCTTCCTGCTGCAGGTGGACAAGCCGTATTCAAATCCCGCCGCGCTCACGAACTCGCTCTACGACGACTTCGTGCGCGAGGGCCGCACGCAACTCGCGAACTGGGACCTGCGGGTCAATGGCTCCCTGTTCGACCGCTTCTGGGGCGGCCCGATCGGGGTGGCGGGGGGCGCGGAGTTTCGCTGGGAAGACTACAAGGACTGGCGCCCGCCCTACGCCGGCTTGAACCCCGCGAACGCGCCCTACAACGGCAATCCCAACGATCCGACGAACCTCTTCTTCGGGCCGCTTGAGAATGATTTCCTCGCCGTCAGCCCCAATGTGAACCTCTACGCCTCGCGCACGATCGCGTCGGCGTTTGGCGAGGTGCTCGTGCCTTTTGTCGGCCGCGGCAATCGTCAGCCCTGGGCACGCGCGCTCGAGCTCACCGTCGCGGGGCGCGTCGAGCGGTTCTCCGACTTCGGGAGCACGGCGAAGCCGAAGTTCAGCCTTAGCTACCGGCCCAACGATTGGCTGCTCGCCCGCGGCACCGTGGCCGCGTCGTTCCGCGCGCCCAACCTCGTGCAGAGCAACCCCACGCCGCTCCAGCGGTCGGGCAACACCTACAACGATCCCTACCGCTCCGAAGTCACGGGGCTCAACCGGGACTCCAGCGCTTCTCCGGTCGTCTTCCGGCAGGGCAACGCCTCGCTGCAGCCCGAGAGCTCGCGCTCGCTGAGCGCGGGTCTCGTCGTGACCGCGCCGTTCTACCGCGACTTCACGATCACGGTGGATTACTGGCGCATCAAGCAGCGCGACGTGATCGACGACGTGACCGGCACCGCGCAGCTCATCCGCGACGAGGAGCTGCTCGATGGCGCCGTGCAAAAGGCCCTCGGCGCCGGCACGCCCCTTTCCCAAATCAACCTCGGCAGCGGCACCGCGAACTACGCCGGCAACCCAAAGGTCGTGCGCAACGCCGTCACCGCCGCGGACCTCGCGGACTTCGCCGCCTACAACGCCACGCGGCTGCCGAGCCAGCAGCGCGTGCCCGTCGGCAGCGTCCGGTCGCTGGTCACCGACTATGTCAATCTCGCGGGCCGCGAGGTGGAAGGCATCGACTTTGGCATGGAGCTGCGGCTCCCGCGCACGCGCTTCGGCCAAGGCACGATCCGCGGCGATGCTTCCTACCTGCTTACGTCCGACACGGAGGATGAGCCCGGCGCGCCCGTCGTGAACAACATCAACCGCGACGGCCGCACGCGCTTCCGTGGCAACATCGGCCTCACGTGGCGCAGGGATCGCTGGACCGCAGGATGGTTCACCACCTACTACGGCCCCTACGTCGACACCGGCACCGCGACGACGCGCGAGGTATACGATGCACTCGGCCGGCCGGAATACATCTCCACCTACGTTGATTCCGGCGGCGTGCGCCGCTACCGCTACCTCGTGACCGCCTATGCCTCGCACAACGCCTACGTGAACTATGCGTTTCCGCGGCGCAAGGAGGGCTTCTTCACCAACCTGTCGCTGCGGTTTGGCGTCAACAACGTCACCGACATTGAGCCGCCGCTGGCCGACGAGGATTTTGGCTACCGCCGTGGCGCCGGCACCAACGCCCGCGGCCGCACGTTCTACGGCCAGGTTTCGAAGAACTTTTGAGGCTGCAGGCCGCACCGCGCGCGCAATGATCCTTTCCACCCGGGTGTCGCTCCTTTCATGATCCGAGCGTGAAAATCCTGCGTCCGCTCGCCTTGGTTGTCCTGCTCGCCGTCGCCCGCGCGGCCGTGCCGGTCGCCATCACTCCGGTCACCGCTCCGCACGGCATGGTCGTCGCCGGCCACCCGCAGGCCGCGGAGGCCGGGGTTGCGGTGCTCAAGGCGGGCGGCAACGCCGTCGATGCCGCCGTCGCCGTCTCGCTCGCCGTGGGCGTGGCCGAGCCCTACGGCTCCGGCCTCGGCGGCAAACTCATGCTCCTCTATTTCGACGCCGCGACGGGCCGCACCTTCGCCGTCGATGGCATGGACGCCGCGGGCTCGCTCGATGTTGCCGCCTACTTGAAGCGCTCAGAGGAGGATCGCAGTTACGGTTACGGCGCGGTGTGCGTGCCCGGCCTGGCGGCCGGTCTTTGGGCTGCGCACCAAAAGTGGGGCGCGAAACCTTGGGCCGAGGCGGTGCAACCCGCGATCGACGTGGCGCGTGCTGGCTTCCGCATCCTGCCCAAGACGCGGGAGCAGTTTGCGGAGCAGGAGAAGAAACTCCGTCGCGGCGATGCCGAGATCGCGCGGCTCTACCTCCCGGAAGGCCGGATCCCCGCGGTCGGATCCCTCCTGCCGAACCCTGATCTCGCGCGCACGATGGAGCTGCTCGCCCGCCACGGCCGCGATGGTTTTTACCGCGGCCCGGTCGCCGCCGCAATCGTCGCGGCCTCGCAGCGTGGCGGCGGAGCGCTCACGGCGGCCGACCTCGCGGGCTACGAGGCGCGTGTCGTCCCGACCATCGCGATGGAGTTGCGCGGCCGCATGATCGTCTGTGCCCCGCCGCCGGTGAGCGGCGCCGCGCTGTTCCTGCCGATCCTGAAGACGCTCGAGACGGAGTCCTTCGGCGGCAACCCGCTCCGCACCGCCGCGAACCTCGATCGCGTGGGCAAAGTGTGGCGCGTCGTTTCCCCCCAGATCACTCGCGTCGTCGGCGACGCGCCCGGCTCGCGCGCGAGGGTCGAGCAGCTGATATCCCCCGCGTCGATCGCGGAAATCCGCGGCAAGGCCTTTGGCCCGCCCGAGGCCAGGAAGAAAGTCGCCGCGCTCGA
>JAEUHB010000367.1 GCA_016794665.1 Opitutaceae bacterium
CAGCCTCGGCAGCATCCTCCTTGTCGCCGCCCTCGGCCTCGCGATCACCTTCGGGCTGATGCGCGTGATTAACATGGCGCACGGCGAGATGATCGCGGTCGGCGCCTACACGACCTACCTCGTGCAGAATATTTTCGCCACGGGCATCACGATTCCGTTCTTCGGCTTCAGCCTCCCGATCTTCGGGCTCAATCTCACGGGCGCGGCTTACCAGTGGTATTTCATCGCGGCGCTTCCGCTCAGTTTCATCACCGCCGCACTCGTCGGTATCGGGCTCGAGCGGAGCGTGATTCGCTTTCTCTACCGCCGCCCGCTCGAGAGCCTGCTCGCCACGTGGGGCGTGTCGCTCGTGATGCAGCAAGGTCTGCGGCTCATGTTTGGGGCGAACAACGTGCAGGTCTCCAGCCCGGTCTATCTCAGCGGCAACTGGCTCGTGCACGACATCATCCTCGGCTGGAACCGTGTCTTCGTGATCGGCTTCGCCATCCTGATCGTGTTTGGCATGTGGCTCGTCCTGACGAAAACGCCCCTCGGCCTGCTCATCCGCGCCTCGATGCAAAATCGCACCATGGCCTCGTGCATGGGCGTGCGCACGGAGCGCGTGAACATGCTCACCTTTGGCTTGGGCAGCGGGCTCGCGGGTTTGGCCGGCGCATTTCTGAGCCAGATCGGCAACGTCGGTCCTTCGCTCGGTCAGGGCTACATCATCGACTCGTTCATGGTCGTGGTCGTCGGCGGCGTCGGCAGCATCGGCGGCACAATCCTGAGCGCCTTCGGCATCGGCGGCATCGACCAGGTGCTGCAACAGTATCTCCCCTTCGTCGCACCCGGGTTAACGTGGGTGCCGGGCATCGGCAGCTTCCTGCAGAATCTCGCGCAAGACGCCGCGGTCTTCGGCAAGATCCTCGTGCTCGCCGGCATCATTCTGTTCCTGCAATGGAAACCGGCCGGCCTGTTCGTCACGCGCAGCCGCAACTTGGAGGATTGAACCGATGAGCGCGCCCCAAGTCCGTCGTCTCGAACTCATCGCCGTCGCCATCATCGCGGCGCTGCTGCTCGTCGTCATCCCGCTGCTGCATGTCAACGGCGCGATCAGCAACTTCACCATCGGCGTCTGGGGCAAATATCTTTGCTACGCCCTCCTCGCGATCTCGGTGGATTTGCTCTGGGGCTACACCGGCCTGTTGTCGCTCGGCCAGGCGCTGTTCTTCACCCTCGGGGGCTACATGCACGGCATGTATCTCATGCGCATGATTGGCGACCTCGGCCAATACAAGAAACCGATCCCGGACTTCCTCGTGTTTCTTGGCTGGGAGCGGCTGCCGGGGTTCTGGGAGCCGTTCGCCAGCTTCCCGTTCGCGATGGTGATGGTGTTTCTCGTGCCCGGGATCATCGCCTACGTGTTCGGTTACCTGGCGTTCCGCTCGCGCATCAAGGGCGTCTATTTCTCGATCCTCACGCAGGCGCTCACCTACGCGGCGTCGATCATGTTTTTCCGCAACAACCTCCTTCTCGGCGGCAACAATGGCTTCACGGACTTCAAGTTCATCCTCGGCTACAAGCTCAACGAACCCTCCACCACCCGCGGCCTCTACATCGCCACGGCGATCACCGTGCTGCTCGCGTTTCTGTTCTGCCGCTGGCTCAGCAAGACGAAGTTCGGCCTCGTGCAGCAGGCGATCCGCGATGGCGAGAACCGCGTGCTCTTCAGCGGCTACGCCACGTCGCACTTCAAGCTCTTCATCTTCGTCGTCGCCGCGCTCATCGCCGCGGTCGGCGGCGCGCTCTACACGCCGCAGGTCGGCATCATCAACCCGGGCGAGATGCAGGCGGACAAGTCCCTTGAGGCCGTGGTGTGGGTCGCCGTCGGCGGCCGTGGCACGCTGCTCGGCCCGATCGTCGGCGCCATCTCCATCAACGCCCTCAAGAGCTGGGCCACCCGCGCGTATCCGGATCTCTGGCTCATCATCCTCGGCGGCTTGTTCATCCTCGTCGTGCTATTCCTCCCGGGCGGCATCGTCAGCATCCCCGCCCGCCTGAAGGCCGCGTGGCGGAAGCTGCGCTCCGCGCCCCCGCCGGCCGACGCCACGGCCAGCCCGCAGTCCGTTTCCGCGAAATCGTAAATCGGAGTTTTCGCATGCCGCACCCCCTGCTCAGCGTCGAGGATGTCTCCAAGACCTACGATGGCTTCAAGGCCATCACCAACCTCACGTTCTATCTCTACGAGGGCGAGCTCCGCACCGTCATCGGGCCCAACGGCGCGGGCAAATCCACGTTCTTCGATCTCATCACCGGCCGCGCCAAGCCCGACAAGGGCAAGCTCGACTTCGGCTCCGACCCCGCCGCCAGCCACGATCTCATCGCGCTCAACGAATATGAGATCAACCGCCTCGGCATCGGCCGGAAATTCCAGACGCCGAGCGTCTACACCGAGCACACGGTCTGGGATAATCTCGTCCTCTCCCTCAAGGGCCCGCGCGGTGTCTTTGCTTCGCTCTTCCATCGCCTCACCTCGACTGACCGCGACCGCCTCGACGAAATCCTGAAGACCGTCCGCCTCGACGCGAAGCGCAGCTGGAAAGCCGGCCTCCTCGCCCACGGCGAGAAGCAGTGGCTCGAGATCGGCATGCTACTCGCGCAGGAGCCGAAGGTGCTGCTCGTCGACGAGCCCGCCGCTGGCATGACCGACGACGAGACTGATCGCACGGGTGAGCTCCTCCTCTCGCTCGCCGGCAAACACAGTCTCATCGTCATCGAGCACGACATGGCCTTCGTGAAACAGATCGCCGTCAACGGCGTCGTCACCGTCCTCCACCAAGGCACCGTGCTCTGCGAGGGGAAGTTCGACGAGGTCCAGGCCGACCAGAAGGTCCGCGAGGTCTACCTCGGCCGAGGCAAACACGGCACGCGATGAGCGCCCTGCTTCAACTCTCCGGCATCGAGACCTACATCGGCGGCTCGCGCATCCTCCGCGGCGTCGATCTCGAGATTCATCCGGGCGAGGTCGTCGCGCTCATGGGCCGCAACGGCGTCGGCAAGACCACCACGCTCCGCTCCGTCACCGGCGTGCTGCCGGTGCGCGCCGGCTCCATCACGCTCGCCGGCCAGCCCATCGAAAAACTGCCCATGGATGTCCGCGCCCGCGCCGGCATCGGCTACGTGCCACAGGGCCGCGATATTTTCCCGCACCTCACCGTCGAAGAAAACCTGCAGATCGGCCTCGTCGTGCACGGCCGCAAGGGCGCCGAGGCCAAGGCCGGCCTCGACCGCGTCTTCGGCCTTTTCCCCGTGCTGAAGGAGATGCTCTCGCGCAAAGGCGGCGTCCTCTCCGGCGGCCAGCAACAGCAGCTCGCCATCGGTCGCGCGCTGCTCACCAACCCCAAGCTCCTCATTCTCGACGAGCCCACCGAGGGCATCCAGCCGTCGATCATCGATCAGATTGGCGACACCCTGAAAAAACTGAAGGCGCCCCGCGCCCCCGCCGCCGCGCTCGACGAGGCCGCCCGCGCCGTGGCGGAAATCAAGAACGCGGTGCAGCAGCTCAAGCAGGAGCACTCGCTCGCGATTCTGCTCGTCGAGCAGTTCGTCGACTTCTGCCGCGAGGTCGCCGACCGTTATTACGCGATGGACCGCGGTGTCGTCGTCATCTCCGGCCCCATCGCCACTCTCACCGACGAAGTCGTGAAGGAACACCTGCAGGTCTGAGTTTGTTTTTATCCGCGCCATCCGCGTAATCCGCGGTCAGCAATTCCGCCGATGCACCTCACGCCCCGCGAACGCGAAAAACTCCTGATCGTCACCGCCGCCGATCTCGCCCGCCGCCGCCAGGCCCGCGGCCTCAAGCTCAATTACCCCGAGGCCATCGCGATCATCACCTACGAGATCATCGAGGGGGCGCGCGACGGCCGCTCCGTCGCGGAGCTGATGAGCTACGGCACGACGATTCTGAAATCGTCCGACGTGATGGAAGGCGTCGCCGACATGGTCCATGAGGTGCAGGTCGAGGCCACGTTTCCCGACGGCACCAAACTCGTCACCGTCCACAACCCCATTCGCTGATCATGATCCCCGGTGAAATCATCCCCGCCGAGGGCGAGCCGCTCCCGGCGAATCTCCGTCTCACGACCCTCACGCTTGAAGTCGCCAACACCGGCGACCGGCCGATCCAGGTCGGCTCGCACTACCATTTCTTTGAGACCAACGAGGCGCTCCGCTTCGATCGCGGCGCCGCCCACGGCTTCCGCCTCAACATCCCCGCCGGCACCGCCGTGCGCTTCGAGGCCGGCGACACCAAGGAAGTTGAGCTCGTCGCCCTCGCCGGCACCCGCGAGGTTTATGGCCTGAACGCGAAAATCAACGGCAAGCTCGACGTGAAGGCCAAGGCGCCCACGAAGAAAAAGAAATAGTTCCCATGCCTTTGAAACTCTCCCGCCGCCAATACGCCGAGATGTTCGGCCCCACCGTCGGTGACCGCGTGCGCCTTGCCGACACCGATCTCTTCGTGCAGGTCGAACGCGACCTCATCGCCGAGGGCGGCGGCTACGGCAACGAGATCAAGTTCGGCGGCGGGAAGGTCATCCGCGACGGCATGGGCCAGTCGCCCACCGCCCTCGACAAGGACTGCCTCGACCTCGTCATCACCAACGCCCTCATCCTCGATCCGATCCTCGGGATCATCAAAGCCGACATCGGCATCAAGCACGGCGTGATCGTCGGCATCGGCCACGCCGGCAACCCGGGCATTCAATCCGGCATCGGCTCTGCTTTCGCCGATCCGAAGACCAAAAGGAAAAACCCGATGATCGTCGGCGCCGCCACCGAAGTCATCGCGGGCGAAGGTCACATCGTCACCGCCGGCGGCATCGACACCCACATCCATTTCATCTGCCCGCAACAAATCGACGAAGCCATCAGCTCAGGCATCACGACGATGCTCGGCGGAGGCACCGGCCCCGCGCACGGGACGTTCGCGACGACGTGCACGCCGGGAAAGTGGAACATGCACCGCATGCTCGAGGCCGCCGAGGCCTACCCGATGAACCTCGGCTTCCTCGGCAAGGGCAACTGCGGCACCGCCGCCCCGCTCCGCGAACAAATCCTCGCCGGCGCCATCGGCCTCAAGCTCCACGAGGATTGGGGCACCACGCCCGCCGCGATCGACGTCTGCCTCGGCGTCGCCGACGAACTCGACGTCCAGGTCGCCATCCACACCGACACTCTCAACGAATCCGGCTACGTCGACGACACGATCCGCGCGTTCAAGGGCCGCACGATCCACACGTTTCACTCGGAGGGCGCCGGCGGCGGCCACGCGCCCGACATCATCCGCGTGTGCGGCGAGGCCAACGTCCTCCCTTCGTCCACCAACCCGACGCGTCCTTTCACGGTCAACACCATCGACGAGCATCTCGACATGCTCATGGTCTGTCACCACCTCGACTCGAAGATCCCCGAGGACGTCGCGTTCGCGGAAAGCCGCATCCGTCCCGAGACCATCGCCGCCGAGGATCGCCTGCACGATCTCGGCGCCATCTCGATGATGTCGTCCGACTCGCAGGCCATGGGCCGCATCGGCGAGGTCATCATCCGCACGTGGCAGACCGCGCACAAAATGAAGACGCAGCTCGGCGCGCTCTCCCACCAGTCGCATCCGGCCGCCGACAATTTCCGCGCGCTCCGCTACCTCGCGAAATACACGATCAACCCCGCGATTGCCCACGGCATCAGCCACATCGTCGGCTCCATTTCGGTCGGCAAACTCGCTGACCTCGTAATCTTCAAGCCCGCGCTCTTCGGCGTGAAACCCGAGACCGTGCTCAAGGGCGGCTTCATCGCCTGGGCCAACATGGGCGATCCCAACGCCTCGATCCCCACGCCGCAGCCGACCTTTTACCGCCCGCAATTCGGCGCCGCGGGAAAAGCACTCACCTCCACGAGCCTCACCTTTGTCAGCGAGGCCTCGCTCAAGAAGGGCAAGCTCGCCGACCTCGGCCTCGCGCGCCGTCTCGAACCGGTGAAACGCTGCCGCAAGGTCGGCAAACGAGATATGGTTCTCAACGACGCCATGCCGAGAATCGAGGTCGATCCCGAGACCTATCACGTCACCGCCGACGGCGAGCACCTCACCTGCGAACCGGCCAAAGTGCTGCCGATGGCACAGCGGTATTTTCTGTTCTGATTTCTTGAACCACAGAGACACGGAGACACAGAGCCCAGGCCGGTTTTCTCTGTGCCTCTGTGTCTCTGTGGTTCAATTTCCGCCTCAATGCGATTGATCCAAGCCCCGCTCGCGACTCCCGATGCCGCGCTGCCTGAGATCACGCTGCGCGTCGATCGGCTCACGCTCGCGAAGAGGCTCTGGCGTGGCGCGGCGCAGGACGGACAGGAGTTCGGCTTCGAGCTCGACGCGCCGCTCAAACACGGCGACCCATTTTTCCAG
The DNA here is from genome assembly GCA_016794665.1 of Opitutaceae bacterium. Lineage (GTDB taxonomy): Bacteria > Verrucomicrobiota > Verrucomicrobiia > Opitutales > Opitutaceae > ER46. The sequence goes on from JAEUHB010000367.1 coordinate 6,440, forward strand.
TCCGCCGCCGCGCGCTATGTGATCGCGCAGCAGCCCGAACCCGTCGTCGAGATTTCACTCGCGGTCGCACCGTCCGCCGCCGCCGGCATCGGTTGGGCTGTCGGGAATCTCCATCTCGAGCTGCAAGCCGAGCCCGCCCGCCTGCTCGCACCCGACGAGCCCGCCGTGCGCCAACTCCTCGATCGGCTGAAGGTCCCGTTCACCGCCACGACCGCCATCTTTCGCCCGGGTCGCTTTGCGCGCGGCCCGCAACCCACCCATGAGCTCGGCCCCAGCCACAAACACTGACGCCGCGTGGCTCGTCGGCCTCCTCCAGGCTGGCGACTCGTTCTATCCCACGGGCAGCTACTCGCACTCCTTCGGGCTCGAACCGCTCGTGCAGGAAGGCGTCGTCCGCGACCGCTCCACGTTGCGCGATTTTCTCTTTCTCTCCGCCCTGCCCGCGCTCCGGCACAGCGAACTTCCCCTCGCCGCGCACGCCTGGCGGGTTCTGGGCGCCGAGAATTGGTCACGGATCGGTGAACTCTGCGTGCTCTCGTCCGCGCTCAAGACCGCCCGCGAGGCCCGCGCCGCATCGGAGAATATCGGCCGCCAGCGCGCCGAACTCGCGGCCACGCTCCGTGCCCACCCGCTCGCGCAGGAATTTCTCCGTCGCGCCACCACCGAGAATTGGCCGCACTCGTCCGCGATCTCCGCCGGCCTCGAGGGCCGCGTGCTCGGTGCCCCGCTCACGGCGGTGCTCGCCGGGATTTCCTACACGACGATCTCGTCGCTCCTTTCCGCCGCGATGAAGATCCTGCGTCTCGGTCAAAATGCATCGCAGTCGCTCCTCATCGAGGCGCTCGCCGCCACGCCCGGAATCATCGCCGCCGCCGAGACGACGGCGTTCGAGGACATCGGCTGGTTCAATCCCTGGCTCGACATCGCCGCGGCGCGTCACGAGGCCGCGGACTCGCGAATGTTCATCTCCTAAAAATGAAGCGCAAAGACGCGAAGCCGCGAAGTTCGATCAGACGGAATTCCTTTCCTCAGTCCTTTGCGCCTTCGCGTCTTTGCGCTTAGTCCGAGATCAATTTTCTCATGACCCGTCCCCCTCGCATCGGCATCGGCGGCCCCGTCGGCTCCGGCAAGACCATGCTCTGCCTCAAGCTCTGCCAGCGCCTGCGCGATCGCTGGTCGATGGCCGTCGTCACCAACGACATCTACTGCTCCGAGGACGCGCAGTTCCTCATCAAGCACAGCGCGCTCCCCGCCGAGCGCATCGCGGGCGTCGAGACCGGCGGCTGCCCGCACACTGCCATCCGCGACGACACGACGATGAACGAGCAGGCGTGCCGCGCCCTCGAGGCGAAGTTCGCGGCCGACCTGCAGCTCGTGCTGGTCGAGAGCGGCGGCGACAACCTCACCGCCACGTTTTCGCCCGAGCTGGTCGACGCCTTCATCTACGTCATCGACGTCGCCGAGGGGGACAAGATTCCCCGCAAAGGCGGCCCCGCGATCCGTTTCAGCGATCTCCTCATCATCAACAAAATCGACCTCGCCCCGCTGGTGGGCGCGGACCTCGGCGTGATGGAGCGCGACGCCAAGATCCAGCGCGGCACGCGGCCGTTCCTGTTCTGCGATCTCAAGCGCGAGCACAACCTCGACGCCGTGATCGCGTGGATCGAACGCGAGGTCCTTTTCGGGAAGAAGCCGTCGCCCGCCGCACCCGCACGCTGATGGCGGATTTCTCCGGCCACCTCTCGCTGCGCGCCGCGGTGCGTGCCCACGGTCGCACCGTCCTCGCGGCGCAGTCGTTCCGCGCGCCGTTTCACCTCAGCAAACCCTACTGGGACGCCGACGCGCGCACGCTGGTGGTGCAGGTCGTCAATCCCACGGCCGGCATTCTCGCCGGTGACCGGCTGGAATCCGATATCGCGGTAGAACGCGGCGCCGCCCTGCTCGTCACGACGCCGAGCGCGAGCCGCGTTTTTCGGATGCGCGATGGTTCCGCGGCGAGTGGGCAACGCTTCACGGTGGCTGACGGCGCATGGCTCGAGGTGCTGCCGGAGCCGCTCGTGCCACATCGCGGCTCCACCTTTCGGCAGCAAACCGAGGTCGCGGTGGCGCCAGGGGGCAGCCTGTTTTATGTTGATCAACTGATGCCGGGCCGTGTGGCGCACGGCGAGGCATGGTCGTGGAGCCGCCTCACGCTCGCGATCGATGTGCGGCTCGACGGCGAACTCGTGCTGCGTGAGCGATTCGACCAGAGCGGCACCGCCTTGCGCGATCTGGCGGCGCTCGCGGGCTCGGGACCGGCGGCGTGTTTCGCCAACGCGGTGTTCATCACACCTGGGCCGTCGGCCGACTGGCGGCCCGAGCTGGCGGCCTTGCACGACGACGGGCTTTGGCTCGGCGTGAGTGCACTTCGCCGCGGCGGCTGGAGCATCAAGCTCGTCGCCCCGGATGCGGTGCGGCTGCGCCGGGCGTTGCGCGACGTGCGCCGGATCCTGGCGCGTTACTTCCCGCGGCTGGCCTGCGAGGTGCGCAAACTCTGAATCGTCGCCGACCGAAGGCGCAGCACCCACCACACCGTGCCAGCCGTCACGCCGGCCAAGGCCAACCAACCCGCCGTGGCGAACGGATGCTCGACCAGATGGCGGAGCTCCCAAGTGAAGTCGTGATCACCATCATGCCCGGGATGCGCGAACAGCCGGCCAGCCGATACCCAAAGAATCGTTGCGAGGGCGGCGGCCCGGCCGAGGGGTGATTTCATGGTCCATCCGCTAGCAGGCAATGTTCCAACCGGACAACCGGAAAACAAAAAGGCCGCCTGCACGTGGCAGACGGCCTCGGAAGACGGAAGCGATGGCGCTTAGCGCTTCGAGAACTGGAACCGCTTGCGGGCGCCCGGCTGACCGGCCTTCTTGCGCTCCTTCATGCGGTCGTCGCGCGTCATGTGACCAGCCTTTTTGAGGGCCGGCCGCAGCTCGGCGTTCATCTTCTGCAGGGCGCGGGCAATGCCGTGCGCCGTCGCGCCGGCTTGACCGCCGACTCCACCACCGCGGACGTTGACCGTCACATCGACCTTTTCCTTCAGGTCGACGGTGAGAAGCGGGGCAAAGGCCTGCTTGGAGAAATTCTCGTGCGTGAAGTAGCTCTCGAATGTGCGGCCGTTGACGAGAAACTGGCCCGTCCCTTCCTTGAGGCGGACGCGGGCGGTGGAGGTCTTGCGGCGGCCGGTGCCGAGGAAGACAGTGGCGGGAGTGGCTGCGCTCATGGCGATCGTGGGCGGGGAAATCAGACTTTGATCTTTTGGGGCGATTGGGGCGCGTGGGTGTGCTCAGGACCCTGAAATACCCGGAGCTTGGTGAGCATACGGCGCGCGATGCGGTTCTTGGGCATCATGCCCTTGACGGCGTGGTGGATGAGGAAATCCGGCCGGCGCTCGCGCATGATCTTGACGCTCTTGTAGGTCTCGCCGCCAACGTAGCCCGAGAAGAACATATACTCGTTCTGGTCCTCCTTCTTGCCGGTGAGGACGACCTTCTCCGCATTAATCACGACCACAAAGTCGCCATTGTCGAAATTGGGCGTGTAAGCGGCCTTGTGCCGGCCGCGGATGAGATTGGCGGCCTTCACCGCGAGACGACCGAGCGGCACGCCGTCGGCATCAATGAGATGCCACTTGGCGGGTTGTGCCGTCTGCTTGGTCACAAGTAACGTTTTCATGCGAAAAGGGGTCTAGGGCTAAGGTTCGCACAAGCCCTGTCAACGCCCATTTCCGGGGTCCGCCCGAATGCGGTCTCCACCACGGCGAGCGACTCGCCCCGCAGGTTTTGCCGCCCCGCCGGGGCGGCCACGGTGCGATCTTGTTTCGACGCCACGATGGCCGCACGGTGGGGCGATGTCCACCGCACCGTCCCCCTCCCGCCTCCCGCTCCTCGCCGCCGGCTTGCTCGGCCTCACTGGCATCGCGCTCGGCGCGTTTGGCGCGCACGCACTCAAGGCCACGCTCATGGAGCGCGGCATGACGACCGCTTGGGACACGGGTGTGAAATACCACCTCCTCCACGCCGTCGCGCTCGTGGCCCTCGGCGCATGGGCCCGCGCCGCCGGTGCGGATTCCAACTCAAGACTCCCCGCGTGGACCGCGTGGCTCTGGCTCGCGGGCACGGTGCTCTTTTCTGGCTCGCTCTACTGGCTCGCGGTGGGCGGGCCGCGCTGGCTGGGACCGGTCACGCCAGTCGGCGGCATCGCCTTCATGGCCGGCTGGCTGTTGGTCGCCGTCGCCGCTTTTCGCGCCAAAGGATGACCGCTCCCCTCTCCCTGCCCGCCGATCTGCGCGCGATGCTGGAGGCCGTCCGCCGCGTCGGCCGGCCGCGCCTCGTCGGCGGCGGCGTGCGCGACTGGCTGCTCGGGATCGAGCCCAAGGACTTCGATGTCGAGGTGGGCGGCGCGGACTTCGAGACCCTGCACCGCGTGCTCGATCCTTTTGGCTCGACGGATGTCGTGGGCCGCAGCTTCGGCGTGCTCAAGGTCCGCAGCCGGGCGAGCGGCACGGAATACGACTTCTCGCTCCCGCGCCGCGAGTCCAAGACCGGCGCCGGCCACCGCGGCTTCGCCGTCGCGCCTGACCCGGCGCTCAGCGACGCGGAGGCCGCCGCCCGCCGCGACTTCACGATCAACGCAATCGCGCTCGATCCCTTCACCGGCGAGATCATCGACCCCCACGGTGGCCGGCGCGACCTTGCGGCGCGCACGCTGCGCCACACGAGCGCCGCCTTCGCCGAGGATCCGCTGCGCGTGCTGCGCGGGATGCAGCTCGCCGCGCGCTTCGACCTCGCGCTCGCGCCGGAGACCGCCGCGCTCTGCCGCGCGATCGCGGGGACGTTTCGCGAGCTCCCCACCGAGCGCGTGTGGGGCGAATGGGAAAAGTGGGCCGCCAAGGCGACGAAACCCAGCCGCGGCCTCGCCGTGCTGGAGGAGACGGGCTGGCTGGCCCATTTCCCCGAGGTCGCCGCGCTGCGCGGCACGCCACAGGAACCCGAGTGGCACCCGGAGGGCGACGTGTTCACCCATACCCAGCACTGCCTCGATGCGCTCACCACCCTGCCCGACTGGCCGGCGTGCGCCGCGCCGCGCCGGCGGGTGCTGATGTTTGCCGTGCTCGCGCACGACTTCGGCAAGCCCGCGACGACCGTCCGCACCGAAAAGCGCGGCGCCGTGCGCTGGACGAGCCCCGGCCACGAGGCCGCCGGCGGCCCGATGGCGGAGGCGTTTCTGCGGCGGCTCGGCGCCCCGCTCGAGCTCGACGCGCCGGTGGCCGCGCTCGTCGTCCACCACCTCGCGCACCACCACGGCGCCGCGACGTTCTCCGCGACGAGCGTGCGCCGGCTCGCGCGCCGCCTCGCGCCCGCCACGATCGACGATCTCGCCCTCGTGATGCGCGCCGACGCCAACGGCCGCCCACCCCTGCCCTCCGCCGACATCCACGCGCGCATCGACGAACTCTGCGCCGCCGCCCGCGCCCTCGCGCTCGCCGACGCCGCGCCGCGGCCCATCATGCTCGGCCGCCATCTCATCGCCCTCGGGCAGAAACCCGGCCGCGAGTTCCAACCCATCCTCGACGCGGCGTTTGAGGCGCAGCTTGACGGGGCATTTACCGAAGAGGCCGGCGGCCTCTCGTGGCTGCGCCGCCGGCTCGGCCTGCCGCCGGGTTGACTCCACGCCGCAACGGCGCTGATTCCCCGCGCATGAAACGCACCACCGCGCTGCTCGCGGGCCTCGTCCTCGCCGCCCGGGTCTTCGCCGCCGAGGCCATGCCGAACGAGCCGCTGAAGACCGAGGATTTTTTCTCCGCGCCGCAAGTGCGCCAGCCCCGCGTCTCGCCCGACGGCACCAAGATCGCGTTCCTGTTCCCGCACGAGAAGAAACTCGCCCTCGGCCTTTTCGACCGCGCGACCAAGGAATCGCGCATGATTCTTCGCGGGACTGACGAGAGCATCGCCGGCTTTTTCTGGAAAGGAAACGACCGCCTCATTTTTCAGGCGGACGTCAGCGGCAACGAGTCATTCTTCATCGGCTCCACCGATCTCGCGGGGAAAACCGTCGTGCGCCTCGCCGAATCGCAGCGACTCGAGAACAACCTCACCGGCGACTTCGCCGGCATCGTCGACCCCCTGCCTTCCGATCCCGAGCGGCTCGGCGTGATCGGCATCTTCGCAGGCAACATCGACAACGCCACATTCGTCGGCACGCCGCCGACGATCGGCCTGCTCAACATCCGCAACGGCGCCCGGACCACGCTCGTGGAGCTGCGCGAGTCGGACCGATTCAAGCCGGACGCATGGCTTTTTGATCACCGCGGCCACCTCCGCCTGCGCGCCCGGCTCGAGGGCAAGACGCTCATCTGGGAGCACCGCGACGACAACGCCGGCCGTTTCCGCCGCGTGGCCGCCCACCCCTTTCACGGCTACGCGGAGACCTGGGACCCGCAGAGCTTTGCCGCGGACAACTCCACGCTCTGGCTCATCTCGCGCGAGGAGCACGACCGCGGTGCGCTCTACGCGGTCAACACCCGGACCTGGGAGCGCGGCCCCGCGCTCTTTACGCCGCCCGCCGGCGAGATTACCGAGCTGATCACGTCGCCCGATCGCTCGCGGCTGCTCGGCGTGGGCTACGAGACGGATCGCCTCCACTACCACTGGTTCGACGACGAGCGCGCCAAGCTTCAAGCGCGCCTCGCCGCCACGTTCACGGGTTGCGAGCTCAATTACGTCAGCCGTTCCCTTGATGGCAGCGTGATGATCATCGTCGTGCGCCATGACCGCGAGCCCGGCGTCTTCTACGTGCTCGACCAAAAGGCCGGCTCGCTCACCCAGTTCAAGCGCATCCGCGACATCGACCCCGCGCGGCTGAACCCGATGAAACCGATCCGCTACCAAGCGCGCGACGGCCTCGAAGTCCACGGCTACCTCACGCTGCCGCGGGGCGCGGAGGGGAAAAAAGTGCCGCTCATCATGCACCCGCACGGCGGCCCGTTCGGGGTGCGCGACTCGTGGGGCTTCGATCCCGACGTGCAATTCCTCGCGAGCCGCGGCTATGCCGTGCTCCAGGCCAACTACCGCGGCTCCGGCGGCTACGGCCGCGACTTCATCAACAAGGGCCGCCACCAATGGGGCCGCGCGATGCAGGACGATCTCACCGACGCCGTCCAGTGGGCCATCGCGCAGGGCATCGCCGACCCGAAGCGCATCGCGATTTACGGCGCGAGCTACGGCGGTTACGCGTCGCTCGCCGGGGCGATGCTCACGCCCGACCTCTACGCGTGCGCCGTCAACTATGTGGGCGCCTCCGATCTCGAGCTCACGTTCTGGCGGCGCGGCGAGGACGCATGGCGCGACGCCGACGAGTTCAACTACCGCACCGAATGGGTCGGCCCCACCCGCGTCTGGCGCGACGCGACCTCACCCATCCTGCTCGTCGATCGCCTGAAAATCCCGACGCTGCACGCCTACGGCGCCGAGGACCCGCGCGTCGTGATCAACCACTGGACGCGCCTCGAGCCGCTGTTGAAAAAACACGGCAAAGACTACCAGTCGATCGTCGAGGGCAAACAGGGCCACGGCTTCCGCAACGAGAACGAGTCGATCTCGTTCGCCGTCGCGCTGGAACGCTTCCTCGACGCGCACCTGAAGGACCCGAAAGTGAAGATCGGCCCGGCCACAACGGTCGAGATGCCGGCCATGACGCGCTAAGGAACGCACGTCGGCAGGCTGGTCCGCGCCCACCGAAAGCGCGCACACGCCAGACCATCGCCGCGGAGAGCGGGCGGGCACGGACTTACGCGATTGCGCGTAAGCGGCCGCCCCCGCGGTTGACGCGCCGGCCCCGCGCGCGCTCTCCTCGCGCGTGCCCGCCCCGGTCCTCCGCTTCATCGCCGCCGTGCTTGCGCTCGCACCCGTGCTCGCGCGGGGCGCCGCGGGCGAGGCGGGCCGGCCCCTGCTGCAGGCCTTCACGCCCCGCGACTACCGCGCGCACCAGCAGATCTGGATGGGCGCGCAGGCGCCGGACGGCACGATGTGGTTTGGCAACAGCGGCTCCGTCCTCAACTACGACGGCTCCACGTGGCGGCGCATCACGGTGCCCACGAGCTTCGTGCGCGCGGTCGTGCTCGGCCCCGACGGCCGCATCTATGCCGGAGGCACGGACGAGCTGGGCTATTTCGCCCCCGGCGCCGACGGGCGCGGCGCCTTTGTCTCGCTCGCCGACAAGCTGCCCGCGGACGCCCGTCCGCTCGGCGTGGTCTGGAGTGCGGCGGCGGCGCACGGCGCGGTGTGGTTTGCCACGGAGACCAAGGTGCTCCGCTGGCGCGATGGCCGGTTCGATGCGTGGACCCACGCCAACAAGCCGCGCCAGATGCTGCTCCCCGCGGGCGGCGAACTTTACCTGCACCGGCAGGGCGTGGGCCTGTTTCGCTTCGACGGCGCGCAATTCGCGAGCGTCACCGCGGCGCCTGAGATCGCCGGGGGGCTTTTCTGCAACCTCGAGGCGCTCGCCGATGGCGGCCTGCTGATCACCACGCTCAGCGCCGGCTGCTTCGAGATTCGCGACGGCCGCGTCTCGCGCCGCCCCACCCCGCTTGATGCCCTGATGAGCCGGGGGCGCTTCCGCAACATGGTGCGGCTTCCGGACGGCACGCGGGTGATCGACGGCGGCGCGGCCGGGTTGATCATCGCGGACCGCGAGTTCAATTTTCTCAACCGCGTCACCGCCACGACCGGCCTCGGGGCCGAGCTCATCCTCAGCCTCACGCCCGATCGCGAGGGCGGCGTGTGGGTGGGCACCGGCAACGGCGTCGTGCGGGTCGAGCCCTCGCCGCGCTTCACCGCCTTCGACGACGTGGTGGGCCTGCCGCGCGGCCTCATTCATGATCTCAAGCGCCACGAGGGCGCGTTGCACGCGGCGACGGCGAGCGGCGTCTTTCGCCTCGTGCCGGCCGAACCTCAGGCGGGCGAGGTGGCGCGGATGGCAAAAATCGAGGCCGGCCCCGGCGTGTGCTGGTCGCTTGTCAGCCATCCTTCCGGGCTGCTCGTCGCCCAGACCCTCGGCGTCATCCAGCTCGCGCCCGGCGCCGCGCCGCGCACCGTGCTCAACGCGCCCGACGGCGTGAGCAAGCTCGCGGTGCTCCCCCGCCACCCCGGCCGCGTGTTCGTCGGCCGCTTCACGGGCTTCAACGTCCTGCGCTTCGATGACGGCGCGTGGCGCGACGAAGGCGGCGTCCCCAACCTCAACACCGAGGTCCGCACGATCGCCGAGGAGCGCGACGGCACCCTCTGGCTGGGCACGCCCACGCGCGGTTTTCTGAAGCTCAACCGCCCGGCCGGCGCGCCCGACGACTGGCCGCGCGCGACCGTGACCGTCTACCGCGAGGACCACGGCCTCCCCAAAGGCCAGGGCTGGAGCCACGTCTACAACATCGGCGACGACGTGCTCTTCGTCACCGACGCCGGCACGTTTCGCCACGATGCCGCCGCTGATCGCTTCGTGCTCGCGGACGCCTGGCAAATCGCCGGCCGCCATGAGCGCACGCAGCTCTGGCCCCTGACCCCGACTGATCGGCCCGACCGCATCTGGGCCCAGGCTGACACGGAAAAAACCGAGTGGCCGCGTCTGCTCGGCGCGCTTGCGCAACGCGCCGGCCAATCCGCGGAGTTTGCCCCGTTGCCCCGGAAGATCCTCGATCGGGTCGCCTTCGGCGGGGCCCGGTTTCTTCATTGGGAACGCGAGGGCGCAGGCGAGATGCTGTGGCTCGCCGGGCCCGACGGCCTCGTGCGCGCCGACCTTTCGCAACCCCCCGCGCCCGCGGCGCCGCCGGCGGTGTTGATCCGAGGCGTCACGCTGCCCGACGGCACGCAGCGCGCGACGGAGGCGGAGGGCCAGGCGCCGCATTTCCCGCACGGGCACGCCCCGCTCATCCTCGCCTACGCCGCGCCGCGCTACGGCGCGGGCCCGGGCCTGCGCTACCAGACGCGGTTGCGCGGCTACGACGACGCGTGGTCACCCTGGAGCGACCGCACCACCGCCACCTACACCGGCCTGTGGGGCGGGCCTTTCACCTTTGAGGTGCGCGCCATGGACGCCGAGGGCCTCGTTGGTGCGCCGGCGACCTTCACGTTTCGGGTCACGCCCCCCTGGCACCTGCGGCCGCTCGCGTTTGGGCTCTACGCGCTGCTCGCGCTCGGCGCGGTCGCGGGCTTTGTGCGCTGGCGGCTCAGCCACGCGGAGCGGGAGCGCCGCCGGCTCGAGGCGCTCGTGGCCGAGCGCACGCGCGACCTCGCGACGGCGCGCGACGCCGCGGAGTCGGCGAGCCGCGCCAAGAGCGCCTTCCTCGCCGCGATGAGCCACGAGCTGCGCACGCCGCTCAACGGCGTGATCGGCTACGCCCAGCTCCTGCAGGGCGACGCGCGCCTCGCCGCCGATCAGCGCGAGCGCATCCGCATCGTCCACCAGAGCGGCGAGCACCTGCTCCGGATGATCAACGACGTGCTCGACCTCGCGAAGATCGAGGCGGGCAAGATCGAGCTGCGGCCGGCGCCCTTCGCCCTCCGCGAGCTGCTCGACGATCTTTGCGCCGCGCATCAAAACGCCGCCGCGGCCAAGCGCCTCGCGTTCCACCGCGAGCTCCCCGCCGACCTCCCCGCGTGGGTCGAGGGCGACGCGCAGAAACTGCGGCAGGTCCTCGACAACCTGATCGGCAACGCCGTGAAGTTCACCTCCAGCGGGAGCGTGACGCTGCGGGTCTCCCAGTCAGCTGGTTCGGTCGCTCAACTTTCAACCCTCAACGCTCAACCGCAGGGCGAGGGCTTGTCCTTCGCCGTGCATGACACCGGCCCCGGCATCGCCGCCGCGGATCAAGCGCGGCTCTTCCAACCCTTCGAGCAGGCCCGCACCGCGCGGCCCAACGCCCCGGGCACCGGCCTCGGCCTCGCGATCAGCCGCGCGCTCGTCGCGCGCATGGGCGGCACCCTCGCGCTCGCCAGCGAGCCGGGGCGCGGGAGCGTGTTTTCGTTTTCCGTCACGCTGCCCGTCCATGCCGGGGCGCCGCGGCCGGAGACGCCGGCGGTCGCCGGCTACGAAGGCCCGCGCCGCCGCGTGCTCGTCGTCGACGATCATGCGGTCAACCGCAGCCTGCTCACCGACCTCCTCGGGCCGCTGGGCTTCGTATGTGACGAGGCCGACTCCGGCGAGGCCGCGCTCGCGCGTCTCACGGCCGCCGGCGGCACGTGGCCCGATCTCGCCATCGTAGATCTGCGGATGGAGGGCATGGACGGGCTCGAGCTCACGCGCCGCCTGCGGGCGCAACCGCGCGCGGCCGCGCTGCGCGTGCTGCTCACCTCCGCCTCGGTGATCAGCTTCGACGCCGCCGAGGCGCGCGCCGCGGGCTGCGACGATTTCCTGCCGAAGCCGTTTCGCACCGCGGATCTGATCGAGAAGCTGGGCGCCTTGCTCGCGCTGCGCTGGGTGCCGGCGGCGGCGACGGGCTCGCGCCAGCCATTTGGGTCAGGCGCCTCGACGCGGGCGCCGCTGCCCGAAGCCGCGCGCGCGGTCCTCCGCGATGCGCTCGCGCAGGGCGACCTCGAGGCGTTTCGCGCCGCGCTGGCCCGCGTGCGCGCGGAGCATCCCGCGGACGCCGCGCGCTGGGACGAACTCGACGAGGCCGCGGCGGGTTTCCAGCTTCCGCGGCTCCGCCAGCTCCTCGATTTGCCATGAGTTCCCCCACCGTCCTCGTCGTCGACGACACGCCCGCCAGCCTCGGCGTGGTATGCGACGCGCTGCGCCGCCAGGGCGTGCGCGTGCTGCTCGCCGACAGCGGCGAGGCCGCGCGCGCCGTGCTCGCGCGCACCCGGCCTGATCTCGTGCTGCTCGACGTGGTGATGCCGGGCGAGGACGGCTTCGCCGTGTGCGCGTCGCTCCAGGCCGACGCCCGCTGGCGCGAGCTGCCCGTGATTTTCCTGACCGCGATCGACGCGCCGGAGCAGAAGGTCCGGGCCTTCAACGCCGGCGCGGTGGACTACGTGACCAAGCCCGTGCATGTGGCCGAGCTCGTGGCGCGCGTGCACGTGCAGCTCGAGCTGCGGGCGGCGCGCCAGAAGCTCGAGGCGCAGAACGCCGAGCTCGAGGCCGAGGTCGCCATCCGGCTCGACGCCGAGGCGCAGCTCGCCGGCTCGCTCGACCGCGCGGTCGTCGTGCTGTCGCGCGGCAGGGAACTCGTCTTCGCCACGCGCCTCGCCCACGACCTCATCGCGAAGTTTGCGCTCAAGCCCGCCGCGCTGGCGGCCGGCGGCCGCTTTGCCGGGGGCGAGGGTGCGTTGCAGGTGCGGCGCTTCACGTCCCCCGGGCACGACGAGACGGTGATGCTCGTCCTCGAGGAGGAGCACGCGCCACCCGGCCCCGCCGCGCTCTGCGCGCTGGGCCTCACGCCGCGCCAGGCCGAGGTCGCCTACTGGGTCGCGCAGGGCAAGACCAACCCCGAGATCGGCCTCATCCTCGCCGCCAGCCCGCGCACGATCGACAAGCACATGGAGCGCATCCTCGCGCGCCTCGCGCTCGAGGGCCGCGCCGCGCTGATGCTCCACGCCGGCGAGAAACTGCGGCCCGCGCGTTGACCTGTGCGGGCGGTTGCGCCGAGATCCCGGCGCCGACATGCCGCAAAGCGACCACCTCCCCGGTTTTATCCGGGCCCGCCTGGAAGGGCGCCCCACGCTGCGCCGCGCGATCGACAATTCGTTCTGGCTGTTTGCCGATCAGATTCTGCGCATGGCGCTGGGGCTGGTGGTCGGCGTGTGGATGGCCCGGCACCTCGGCCCGGAGAACTTCGGCTGGCTCAACTTCGCCCTCGCCACCGTCGGCGTGGTGGGCTCGCTGACCTCCCTCGGTGTCGGCCCGATCGTGGTGCGGGAGCTAGTGCGTGATCCGCACGCGGCCGCGGGCTGGCTGGGCACGGCGTGGGCGCTGCGCACGGCCGGAGCGGCGGTGGGATTCCTCGCCTGCGTGGCGATCGCATGGCGGCAGGGCGCGCCGGCCGGCTCGCTGGTGCTGATTGTGGGGGCGGGCCTCGTCGTGCAAGTGCCGGAGATCGCGGACCTCTGGTTCCAAGCCCGCGGGGAATCGAAGGTGTCCGCGTGCGTCCGCATGGCCGCCTGCGTGGGTGCAAACATCATCCGGGTCGCGCTAATCCTCTGGGACGCGCCGCTCGCGTGGTTCGCGGCGACAGGCGTGGCGGAGCTGGGCCTCGCGGCCATCGGCTGGTGGTGGGCCGTGCGCCGCGCGGGCGCGCGCTGGGCGCAGTGGCGGCCCGGGCGAGCGCGCGTCGCCGCGCTGCTGCGCGAAAGCTGGCCGCTCACGCTTTCGGGCTTCGCCATCTCGGCGCAGGCCCACGCGGACCAACTCGTGCTTGGGGCGCTGATCGGCGGCGAGGAGCTCGGGCAATACGCCGCGGCGCTGCGGCTCGTGAACGTGTTCACGTTCGTCCCGATGGTGGTGCAGACGGTGGCCGCGCCCGAGCTCACGCGCGCGCGGCGCGACGATGAAAACCTTTACCGGGCGCGGCTGCACCGGCTCTATCGGCTGATGCTCGGAATCTTCGTGCTCACCGCCGTGCCTTTGGTCCTGCTCGGGCCGCCGGCGGTGCATCTGCTCTACGGCGGCGCCTACGCGGGCGCGGCGGCGCTGATCCCGTGGCTCGTGTTCCGGCTTTTCCTCACCAACTACGGGGTGGCGCGCAGCCTCTTCGTCACCAACGAGGGCCTGTTCCGGTTCGCGCTGCTGACCTCGCTCGCGGGCGCGGGGCTCAACCTCGCGCTCAACTTCGCGCTGGTGCCGCCGTGGGGCGCGCGCGGCGCGATCGTGGCGTCGCTGGCGTCCTTCGCGCTCACCATCTTCGGGCTCGAGTGGCTCGACGCCCGCGCGCGCTGGAACCTCCGCCTCATGTTGCGCGCGATTTTCCTGCCCTGGCGGGGCGACCCCGGCGCCCCATGACGCCGCGCGCCCGCGCTCCCCTCTGGCGCCGCGTGCTGCGGCAGCTCGGCCGGCAGGCGCTGCGCCTCGCCGAGAACAACGACGACCCGCGCGTGGAGTGCAACGGCGAGGCCTGGCTGCTGCGCGAACTGCTCGCGGCGCATCGGTCGGCCCGCGCAGGCGGGCCCTTCCTCGCGATCGACGGCGGCGCGAATCGCGGCGAATGGAGCCGCGGGGTATTCGCGGCGGCGCGCGCGGCGGGCGTCGTCGCGGAGGTGCATGCATTTGAGCCGTCGCCGGCGTGCGTCGCGGAGCTGCGCGAAAAATTCGCCGGGGAAAAAGGGTTTCAGCTGGTTCCGCAGGCCCTGAGCGATCGCGCCGGCACGGCGACGCTGCACGACGGCGGGGCGGGCAGCAGCCAGGCCTCGCTCGTGCCGCGCGCCGAGCACGCCGGCGGCGCGACCGCCGCCATCACGGTGCCGCTGACGCGGCTGGGCGACTATCTCGCGGCACAACACATCGCGCGCATCGATCTGCTCAAGCTCGATGTCGAGGGCCACGAACTGGCCGCGCTCCGCGGCCTCGGCGATCAGCTGACGCCCGGGCACGTCGACGCGATCCAGTTTGAATACGGCGGCGCGGCGCTCGATGCCGGCACGACCCTGCGCGACCTCTACCGGTTGCTGGAATCACGGGGCTTCGTGCTGGCGAAGTTGTTTCCCCGGGCGCTCGAGCTTCGCGACTACCGGGCGTGGATGGAGCACTACGCCTACGCGAACTACGTCGCCCTCGCGCCGCGCTGGCGCGCCGCCCGATGAGCCGCCCGCCGCACCAAGTCATCTACACGCACGGCGGCGGCCGCCTCGGCAACCAAGTCATCCGCTTCGCGCACTGGATGGCGTGGGCCCGCGCGCACCCGGGCGAAATCGAGGTGCTCAACCTCGCGTTCTGGCCGCACGCGGATTGCTTCGCGGCGTGGCGCGACCGCCCCGGCTGCGTTTTTCCGCCGCGCCCCGGGCCCGCCGACTCATGGGCACGGCGCCGCGCGACGCTCCCGCGCGCGGTGCGCGCCGCCCTTGAGAAAAACAGCCGCCTGGCCCGCCTCGTGCAGCGAGCCGCGACCTGGCTGCCCGGCTGGCAGGCCGAGGAACGCGACGTTCTCCGCGAGGAAAGCCTCGATCTCGACGATCCGGCCTGGCTCGCGCGCGTGAAGCGCACGCGCACCACGGCGTGCTGCGGCTGGAAGATCGCGAGCTGGCGGCTCGTCGCGGAGCAGGAGCGGGAGCTGCGCGAGCATTTCCGGCCGGCGCCGGA